>JARRMM010000033.1:7037-30696 GCA_037386005.1 Deinococcales bacterium | reverse complement strand
GAGGCCGCGGCGGCCGGGGCCGCCGAGCGCCACATGGGTGGCGCGCTCACGCAGGCTGGCCAGGACCGAGCGCAGCGCGTCGGCCACCGCAAAACCGGAGAGCGGGCGCTGATCGGGGTCTTTCTGGAGCAGGCCGGAGATGACGCGCGAGAGCGGCTCCGGCACCTGGGCGTTGAGCTCGGCGGCCGGGGTAGGGGCCCCGTAGACGTGCTGGTAGAGGACGGCCTGATCGTTGTCGGCGTCGAACGGGGCGGACCCCGTCACGGTGCGGTAGAGCACCGCGCCGAAGGCGTAGAGGTCGGTGGCCGCGCCGGTCGCCTCGCCGGTGGCCTGCTCGGGGGCCATGTACTGTGGCGTGCCGAGGGTGAAACCGGTACGCGTCAACTCGCGGGAGGTCTCGGTGAGCTGCACCAGACCGAAGTCCATCACCTTGGGATGCCCCTGCTGCGTGAGGAGGATGTTGCGGGGCGTCAGATCGCGGTGCACCATGCCGAGCCGGTGCACGTACCCGAGGGCCTCCGCGACCGTGATGGCGGCGCGGAACAGGCGCTCGAGCGCTTCGGGGTCGGCCTCCATCGGGCCCAGGTCCGTGACGGGGCCGCCCTCGATGAGCTCCATCGCGAAGTACACGTGATCGCCGAGCCCGAGGTCGTAGATGCTGACGATGCCGGGATGGTTCAGCCTGGCCAGGGCGCGGATCTCGCGCCGGAAGCGCTCGCTGTCGGTGTCGGTGAGGTGGGGGCGGAGCACCTTGAGCGCCACTGCCCGTTCGAGGTGCCGGTCGCGGGCCCGGAACACCTGGGCCATGCCCCCTGCGCCGAGGACGCCCAGGATGTCGTAGCGGTTGTCGACGACGTCACCGGTCTGGAACATCGGAGCGCGCCGCGCTCAGTGCTCTTCGAGCGTCTTGAGCAGCTCGGGATCGAGCCTGCCCTCCTCGACGGCACGGTTCAGCATCTCGATGCCGAGCCGCACCACCTCCGACTTGGAGACGAGGCGTTCCGGATTGGAGAGCTGGTAGGCCGTCTTGGTGAGCAGGGAGTCCTGGGCCTCGGTGATGACGACCTGTAGTCGCTTGCTTTTCTCCCTCTTGGGCACGGCGCTCCTCCCCATGCGGTTGCGAGTAGCAAGCAACTATAGCATCTGACGCATATTCTTGACAATGTGGCGCTACCAGCCTAGACTACGGGTGCAGCGCGTGTGTAACTTGCACATGATGTGGCAAATCTCACACGGATCCGAAGGGACGCCGGGCGAAGGACGGGGATGACCGACCACAACGACCTCCTCATCATCCAAGGCGGCAGGCCGCTGTCGGGTCATCTTCGCATCTTCAGCGCGAAGAACTCGGCGCTGTACCTGATGCTCGCCTCCCTGCTCACCGACGAGCCCGTGGTCCTGGAGGACGTGCCGCGTCTCAGCGACGTCCTGGTGACGGAGGAGATCCTCCGGCACGTCGGCGTGGAGACGCACTGGGAGGGGCGGGACCTGCACCTGCAGGCCCGCACCATCACCACCTGCCACGCCCCCTACCGCCTGGTCAGCAAGATGCGCGCCAGCTTCGTCGCGATGGGCGCCCTGGTGGGCCGTTGCGGCGAGGCCCGCATCCCCATGCCGGGAGGGTGCGCCTTCGGCCCCCGGCCGGTGGACCGGCACATCCAGGCGTTCCGCGACCTCGGGATCACCGTCGACGAGATCGACGGCGATTTCGTGGCGCGCCGCGACGGTCCGCTGGGTGGGCACGTGAGCTTCGAGGTCTCGACCGTCGGCGGTACCCAGAACGTGCTGCTTGCGGCTGCGCTCTCCGGGCGCGACGTGGTGATCGAGAACGCCGCCCTGGAGCCCGAGGTGCCCGACCTCGCCCGCATGCTCACGGCCATGGGCGCCACCGTCGAAGGGGCTGGGACCTCCGTCATCCACGTGCGCGGCGCGGAGCGTCTCCACGGCGTCCGGTACCGCCCGATCCCCGACCGCATCGAAGCGGGCACCTACCTTCTGGCCGCCGCGGCGAGCCGCGGCCGGGTGCGGCTGGACAACGTCCGCCCCGACCACCTCAAGGCCACCCTGGAGGCGCTGTCGCGCACGGGCGTGCAGCTGACGACCGGTGCGAGCCACGTCGATCTCGACGCCACCGCCCCCCTCAGGCCTACCGACATCGTCGCGCGGCCGTTCCCGGGCCTTCCGACCGACCTGCAGGCCCCCTTCGGCGCCTTCCTCGCCACCGTGGAGGGGACGAGCACGGTGCGCGACGAGATCTACCCGTACCGCTTCACGCACGTCGAAGCGCTGGCGCGGGCCGGCGCCCGCATGGAGCTCGAGGACCGGGCCCTCCGCATCGAGGGCGGGCCGTTGGTGGGCGCCACCATGCACGCCGCCGACATCCGCGCCGGCGGCGCGCTCGTCGTGGCCGCGCTGGCGGCCCGTGGCCGCTCCGAGATCAGCGGCGTCGGCTTCGTCGACCGGGGCTACGAGGACGTCGCCGGACGGCTGGCCATGCTCGGCGCCGATGTGACGCGCACCCGGAGCGACGCCGAGGGGCGTCAGCTACCCGAGCTCGTCGTCACGGGAACCTACGGCCGCTGAGGCGCCGGCCGGCGTCACCCCACCTTCACCTTGACCTGCTGGTAGCCGGTCGCCCCATCGGGGAGGGGCTGGCTGCGCTTGGACGTCTGCACCTCGCCGCGGCCGTCCACGGCACGGACCAGCACGTCGTACTCTCCCGGGTCCGCGTGCCATTCGAAGCCCCAGAGAGCCCAGGAGTAGGGGTTGTCCGCGGGACGGAGCGTGGCCGGCTGCCAGCTCTTGCCGCCATCGACCGACACCTGCACGGCCTTCACGCCCCGCAGCCCGGCGAACGCGATCCCGCCGATGGCAGCGTCGCCCCCCAGGATCGTCGCGGTGGGGGTGTCGATGCGGCTCATCGTCTGAACGACGGCGGTCTGGCTCCAACCGCGCTGCTCCCAGTAGCCGGTGAAGTCGTGGTCGACCAGCTCGATGTCCATCAGCCACTTGACGTTCTTCATGCCGTAGAGGCCGGGAGCGAGGACGCGCGCCGGGAAGCCGTGCGCGCGGACCAGCGGCTCGCCGTCCTGCAGGTACGCCACCATGGTGCCCTCGCGCTGGCCGACGTCGAGGGGGAAGGAATCGGCGTAGTTGTCGGCGGCGCGCATGACGATGTGCGTGGCGCCGGCCTTCACCCCCGCCATCTCGAGCAGGTCGCGCATCGGCACGCCCGTCCACAGGCTGTTGCCCACGAGATGGCCGCCGACCTCGTTGGAGATGCAGATGAGGGTGGTACTGCGGGTCACCGAGGGGAGCGAGCGCAGGTCGGAGAGCGCGAGCTCGAGCGGGTGCTCGACCAGTCCGTGCAGTTTGAGCTTCCAGCGGGCCTCGCCGACCCTCGGATCGACGAAGTTCTTCGAGACCACGTAGTGGTCCTTCACCGGGGTGATGACAGGACCCAGCCCGCGGATCCGTGCCAGCAACCCCTGCAGCTGCGCCTCGGCCCGGGCGAGCGCGCCCAGGGCCAGGCGCGCGACGCTCGCTCCCACCGCGATCACCAGCAGCCCACGCGCGCTCCGCTCCAGCGCCTCGCGCCGGCGCGGGTCGTGCGCGACGCGTTCCGCGGCGTTGCGCGGGCGGCGCGCCAGCGCCAGCACCACCCCGTAGACCGCGCCGAACGCAGCCGCCCACGCGTGGGTCGCCGGGGGAGGGTAGAAGTAGTTGTCGGGCGTCAGACCGAAGGGGCCGAGCCCCTCCAGCGGGAGCAGGACCAGGCCCACGAGCGCAGGGGTGAACAGAGTCGGCAGCGCCACTCGCCATCCGCGCCCGAATCGCAGCAGCGGTAGCGCCGCGAGCGTCCACAGGGCGACGTAGACGAGCGCCATGACCGTGAACAGGCCGTACTTGGCGTAGTGGTCGAGGCCTCCGGGAAGACCGTGGATGAGGTTGAACACGGCCGGCACCCCCAGGAGGTGGCCGGTCAGGTCGAACAGCATGTCGACCGGCGTGCGGGCCGAGATCAGGATGCGGCTGACCACCATCGCCACGCCCGAGAGGAGGGCGGCGGCCAGTCCGATCAGGAGCCTGCGTCGCAAGGCGGGTGCGGTCCTGACGGGGTGCGGATCGCTGCCGTTGACCATGCCCCGGTATAGCGCGAACGCCGCGGCGATTCTTCACGCCCGCGTCACGATGCGGCGGCGCGCGCCCGCAATGCTCCCGTAGCACGCCCGCGGTACGTTCTCAGTGCTCCCGCCGAGCCTCCTCCTCGGGCTCGTCGGGGGCAGGCTCGTCGCGATCGGGCTCGTCAGGAGCAGGCTCCGCGGGGGTGGGCTCGTCGGTCGTGTCCTCGTCGGCCCTGTCCTCTGTGGTCATCTCCTCGGTGGCCCCACCGTCGCGGGCGACGGCCTCCTCGTCGTCGAGGGGCTCCGCCATGCGTCGGGATTCCGGGGGCGCCGACCCCGCAGTCCCGTGATCGGGCCCGTGCGGCACGGACTCGTGGGGGGCGGGCTCGTCCCGGTCCCGAACGTCCTGGTCCCGAACGTCCTGGTCCTGCACGACCTGGTCCTGCACCACCTGGTCCGGTGCCTCCTCGGCCTCGCCGTCGCCAGCTTCCCGGGCCGGTGCGGTCGGGCCGCTCCTCCCACCAGGCGCCGCCCCGCCGGCCCTGTCGTCACCGGCCCTGTCCTCGCTGGCTGTGCTCTCGCCGGCCGCGCCGGCCGTGCCCTGCTCAGCCGTGTCCTCCACGATCGGAGCCCGGTCGGCCGCGGCGATCGCGCGGTCGACGCTCCCGTCCGCATCCGGCCACAGCGCAGCTTCCTCCTCCTCGTTCAAGAAGCGCTCGTAGACCTCCGGCCCCTCATCGGGGGCGGAGCCCGGGGGCGGAGCGGCTCCGGGCCCGACGGGAGCGCGGACGCGACGCCGCAGGACCAGGCCGCCCGCCGCCACGATGAGGCCCAGCACCATCAGCAGCAGCCACCCGATGCCGTGCGTGGCTGAACGGTAGGGGGCCAGCACGCCGCTGTCGATCTGTCGTCGCTGCGAGGCCTGGTTCGAGGCCAGTAGATCGACGACCGGCGCTTGCTGCGTCGGGCTCGAGAAGGCCCACGGCGACACGCTCGTCGACAACGGGCGCCAGCCGTCCTTGGTGAAGGGGTCGTACACCCCGGTGAGCGCATAGAGCGTGGCGTGTTCCGGTCGCTTGAGGTTGGTCTGCAAGGTGATGGTGTTGCCCTGCACCTCGACCTTCACGGGCAGGCGCGGCCAGCTCGACGGCGAGCCCTGCTTCTTCGCCTCGACCGCGAAGGCCTCGTCACCGGTGGCGCGCAGCGCGATGTTCCAACCGTGCTTGGGCGGCATCGCCATCCCCGAGCCGGGCAGGAGCTGCTGGGCGCCGCCGGCGGCGGTATCGAGATAGACCTCGATGATCGGGTTCGAGAAGCCGTTGGGGAGCTTCCCCGGGTCGGGTAGCGCCCCCAGTGTCACACGCACGGTGAGGTCGGAGGCGTCGGTCAACGCCACCGATTGCAGATCGAAGTCGGCGGTGTTGGCGTAGACGGGGGCGGTAGGAGGCGCAAGGCTGCCGTCACCGACGGCATCTCCGGCCGGGTCCTGGAGATGGAGCGCGGCCACGGCGAGGACGAGGAGGTGGATCATGGTCGCAGACCTGCCTTTCGCGCGGCCGCGCGGCTACGAGCGAGCTCCGTGAGCCACGCCGCCAGCCGCTCGCTGTCGTGCTGGGCCACCGGCCCGGGACCCAGCAGCGGGAGATGGAGGACCTCGACGCCCATCTCGCTGAAGCGCGCCAGCGACGGGGCAACGACGGCCGCGCCCTCGGCCCGGTAGGCCTCCAGGCGCGCTTCGTCCACCGGGGTGCTGTTGAGCACGACCCGGTCGGGGAGCCGCTCGAGGTGGGTGCGTAGGCGTCGAAACCGTCGGTCTCGCCGGCCTCGGTCATGATGTTGCACACGTACACGATCTCCGCGTCGGTGTTCCGCAGGGCCTCCCGGACCGCCGGCACCAGGATGGGCGGCAAGGTGCTGGTGAAGAGGCTGCCGGGGCCGAGGACCACCAGGTCGGCCCGTTGGAGCGCCTCGATGACCTCGGGTACCGCCTCCGGGGCCTCGGGCTCGAGCGCCACCGCGCGTGCCGGCCCCACGCACTGGCGCGTGCGGCTCTCGCCACGGATGACGTCACCGCTGACCTTGGTGACCAGCAGCGTCACGGGACGGCCGGTGACGGGGTACACGGCGCCCGACAGGTTGAGCAGCCGGTTGAGGACCCGGATGGCCTGACCGAAGTCCCCTTCGACCTCGGTCAACGTGGCGATGAAGAGGTTCCCGAAAGTGTGCCCCTTGAGCTCCTCGCCGCGCGCGAAGCGGTACTGCAGCAGCCGGCTCACCTCCAGCTCGTTGTCGCTGAGGGCGGCCAGGCAGTCCGTCAGGTCCCCCGGCGGGGGCATGTCGAAGGCGGCCCGCAGCCGCCCCGACGAGCCGCCATCGTCGCTGACCGTCACCACGGCCGTGAGGTTCGAGGTGTGGTCGCGCAGGCCACGCAGGAGGTTGCTGAGCCCCGTGCCACCTCCCAGCGCCACGATGCGCGGACCGCGCGCCAGCGACAACCGGCGGTGCAGCAGCACGGCGGCCTGGCTGGGGCTGGGCATCCAGTTCGACAGCAGCGAGCGGTTGAGCCGGCCCACGGCGATCACCGCCACGAGCACACCGAGGATCGCCAGCACCACCGAGAGGTAGCCACCCGCCACGCGCCACGCACCGCTCACCAGCACGTGCTCGATCGGGCTGGACAGCTCCCGCCGGCGGCCGTTGAGGCCCCAGAGCACCGCCCCCACCACGCCCAGGACCAGGAGCAGGGCGCCGACAACCGCGAGCATCACGTGGCGTTTCACGCCCATGCCCGGGGTGAGCCAGAACCGCCACGTCAGCACGGTGGCCACCCGGTCCCGCAGACGCCTCACGCGTGCTCCCGCAGGGCCTCATCCAGGTCGCGGTGGCGGGCACGGGTACGGAAGGTGTCCGCGAGGTCGTGGGTGAGGCGCTCGGCCACGGCGACGGAGCGGTGCTGGCCGCCGGTGCAACCGATGGCCACGCTGTAGCTCGACCGCCCTTCGGAGCGCGCGCCCGACGCCAGCGCCCGGACCAGCTCGCGCAGTCGGGTGTAGAGGTCGAGCGAGGTGGGGGTGAAGACGAAGGCCTGGACCTCCTGGGCCGTCCCAGGCAGCGGCTTGAGGACCGGGTCGTAGTAGGGGTTGGGCAGCGCCCGCACGTCCAGCACCGTGTCCACGTCCGTCGGGACGCCCCGCTTGTAGCCGAACGACAGGACCTGCAGCAGGAACTCGCTGTCGTTCCCGAAGCGGTCCCACAGCTCCTGCGTCAGGTCGCGCGCCGACTTGGCCGTGGTGTCGATGACCACATCGGCCAGCGAACGCATGCCCTCGAGCGCACGCCGCTCCTGGGCGAGGTCGGCCGTGAGCGTGCCCTCGGCCAGCGGGTGGGTGCGGCGCGTGAAGTTGTAGCGCCGCACCAGCGTCGGGTCGCTAGCGTCCAGGAACACCACCGTGGTCGCCAGACCGCTGGCGCGCAACCCGGCCAACGCCCCCGGGGCGGCGTCCAGGAACGCGCGTGTCCGGATGTCGACGCCGATGGCGATGCCGCCACCGGACTCGCTCGCGGTCCGGACCAGGCCCTCCCAGAGCGCCGGCGGCAGGTTGTCGACGGTGTAGAAGCCGATGTCTTCCAGCGCATGGAGCGCGGTCGTCTTGCCTGAGCCGCTGAGCCCGGTCAGGACGACGAGGCGTCCGCTCACGGACTCCCGCCCTTGGCCAGGCTCGCCGGGAGCGGCGCGAACCGGCAGGCCACCACCTCGCCAGCGCGCTCCACGATCGCCGCTTCACCGGCGTGACCGACCAGCTTGCCCGGGCAGAGCATGTGGGTGCCGCTCGGCATCTCCTGCGCCACCCATGGCACGCCGCCGGGATGCGCGGCGATGAACGCCGGGCCGGTGAGCGCGGCTGCGGTCGGTCGAGCCGAGCCATCCTGCACCACGACCCAGCGCGTTCCGTCGTACACCAGATCCGCGCCCTTCCCGGCGAGCCGCACGTGGAACGTCGGTAGGCCGTTGGAGGCCTGCACCCGCGTCCACTCGGCGGGCTTCAGGAAGCCGATGTCCTCGCGGACGCAGCGATCGACCTTGGCCTGCGACGAGAGCGTGGCCACCACCGCCTGCTCCGTGACGTGCTTCGCGAGCGCGTCGGCGACCGCCTGGGCCGCAGCCCGGTCGGTGTAGCAGCCTACCCGCACTCGCACGAACTGCTTGCCGTCGTGCATGGCGAACTCGTCGTAGGCGTCGAAGCCCAGGTTCTTCAGCTGGGCCACCACGGTGTCAGCCTGTCGCAGGTCCCGAAGGGCCACCGTCTGGACCGTCCACGCCACCGCCGGCGCCTGCGAGGGCGACTGTGCCGACGCCATCGCCGCGATCAGCGCGACCGCAAGAAGCACGGTCCGAAAGCACCACCGCATACGCGCCATCCTAGGCCACCACCGTTTTGGAGGCGAGGCGTGCGAAGTTCGCGAGCACCCGGAGGCCGACCCCCTGGCTCTTCTCGGGATGGAACTGCGTGGCATGCAGAGCGCCGCGCGAGACGGCGCTCTTGAACGTGACCGGACCGTACTCGGTCACGGCGCCCGGTACGTCGAGGTCGTCGAAGCCGACGTAGTAGGAGTGCGCGAAGTAGACGAAGGCTCCATCCTGAATCCCTTCGAGCAGCGCGGGCTGCCGATGCCGCACGATCTGGTTCCAACCCATGTGGGGCACGCTCACGCCCGCGGCCGGGAAGCGGCGGGCCGTGCCCGGCAGGAGACCGAGGCCGGGCACCTCGGGCGCCTCCTCGGAGGCCTCCAGCAGCAGCTGCAGCCCCACGCAGATGCCCAGGAAGGGACGGCCGCTGCGGACGTGCTCCCGGACCAGCGGTTCGAACCCGGATGCCCGGAACCGGGTCATCACCTGTCCGAAATGCCCCTGGCCCGGCAGGACCAGCACCTCGGCGCCGGCGGCATCGCTCGGCGCATCGCACCGCTCCACCGCCAACCCGGCGCGCGCGAGGGCGCGCTCGACGCTGTGCAGGTTACCGGCGCCGTAGTCGATCAGCACGGTGCGCACGGCTAGAGCAACCCCTTCGTCGACGGGACGCCCTCGTGGGTGATGCGGGTGGCGTCGCGCAGGGCGCGGGCGAACGCCTTGACGATGGCCTCGACCACGTGGTGGGTCTCCTCGCCGGCGAGCACCCGGACGTGCAGCGTGGCCCCGGCATGGTTGGCGAAGCCTCGCAGGAACTCCCGCAGGTGGTAGGCGCTGAAGCCACCGGCGTCGCCCACGAAGCCGGCCGGCTCGAAGGCCAGCGTGGGCCGACCCGAGAGGTCCAGCACCACGTGCGCCAGCGTCTCGTCCATCGGCACGAAGGCGTCGGCATAGCGCTCGATGCCGGCGCGGTCGCCGAGCGCCTGCGCGACCGCCTGGCCGAACGTGATGCCGGAGTCCTCCACCAGGTGGTGGACGTCGACGTGCAGGTCTCCCTCGGCCGCGACCTCGAGCTCGAAGCGGCCGTGCCGGACGATCTGGTCCAACATATGGTCGAAGAAACCGTGCCCCGTAGCCGCCCCGCCGCCCGGACCGGCGTCGAGGTCGAGGCTGACCCGGACCCGCGTCTCGCCGGTGGTCCGTTCGACCGACGCCCGCCTAGCCACCGACGGCCTCCGTGGCGGTGAGCTGGCGCATAGCGACGAGGAAGGCGTCGTTCTCGTCCGGCGCTCCCGCGGTCACGCGCAGGCACCCTTCCAGGCCCGGCAGGTGGTCCTGACGACGGACCGCCACGTCACGCTCCAGCAGGCCCTGATGGACACGCTCGGCATCGTGCACGCGGAACAGCACGAAGTTGGTGTGCGAGGGGAACGGCTCCACCCCCGGCAACGCCGCCAGCCCCTGGAACAGGCGGTCCCGCTCACGGATGGCCAGCGCCACGCGTTCCTCGACGTACTGCGGGTGCTCGAGCGCGGCCAGTGCCACGGACGCCTGCAGCGATGACAGTGAGAAGGGGAGAAGCCCCTTGCGGACCTCCGCCGCCAGCTCGGGGCGCATCAGGCCGTACCCCACGCGCGCTCCAGCCAGGCCGAACGCCTTGCTCAACGTCCGCACCGACAGGGCTTGCGGGTGACGTGCCACGAGGTCGAGATGATCGGTCCCTGCGAAGTCGGCGTAGGCCTCGTCGAGGACCACCAGCCAGTCGGTGCCGGCGCGGTCGAGCAGCGGCTGCAGCGCCTCCCTGGGATGGACGTTCCCGGTCGGCGCCGCCGGGTTGGCCACGAACGCGACGCCGCGCCGCTCCGGCATCGTTCCGGCCAACGCCTGGACGGGCAACGTGAAGCCCTCGCCGAGCGGCACCTCGATCAGCTCGGCCCCGAGCAATCGGGCCTGCAGCCCGTACACCTGGAAGGTGGGCTTCACCGTGAGCACGGACTGCCCGATGCCGGCCACGATCACCAGCGCCTGAAGGAGCACGTTGGAGCCGTTGGCGACCACCACGCCGTCCGGGTCCCAGTCGTGCCGCGCCGCCAGCGCCTCCTCGAGGCTGCGCGGGTGCAGCTCGGGGTAGCGCTGCCACGCGGTGGAGCGCAGCCGTTCCAGCGCCGCAGCTTTGACGGCGTCGGGCAGGTCGAACGGGCTCTCGTTCTGGTCCAGCTTGACCGACGAGGTCCTCGGGGTGAAGTGGTAGCGCGCCAGGGCGCGCACGCTGGCCCGGATGCTCATGGCGTCATGCTAGCGCACAGGGCGAGCTTACTGCCCCCCGGCCTTCTGCTGGGCCTGCTTGCGGACCTGCGCCACCGAAGACTTCAGGTTGGGATCGAGCCTGACGGCCTGGTCGAACTCCTTGATGGCATCCTGGTAGCGGCTCAAGCCGTAGTAGGTGAGCCCCAGGTTGAGGTGCGCCTGCGCGTTGTTCGGGTTGGCCTTGAGCGCCTTGTCGAGCTGCTGCAGGGCCAGGTCGTAACGGCCCAGCTGCAGGTGGGCGTAGCCGAGATCGTTGAGGACGATGTCGCTGTCGGGGAACGCCTTGAGCGCCGTCTCGTAGTTGGCCACGGCCGAGCGCGGGTTGCCGGTGAGCTGCTGAGCGTACCCCTCGAAGAAGGCGGCCAGGCCGTTGTCGTCGAGCTTGCGCGCGCGCTGGAAGGCCTTCACCGCGGTCGGGTAGTCCTGCACCTCCAGCGCGTAGATGCCCTGCTGGAAGGCGGCCCCGGCCTCCGCGGTGAACGTCACCTGCTCACCCCCGGTGAGCTTGCGCTGCTGCTGCAGGAAGCTCAGGCCACGCTGGGCCAACGTGAGGTTGGGCTGCGCCTTGAGCGCCTTCTCGAGCTCGGCCTGCGCCTGATCGAGCTTGCCGATCCGGCCGAGCGCCAGGCCGAAGTAGGCCAGCGTCTGCGCGTCGGGCTTGGCGCCGGAGCCGTTGACCAGCGGCTCGAGCAGCTTGAGCGCCGCCTCCGCCCGCCCGGCCGCGAGGTAGATCTGCGCCAGGTCGCGCTGCGCGGTGGCGCCCGTACCGTTGACGCTCTCGAAGGTCTGCCGCGCGGCGTCGATCTTGCCCTGCCGGGCTTGCGCCACCGTCAGGAGGCTGGCGATGCCGCCGTCCTTCGGGTTGGCGGTGTGCAGCGGCGCCAGCACCCCTTCGGCGCCCGCGTAGTCGCCCTGTCGGATCATCAGCTCGCCCTCGGTCGCCTTCAGCAGAGTGGCGCCGGGGTAGGTCTTCTCACCCTGCCGCACCAGCGCCAGCGCGCCCTCCGTCACGTCCGCGGGAAGCATGCGCGCCAGGGCGTAGAGTCCCGCGGACGACGCCATAGGGTCCTGCACCGCCTGCTGCAGGTAGGCCAGGGCCCCCTTGTCGTCGCCCATCTTGAGCACCTGCTGGACGATCGCCCGGTGCAGTGCCAGCGACTCCGGCATCGCGTTCTCGGCGTTGCGCAGCGTCTGCAGCGAGCGCTGGTCGCTGCTCTGCAGGTTGGCGAGCTGGAGGTAGGCGTCCAGCATGCGCGGGTACGCCCGGATGGCGGCCTGGAGGTCCTGGGTCGCCTTGGTCTGATCGCTCTCGAGGCCGGCCAGCCCGGTGAGCGCGACCGCTTCAGCGGGGTTGAGGTCCAGCGCCTTCTGGAACGCGGCCTTCGCCGCCTGGTTCTGGTTGTCTGCCTGCAGCACGACGCCGAGAACGACCTGCGCCTCGACGTCGTCCGGCTGCGCCTTCGCCGCCTCCTGGGCGATCTTCACGCCGGTCTTGGCGTCACCGTTCAGGGCGAGCAGCCGAGCGTACTCGACCTTGACCCAGGCCGAGTTCGGATCGAGCTGCGCCGCCGTCGCCAGGTCGTCGACCTTGGCGCCCGGCAAGCGGGAGGCGGCCAGCGCCACCGGCCCCAGACTGGGAAGCGACGGGGTCTGGGCGGCGGCCTCGTCGATCCGGCCGAGCGTGGTGGCGCCGAGGTCGGAGCGCAGCGCCTGAGCGAGCGCCTTGGCGGCCGCCCGCGCCAGCGACGCCGGCTTGCCGTCCGTGATGCGGGCGGTGACCGTCTGTTTCTTACCGGCCTGGTCGAGGGTCATGGTGACGCCCACGTCGGCGCCGCTGCCGGTGACCGTGCCCTGGACCACCGCGTCGGGGCTGAACAACGCTCGCACCTCGGCCTGCTCGTTCTTGCCGGCCTGGTTCGCCTTCTGCATGACGAGGGCCACGTCGCCCACAGCGGGGACGTAGACGTTGGGGATCTCGTTGAGAGCACGTTGCAGGGCGGTGGGAAGACCGAGCTGGTAGGTCGAGGCGGAGGCGTTGGCATCGAAGGGCATCACGACCACGCGGGTGGGTGCCGGTTGGGCGTACGCCAGGGCCGACACCGCCACGAGAAGCGGCAGGAGAAACCGTAGGGACCTCATCATCAGGGGGGAGGATACCACCGGGGGGGTGAGAACCCTAAGGCCCGGCCTCACCGGCCTTCAGACGGAACCCGAGGGGCAGGAGATCGGCCACCGACCGCGTCTCGCAGGCACCGGCATCGTTCACCAGATAGACCGTGGCGTCGGGCGCGAACTCGAACAGGATCTGCCGACACGCACCGCACGGACTGGCCGGGGGATGGGCATGGGTGAAGACGACCAGCTCGCTGAAGTGACGGCCGCCCGCGGTAGCGAGCGCCTGCACCGCCGACTGCTCGGCGCAGCGCGACAGGCCGAAGCTGGCGTTCTCGACGTTGCTGCCCGCGACGATGGCGCCGTCGTCGGCGCGCAGCGCGGCGCCGACGCGGAAGCCCGAGTAGGGCGCGTAGGCGTGGGCGTGAGCCGCCCGGGCGGCCGCCAGGAGATCGGCCGGTGGCTGGCAGCTCAATGGAGCACCCCCATGCGGACCAGCAGCGGCGGCCCCAGCACGGCCAGCCCTACCAGCAGCGCGAACGTCGACGCGACCAGCACCCCGCCGGCGGCCATGTCCTTGGCGGCGGCGGCGAGCTCGTTCTGATCGGGGGAGGCAAGGTCGACGACGGATTCGATGGCGCTGTTGACGAGCTCGGCGCTGAGCACCAGGCCCGCCGCCAGGAGCACGGGCACCAGCGGCGCTCCCAGCCACCACGCCAGCACGAGCGCCAGCACGCCGATGGCGAGCTCGATCCGGAAGTTCGCCTCGCGCCGCAGCGCCCGCCACACGCCTCGGGCGGCGTACCCGAAGGCGACCGGCAGGCTCGAGCGGCTCACGCCTCCACCTCCGGGGTGGAGCTGTCCCCGGCCAGCGCCAGGATGCGACGCTCGGCGGCACGGAACGGCTGCCAGCGCTCGTCGGTCGGGTGGTCGAAGCCGCGAAGGTGGGTGAGGCCGTGCGCTGCCAGCACCAGCACCTCCTGCTCGAGCCCGCTACCGCGCTCCGCCGCCTGGCGAGCGGCGGTGTCGATGCTGATGAAGATGTCGCCCAGGTGGGGCACGGAAGGGAAACCTCGATCGTCGGGCTCGCCCGTGGGGTAGGAGAGCACGTCGGTGGGCGCGTCCACGCCGCGGTCGCGCAGGTTGCGCTGGTGGATCGTGGCGTCGTCGACCAGCACCACCGTCACGTCGCGGTCCTCCGCTCCGAGCTCCTTCAGCAACGCCTCCAGGGCGTGCTCCAGCCGCTCAGCCGGTCGGTACCGCTGCGTCTCGTCGAGGATCTCCACTGCCACGGCGAAGCCCCTTGACCTCCTCCGGGGAAGGATAGCTGATTCGACGGTGGAGGATGGCCGTGAGCATGCGCTCGAAGGTGTTGGCGATCACCTCCAGGTCGTGGTAGTTGAGCGGGCTCTCGGAGAGCTGCTCGTCCTGCAAGCGCTGCTCGAAGAGGCGGTCGATCATCGCCCGGATGCTCGACTGGGTCGGCTCGGTGAGCGTTCGCGACGCCGATTCGACGGTGTCCGCCAGCATCAGCACCGCCGTCTCCTTGGTGTGCGGCTTCGGGCCGGGGTAGCGGAAGTTGAGCTCGTCGATGTTGCTCGCGTCTTCGAGGGCGCGCTTGTAGAAGTAGCTGAGGACGGTCGTGCCGTGGTGCTCGGCCACGTACGGCGCCAGCTCGCGCGGCATCTTGAACTCGCGCAAGAGATCGAGCCCGTCACGGACGTGACTCGTGATGATCAGGTAGCTGAGGTGCGGGCTGAGCTGGTCGTGCGGGTTCTCGCCGCTGAACTGGTTCTCGACGAAGAAGTGGGGCCGGCGCATCTTGCCGACGTCGTGGTAGAGCGCCCCGACCCTGGCCAGCAGGGCGTTGCCGCCGATGTTCTGGACCGCCTGCTCGACCAGGTTGCTGATGATCAGGCTGTGCTGGTAGGTGCCGGGAGCCTCGATGAGCAACCGCTGCAGCAGGGGACTGGTAGGCGCCGACAGCTCCAGCAGCCGGTAGTCGGTGAGGAACCCGAAGCCCGACTCGGCCAGCGGCAGCAGGCCCAGGGCGGTGATCCCGGCGAGCACCCCGCCGCCCACCATGAACAACGCCCCCAGCGCGGTGCCACCCGCGGTCATCCCGCCCCCGACCAGGACCAGCACCACCAGCGTCGCGCCGCTGGCGAGGCCACCGACCGTTCCCGCGAGGAGCAGCGCCACGCGGCTCCGGATCGTCAGCACCAGCAGGCAGGCCACCACCGAGCCGATGAGCGTGCCCCCCAGCGCGAACATGGGCGCCAGCGGCGCCAGCAGCCCCACGGCGAGCGCCATCCACACGGCCCACATGAGGCCGGCGGTCTCGGAGACGAGCACCGCCACCACCAGCGGCAACAGCAACCCGAACAGGAAGCTCCCCGACGCCAGCAGCGCCAGCCGCTGCACCGCCACGACGGCGAGCGTCAGCACCACCAGGAAGGTGAGCTGCGGCATGGACAGGCCCGGCGCCAGGTTGCGCCGGGCGTAGAGCAGCGGCGCGCTCAGGAGCAGGGCCAGCAGCAGCGACCCCAGCAGGATCCAGAAGGTGCCCTTGAGCTGGGCGGTACGCGCGCTGTACAGGCCGAGGGCTTCCAGCACCCGCAGGTTGTCCTGGGTGAGGGGTTGCCCTTCGCGAACGATGACCTGACCGGCCCTGAGCGACTGCATCACGGGCTGGACCGCCGAGGCGGCCGCCTCGCGGGCCGCTTCGGTGAGCTTGGCGTTGGGCACCGAGGTGGCCACCAGGTACCGCTGCAACAGCCGCCGGACCTCGCTCTGGCGATCGGCCGGCGCTCGCTGGACCGCCTGATCGATCAGGTTGGCGATCTGCGACTGCTTCACGCCGTTGGGGTTGCTGTAGGCGTTGACGACGTAGTCGATGACGTTCGGAGGCAGGCTCGACGAGCCCACCGCGCTGGTGACCAGCGTCTGGAGCTCGGGGTCGCTCGTGTAGACGGTGCCGATCTGCGAGCGGGCGGCCTGACGCTCCCGTTCGGTCGCGATGCGGTCGATCACCTGGGTGTCGACCGGCGCGACGAACGTCTGCGGGCTGACCTCGCCCGGCCTCAGCGCGGCGGCGCGGCGACTGCCGTAGACGCTGAACAGCAGTGCCGTGAGCGCCGCCACCGACAGCGCGAAGAGCACCCACACCCGCGGGTCGCGCGCGCGCTTCCGGCTAGCTCTGCTGCTCATAGGCTCGGATGATCTGCGCGACCAACGGGTGCCGCACCACGTCGGCCTTGCTGAAGGTGATGAAGGCGATCCCGTCGATGCCCTGGAGGATGGCCTCGGCCGTCGAGAGCCCGCTCTTGACGCCGCCCGGGAGGTCGGTCTGGGTAGTGTCGCCGGTGACCACGACCTTGCTGTTGAACCCCATCCGCGTCAGGAACATCTTCATCTGCTCGGGGGTGGTGTTCTGGGCCTCGTCGAGGATGATGAAGGCGTCGTTCAGGGTGCGCCCGCGCATGAACGCCAGCGGCGCGACCTCGATGGTGCCCACCTCCAGCAGCTTCTCGACGCGGTCGGCGGGCAGCATGTCGTACAGCGCGTCGTAGAGGGGCCGCAGGTAGGGGTCGATCTTGGCCTGCAGGTCGCCGGGCAGGAAGCCCAGGCGCTCGCCGGCCTCGACGGCCGGCCGGGTCAGGATGATGCGCTTGACGCGGCGGTGGGTCAGGGCCTCCACCGCCATCGCCACGGCCAGGTAGGTCTTGCCGGTCCCCGCGGGTCCGCTCCCGAAGACGATGGGGTTGTCGTGAATGGCGGCGACGTAGCGCCGTTGCCCCGCGGTCTTGGGGCGCGCCCGACCCGGCAGGTGCGTGTCCTCGGGCGGCGTCAGCGAGGCGGCATCGCCATCGCCGAGACGTTCCAGGTCGCTGTGCTCGAGCTCCGTCAAGGACACCCGCCCCCCACTCCGGATGGTGTTGATGAGCGACCGGAAGGTCCGTGCCGCTTCCTCGACGTCGGCCTCCTCGCCGGTGAGGCGCAGCTCGTCGCCGCGTGCGACGACCGTCGCGCTCAGTCGCGCGCGGAGGAGTCGGAGGTTCTCGTCGTTCTGCCCGAACAGGGACAGGGCCTCAGCGGGGCTGCGGAGCTTCAGCGTGACCGAGGTCGCGATAGTGCCCTCCCGCGCCGGCGCTTCCACGCCGGCTCGTCCAGGATCTCGTGCCAGATCAGGCCGCTCACGATGGCCTCGCGGTCGAAGCGCAGCAGACCCACGACGTCCAGTCTAGCTCCGACGGTGCCGCCGGGTGGTCGCCCGTAGGCGGCCATCGCCTCGACGATCACCTCGGCTTCCGCCTCCAGGTGTGCCTCGCTCCGTGCCCGGCGCGCCCGCCGGCGGTGCCCCCGTTCCACGGCGGCCGGCTCGGGGGAGGGTGCCCCCTCGCGGCGCACCGGCCGCGGCTCCAGCCTGGGCTCGGCCCGGGCCGGCGCGGGCAGCCGCTCGGCCGGTACCCCCTCGCGCCCCAGCCCGGGGCCCGCGCGGCGCTCCTCCTCCCGACCGACCAGACCGCTTTCGAAGGGGTCCTCGGGCACCAGCCCACGCGCTCTCCGCTGCGTGGAGGCGTCCTCGGGTACCAGCGCACGCCCGGCCGACGGCCTTGCGGCGGGACCGAACGCGTCCTCCGGGACCAGGGCGCCACCCCGTGCCGGAGCCTCTGCGGACGGCCGAGCGGATGCCTCCGCCGTCGTCCTCGCCCGCGCCTCCTGTACCCGCCGCTGCGCTTCGGCCAGCCACGGTGGGACCTGTTCCGCGTCCGCTTGCCGCCCGGGTCCCGCGCCGGGCGTCCCCTCCGTGGGCCGGCCCGCCTTGGGAGCACCCCCCGTTCCGGTCTGCCCAGCCGCACGCCGGTTCCGCTCGCGCAGGATGCGCGACACCAGCGGCAGCACGACGAACACCACCAGGAACAGCAGGGTCAGGACGGTATCCAGGCTCACGGCTCTTCGTCACCCTCCAGCCCCGCCGCACGACCGATGTTCCCGCGCATGCTGGTGTCGGACTGGATGTTCTGCAGGTTGTAGTAGTCCATCACCCCGAGGTTGCCCTGCCGGAAGGCCTCTGCGATGGCGCGCGGCACCTCCGACTCGGCCTCGACGACCTTGGCGCGCATGGCGGCGACCTCGGCACGGTTCTCCTGTTCTGCCGCCACGGCCATCGCCCGCCGCTCCTCGGCCTTGGCCTGCGCGACGCGTTTGTCGGCCTCCGCCTGGTCCGTCTGGAGCTGCGCCCCGATGTTGCGGCCGACGTTCACGTCGGCGATGTCGATGGAGAGGATCTCGAACGCGGTACCGGAATCCAGGCCCTTGGCGAGCACCGTCTTGGAGATGGTGTCCGGGTTCTCGAGCGTGTCCTTGTGGCTGGTGGTGGAGCCGATGGAGGAGACGATGCCCTCACCGACCCGCGCGATGATCGTCTCCTCGCCGGCGCCCCCGACGAGGCGCTCGAGGTTGGCACGCACCGTGATGCGTGCGGTCGCGATGAGCTCGATCCCGTCCTTGGCGACGGCGCTGACGTTGGGCGTCTGGATGACGCGCGGGTTGACCGAGACCTTGACCGCGTCGAGCACGTCGCGCCCGGCCAGGTCGATGGCGGCGGCTCGGTCGAAGGGGAGGTGGATGCGCGCCTTGTCCGCCGCGATGAGGGCGTCGACCACGCGGTCGACGTTGCCCCCCGCCAGGTAGTGCGCCTCGAGCTGGTTCTGCTCGACGTCGATGCCGGCCTTGTCGGCCTTGATGAGCGGCAGGATGATCTTGGTGGGCGGCACGCGCCGCAGACGCATCGCGACCAGGCTCGACAGCCCCACACGCACGCCCGCGGCCACCGCGGAGATCCACAAGCCGATCGGGATCACCGAGAACAGGACGATGAAGAACAGGACGATGGCGCCCGCGATGATCAGCACGGTGTAGCTCATAACACCTCCAAGGTGGGTCTTCCGTTGCGTCCTTCGCCCACTCGGCCTCCGCTCACGCCGTGGGCTCGTCGGCCGGCTCGGGCTCGACCGCTCGTACCGTGACCCGCATGCCCTCGACATGGAGCACGGTCAGCGTGCTGCCCGCCGCGATGAAGTCGCCCTCGCTGACGACGTCGACGCGCTCCCCGTCGAACCTCGCCACGCCAGCCGGCCGGAGGTCGGACAGGGCCGTTCCCTGGCGGCCGGTGAGATAGGCCCGGTCGGCGCTGCCCAGCGTCCCGCCGGTGCTGGGGGAGGGCGGGTTGGTCAGCCTGGCGGTCAGCCGGAAGGCCGAGGCGATCCGGCTGTTCGGCAACACCCATAGCAGGGCGGCGACGAGCACGCCGCCGAAGAGTGCGCTGTATCCGAGCACGGTGGCTGCCGAGCCCTGGAAGATGCGCACGATGGCGACCACGACCGCGGCGATGCCGAGCACGCCCGCCACCCCGAAGCCGGGGATCACCAGCACCTCTGCGGCCAGCAGCACCACCCCGGCGACGATCAGCACGATGTCCAGGGGGCCCGCCGGCGTCGCCACGAAAGCGCCCGTGGCGAGGAGGGCCAGCGCCACGAGCCCGACCCCGCCGAAGACGCCGAACCCCGGCGTGAAGATCTCGATCAGCAACCCGCCGATGCCGAGCACCAACAGCACCGCCGCCACGATCGGCTTGGTGAGCGCGCTCGCCAGCCGTTCGCTGAGGTTCGGCCCCAGTCGAGTGATCGCCGCGCCGCCGTACCCCCACTGCTGCAGCGCGTCGCGCACACTGCTCGCCTGGATGTTGGCGATGTTGTTGTCGACGGCCTCCTTGGCCGTCAGCGTCACCAGCTCCTGGCTGGTCGCGATGCCCGGAATGGCGATCGACGGGTCGACCATCGCCTGCGCCACCTGGGCATTGCGCCCCCGCGCCTCCGCCACGCTGCGGAACTCGCCCCGCACGGCCGAGTTGTACTTCTCGGCCACCGGTTTGGCCCCGCTGGGTGTGGGCGTGATGGGGAGGGCGGCACCGATCGACGACCCGGGCAACATGGCGAGCTTCTCGGCGCTCATGGCGATCAGCGCCCCGGCGCTGAAGGCGTTCTGCGCCACGGCCAGGGTCGGGACCTGCGCGTCGTTGAGGATCGCGTCGACGATCGACTGCATCGCCGTGATGCGGCCCCCGGGCGTGTCGAGGTAGAAGAGCAACGCCAGCGGCTGCTCACGGTTGGCGCGATCGATACGGGCCTTGACGAACTGCGCCGTGGCCGGCGTGATCTCCCCTTCGATGGGCACCAGCCACACGCTGTTGCCGCCGGCCTGTGCGCGACCGACCGACCCGCCTGCCGCCAGCACGATGGCGACGGCAAGAGCGAGGGCGAGCCGGTACGGCCGGAAGGCTGTCCTCACGAGCCCAGTGTAGCACGCACCCTCTGCGTCGAGCTCGCCGGTGGGGTCCACGCCGTGCCGTCCAGGACGAGGTTCCGGCCGGAGCCTCAGTCGAGCACCGCGGGCGCGGCGTGGTCGTTGCTGGTCCGCAGCGTCAGCACCGGCACGAACAGCGTCACCAGGAAGCCGACGACGACGACCACGAGCAGGTCGCGATAGACGTGGGTCACGGCCGTGGCGAACGCCTGGCGGATGCTCGTGGTGACCTGGGCGGCGACCGTTTTGGCCTGCTGCTGGAACTGGTCCTTGAGCTGGCTCAGGAAGGCCTGCTCCGCCTGTGGGCTCCGCATCGCCTGGGTCGCGCCCATGACGACCATGGCCTTGGCGGGGGCCGGCATCGGGCTGGCCGACACCACCTGCTGCAGCTTGGCGGTGTCGCCCGCGCGGACCGCGTCGGCGATCGCCTGGTACTGCTTGTCGAAGGCCGCGTTGATGCCGGTCTGGACCTGGTCCAACCCCTCGGCACTGACCTGGTTGCCGCCGCCGAAGGAGGAGGCGTCCATGCCGGCGGGCGTCTGCATGGCGCTGAAGGAGGCCGTCAGGCTGGTCGCCAGCACGGTTCCCATCACGGCAGCCCCGACGGTACCGCCGATCTGGCGGAAGAACTGCGAGGCGCTCGTGGCCTGTCCGACGCGCCTCACGTCCACGGCGTTCTGGATGGCAAGGGTGTAGAGCGGCATCGACGGGCCAACGCCGAGTCCGGCGATCACCATGTAGATCGTGACCCGCCAGTAGGGAACGTCGGGGCCCATGCGGGAGAGCAGCAGGATGCCCACGAAGAGGATGGCGGCGCCGATCAGCATCAGCAGCCGGTAGCGGCCGATCGCGGAGACCAGCTGTCCGGACACCACGGCGCCGAAGACCAGCCCCAGCGAGAGCGGGATCAGGCTGATGCCCGCACGCGTCGCGGAGACCCCGACCACGTTCACCATGAACAGGGGCAGGAAGATGATCAGGGACAGAAACGCCGCTCCCAGGAAGAACAGGGCCGCGTTGGAGGTGGAGAAGACGCGGTTGCGGAACAGTGACAGATCGAGGATGGGGTTGGACGAGCGCAGCGCACGCAGGATGAATCCGACGAGCATCGCCGTGCCGCCCGCGAGCAATCCGAGGGTGACGGGGCCACCCCACGGGTAGGTGGTCTTGTCGAGCTGGAGCGCCAGCACGATCGGTACCAGGCCGGCCACCAGGAGCATCGCGCCGAGCACGTCCATCGGCTCGTGGTCGGCGGTGGGCTTCAAGGGCGGCATGCGGCGCAGCAGGAACCACAGCGCGACGGCGCCGGTCGGCACGTTCACGTAGAACACCCAGCGCCACCCCGCCACGCCGGGGATGATGCCGCCGGCGTAGTCGGTGAGCAGCCCGCCCAGCCAGGGCCCGATGACGCTGGCGATCCCGAAGGTGGCGCCCACCAGGCCCTGGTACCGCCCGCGCACGTTGGGCGGGAACAGGTCCGCGATGATGATGAACGCCATCGAGAAGAGGCCGGCGCCGCCGATGCCCTGCAGGCCGCGGAAGATGATGAGCTGGCTCATGCCGTCGCCCAGGAGCGGCAGGTGGCCGAACTCACCGGACAGGCCGGACAGGAACGAGCCGAGCAGGAAGGTGCTGACCGAGAAGATCTCGATGCTCTTGCGCGAGACGGTGTCGGCGAGCTTGCCGTAGATCGGGACCAGCGCGGTCGACGCCAGCAGGTAAGCGGTGGCCACCCAGGCGTAGCGCTTGATCCCGTTCAGGTCTTCGACGATGCGGGGGAGGGCGGTCGCCACGATCGTCTGGTCGAGCGCCCCCAGGAAGAGTGCCAGGAGGATGCCGACGAGGATGAGGGTGCGGTCGCGGGAGGTCACGGTCATGGGGTGCGGTCCTTTGCGAGGCGCTCGAGCGTGTCGAGGAAGGCGTCCAGCGCGCAGGCGTCGAGGACGCCCAGGAAGGCTTCGGTCTCGTGTTCCATGGTGGCGGCGGCCCGCTCCAGGCGTCGTTCGCCCGCCTCGGTCAGGGTGAGCACGCGGCGGCGAGCGTCGCGCGGATCGAGGGCCCTGCGGATCGACCCCTGCTTCTCCAGCACGTCCAGCCGTCGGGAGATGGCGTGAGCCGGGATCTCCAGCGCGGCGGCGATCTCGGTGGGGGAGAGGTCGCTGGCAGCGATACGGTCCAGGAGGAAGAAGTCGCCCATCTCGAGTCCGTGTCGCTCCTTGAGGACGGGGCCGGAATGCCGGAACAGACGCTGCCTCAAGGCCCAGAAGCCGTAGAGGAAGCGCCGTGTAGGTCCGTGCTGCAGTATTTGCACTCCGCAACTATCCCAGGCTCGGTCCCGCAGCGCTCCACCCGTGAGGCTGCGTGACCGACGCACTGTGTGTCCTGGATCGCTGGTGGCGGGCGCAGGAGGACTTGAACCCCCGACCTACGGTTTTGGAGACCGCCGCTCTACCAACTGAGCTATACGCCCAAGAGCGAGTACGGAGTATACCAGGCCAGCCCCACGCTGCCAACCGCGCCCGCGTCCTCGACGCCGGCCGCACACCTCCGCGCAGCGCGCGTCGCGTCGCCCGGGAGCCCGGAACCCGAGACCCGCGCGTGCTATAACGGCCCAAACAGCGAGTCGAGCTCGTGAAGGAGCGCAGCATGGAGGCAGGGACAGCCCAGGAAGCGGCAAACCAGGAACCGCGCATGAGCGTCAGCCGCACCGCCGCCGCCAAGGCGACGGAGCTTCTCGAGAGCAGCGGCAAGCCGGAGGCAGCGATCCGCGTGTTCGTCAAGTCGGGTGGCTGCAGCGGCTACCAGTACGGCATGGCCATCGACGATTCCCAGCTCGAGGGCGATCGCGTCTTCGAGTCCGAAGGCGTTCGCCTGGTGGTCGACGCCCGGAGCTGGCCGTTGCTCATGGGGTCCCAGGTCGACTACGTCGAGAACCTGATGGGCGGCGGCTTCCAGGTGAACAACCCAAACGCCACCAGCTCGTGCGGGTGCGGCCACAGCTTCCGCACCGACGGCAGCACCGCGCCGGACGGTGAGGGAGCGGGCGGCTGCAGCAGCTGACCGGGTCCGGAACGATGAGGCGACGGGGCGGCTCCCAGGGAGGAGCCGCCCTGCATCCGTTCCGTACGAGCCGACCGGCCTGGGCTCAGCCGCCCTCGCCGAAGTCGTAGCGGAGCACCGGCTGGCGCGCAGCACGCACCTCATCGAGTCGCCGGACGGGCGTGCCGTAGGGCGCCCCCGCCAGGTAGCCCTCGTCCTCGGCGGCGCGCGCCAGGATCTCACCGAGCGCGTCGGCGTAGGCGTCGAGCGTTTCGAGCGATTCCGTCTCGGTGGGCTCGAC
>JARRMM010000033.1:0-6917 GCA_037386005.1 Deinococcales bacterium | reverse complement strand
TCGGGTGCATGCCGTAGTCGAGCAGCGCCTTGGCCACGTCGAGGGTGTGCACGCCCTCGGGAGGCTGCGCCACGAACTCGTGCATGTTGATGCGGTCGAAGGGCACCCGGTAGCCCGCCTGCTGCATCCGCACCCGCAGATAGTTGGCGTTGAGGACGGCATGCCCGCTCACCCTCCGGAGGCCTGCCAGGCCCAGCGTCCGGATGTATGCGTAGGCACGCACCAGGTTGCCGACGTTGCCGAGGAACGAGCGCATGCGGCCGATCGAGGAGGGCACGTCCTCGGACAGGCCATAGCCGTTGGCGGTCTGCACGACGAGCGGGACCGGCAAGAAGTCGGCCAGGTGCGCCTTCACTCCGACCGGGCCGGTGCCCGGTCCGCCGCCGCCGTGCGGGGTGGTGAAGGTCTTGTGCAGGTTCAGGTGCACCACGTCGAAGCCCATGTCGCCGGGCCGCACCCGGCCGACGATGGCGTTGAGGTTGGCGCCGTCGTAGTACAGCTGCGCCCCGGCGTCATGCGCCCGCCGGGCGATCTCCAGGATCCGCGTCTCGAACACGCCCACGGTGTTGGGGTTGGTGAGCATCACCGCGGCGACCTCCGGGCCGAGCGCCCGCGTGAAGGCCTCCAGATCCACCTCGCCGTCGGGACCGCTGGGCACCTCGACCACCCGGTAGCCGGCCATGGCGGCCGTGGCGGGGTTGGTGCCGTGGGCGCCGTCGGGGACCAGCACCACGCGCCTCTGCTCGCCCTCCCCGCGCGCTCGGTGGTACGCGCGGATCATCAGGATGCCGGTGAGCTCGCCGTGTGCGCCGGCCGCCGGTTGCAGGCTGACGGCGTCCATGCCCGTCAAGGCCCCCAGGTCGCGCTGTAGCTCGAACAGGAGTTGGAGCGTACCCTGCGCGCTCTCGGGCGCCTGGTTGGGGTGGAGGTCCTGGAACAGCGCGGCAGCCTCCTCGTGCACCTTGGGGTTGTACTTCATGGTGCAGCTGCCCAGGGGGTAGACGTTGCCGTCGATGCTGAACTGCCGGTGCGCGAGCTGCGTGAAGTGGCGTACGAGGTCGAGCTCGGACACCTCCGGCAGACGAGGCGGTGCGTCGCGCAGCTGATCCTCACCGAGGAGTTGGGCCAGATCCGGCTCGTCGTGGTGCGGTGGGCGGGCGGCCCGGCGACCGGGCCGGGAACGCTCGAAGATGAGCGGGAAGTCGCGCGGGGCCGGCTCAGCCATGGTGCGCCTCCTGGGGCTCGAGCTCGCCCACCGCACGAAGAGCGGCGATCAGGGCCTCGATGTCGTCATCGCGGACGAGCTCCGTGGCTGCCAACGTCACGGCGTTGCCGAGACCGTACTCGTCCGCCACGGGCACGCCCGCGTGCACGCCACGCTCGGCCAGCGCGGCGCGCAGCTCGGCGCCGGGGCGCCGCGTCCGGACCACGAACTCGTTGAAGAACGGCGTGCCGGTTACGACCTCGAGTCCGGCGTCGCCGAGGCGCTGGGCCAGCCGGTGCGCCTGACGCACCGAGCCGACCGCCATCTCGCGCAGCCCCTGCGGCCCCAGCGCCGCCATGTTGACGGTCGCCATCAGCGCGGTGAGCTGGTGGTTCGAGCAGATGTTCGACTTGGCCTTGCTGCGACGGATGTGCTGCTCCCGTGCCTGAAGGGTCAGCACGAACGCTCTCCGTCCATCGACGTCGACCGTCTGCCCCACGAGGCGGCCCGGCAGCTGTCGCAGCAGGGCGTCCGTGACGACCATGAAGCCGAAGCTCGGGCCTCCGAAGGCGGTGGGGTTCCCCAGCGTCTGACCGTCGCCCACCGCGATGTCGGCCCCGTAGGAGGCCGGCGGCCTGAGCAGCGCGAGGCTGAGGGGATCGACCACCGCCACCAGCAGAGCGCCGGCACCGTGTGCGGCCTCCGATAGCGACGGCATGTCCTCGAGTGCACCCAGGGCGTTCGGCTGCTGGGCGATCACGCACGCCACGTCGTCGCCGACGGCGGGAGCCGGCGTGGTGAGGTCGTTCAGGTCGAGCGTGTCGATGCGGATGTCCAGTGCGGCCAGGTAGGTCGCCAGCACCGACCGCGTCTCGGGGTGGACCCCGCGGCTCACCAGCACGCGCTCGCGACGGGTCTGCCGGACGGCGAGAAGCGCCGCCTCGGCGGTGGCCGTGGCCCCGTCGTACATGCTGGCGTTGGAGACGTCGAGACCGGTCAGCTCGGTCATCATCGTCTGGTACTCGAAGGTCGCCTGCAGGATCCCCTGGGCGACTTCGGGCTGGTAGGGCGTGTAGGCGGTGACGAACTCGCTCTGCAGCGCCAGGTGGGGCGTGACGGCCGGGATGAAGTGACGCCGCATGCCGCCGCCGAGGAAGTCGGGGCCGGCGCTACGGTCCCGTCCGGCCAGCGAGCGTAGATGGGCGAGCAGCGTGGTCTCGTCCATGGCGGGGGGGAGGTCGATGTCGGGGTTTCGCAGCGCTGCCGGCAGCCCGTCGAAGAGGGCGTCGATGGTGTCGACGCCGATGATCTCCAGGGCACGCCGCACGTCCTCCTCCGAATGAGGAAGGTACGGCAAGGTCAGCCCTCCTTCTCGACCGCCCGTTGGTAGCCGCCGGCATCCAGCAGCTCGCCGAGCTGGCCGGCGTCCCCCACGCGGATCTTGAAGAGCCAGCCGGTGTCGAACGGGCTTTCGTTGATGTGCTCGGGGGCGTCGTCGAGGCCGGCGTTCACAGCCTCCACCGAGCCTGTCACCGGCGCGTAGATGTCCGAGGCGGTCTTCACCGACTCGACGACGGCCACCGGGTCGCCCGCCGAGACATCGGTGCCGACATCCGGCAGCTCGACGTAGACGACGTCGCCGAGCTGGTCCTGGGCGTAGTCGGTGATGCCGACCGTGACCACGCCGTCGACCGGAGCGGAGACCCATTCGTGGGAAGCGGTGTAGCGGAGGTTATCGGGGATCTGCATGTTCACTCCTCTGATGACGCCCGAGGGCGGGGGCTGCGCCGCGACGCGTCAGCCTCACTGCCCGAAGAAGGGCGGCTTGACGACCGTAGCGGGGACCTTCTGTCCCCGGATCTCCACCCGGAGCTCCGTCCCCTCCTCGGCGGCCTCGGCATCGACCCAGGCGAATCCGATGCTCTCGCGAGTGAGCGGGGAGAGCGTGCCCGACGTGACCTGGCCGACCGCGGCATCGCCACGGAAGACGCGGTAGCCCTGGCGCGGGATGCCGCGCTCCAACAGCCGCAGCCCGACCAGGCGCCGGGGGCAGGACCGGTCCCACATGGCCTCGCGGCCGTAGAACGGCTTGTCCTTGACGACCCAGGCGAACGGACTGCACAGCGGGTTGGTGGTCTCGTCGAACTCGTGGCCGTACAGCGGGAAGCCGGCCTCGAGACGCAGGGTGTCGCGTGCGCCGAGCCCACAGGGGACCGCTCCCGCGTCGGTCAACACGTCCCAGACGATGGGGGCGTCGGTCGGATGGCAGAACAGCTCGAAGCCGTCCTCGCCGGTGTAGCCGGTGCGGCTGAGCCGTACCGGACAGCCCGAGACGCTCGTCACGAGGGTGGCGTTCTTGCGGAGCTCGGTGAGGTCGTCGTCGACCACGTGCCCCAGGAGCAGGGCGCTCCCCGGCCCCTGGAGCGCCATCAGCGCCCAGGTCGCCGACTCGTCGACGACGTGGCAGTCGTAGCCCTCTGCCAGGGTCCGCAGGTGGCCGAGCACCCCCTCGACGTTGGCCGCGTTGGCGACGACGAGGTACTCCTGCTCCTTCTCGCGGTAGACGTAGAGGTCGTCGATGAGGCCGCCGCGGTCGTTGGGCAGCATGGTGTACTGTCCGCGTCCGAGCTTGAGCCGCCCCGGGTCGTTGAGCGTCGCGAACTGGAGGAACGCGGTGGCACCGTCGCCCAGCACACGGATCTCACCCATGTGGCTGACGTCGAACAGGCCCACGTCCGAGCGGACGGCGATGTGCTCCTGATGGATCCCGGTGGGGTAGTGGACCGGCATGCTCCAGCCGGCGAACTCCACCATCCGGGCGCCGAGGGCGACATGCGTGTCGTAGAGGGGGGTTCGCTTCATTCGCCCCGACGATAGCACAGCCTTCCACCGCCGGAATCCCGCTCCACGGTGGGTTTCGCGACACGCTCTTGCGGAAGGCTCAGGTCTTCTGGGCGAGCTTCTCCAGCACCAGCTTCGAGACCGCCTTCAGCGGCTCGAACACGCCCTGGAACTCCGACGCGACGGCTTCGAACGCCTCCACCCGGACCTCCGGGTCCAGCACCTGCCGCACCATGTCGGCCGGAAGTGCGTCGGGCAGGTCACGCTTGTTGACCTGGATGACGTAGGGGATCTCGGCGAGCCGGAGGTTGTACTCCTGCAGGTTCTCGCGAAGGTTGCGCAGGCTCTCGGCGTTCGCCCGCAGCCGGTTGGGGGCCGAGTCCGCCACGAACACGATGCCGTCGACGCCACGCAGGATCAGCTTGCGCGACGAGTTGTAGAAGACCTGCCCGGGCACCGTGTAGAGGTGGAAGCGCGTCTTGAACCCGTTGACCTTGCCGAGATCGAGCGGCAGGAAATCGAAGAACAGCGTGCGCTCGTCCTCCGTCGCGAGCGACACCATCTCGCCCTTGGACTCGGCCGGGACCTGATCGTAGATCTGCTTCAGGTTGGTGGTCTTGCCCGAGAGGCCGGGACCGTAGTAGACGATCTTGAAGTTGATCTCGCGTGCGGAGAAGTTGATGGTGCTCATGACTTGCCCGATCCGAACAGCCCGTCGAGCAGGGCTTCCGTGGAGCTCGACCACTCCTGATCGAACTCGACCTTGGGCGCCTCCTCCTTGGAGTCGCGCAGCACCGCGCGGATCTCCTCGACCGCCTTCTTGGTGAACAGCTTGACCCGTCCGAGCGCCGCCGAGGAGTCGAACACGGTCACCAGCAGGGCCTTCTCGCCGAGCTCCTCGAGGTAGGTTCCGACCTCGGAGCCCTGCTGCACCGTTTCCTTGAAGGCGCTCTCTCCGAAGAGGTTGGCGATCGCGGTGTTGGCCGAGTAGTTGGAGGCGATCAGCGTAGCCAGGGAGTCGAGCGACGGGGGCTTGGGCGCCCACAGCGCGCGGCGGTGCGTCAGCACGAACCCCTTACGGTCGATGATCATCGCGTAGCGGGCGTGGCTCTTGGAGAGCAGGTCCGCCAGGATGGAGTCGACCTTCTCGTACGTCTCGCCGTACAGGTCGAGGGAGGGCTCGAGCATGGCCCATACTCTAGCAGCACCGTTGAGCGGGGCAACGTCGAGAACGCCACTTCGACGACGGGGCGTTCGGGAGGCCGGCTCGCCCTCCGCCAGGTCGCCCGCACGGCGCGTTCCGCGGCTACGGTGCCGTACGCTCGCGCCAGGCTTCGCCCTCCCGGTTGCCGCGCGCCGCGACGACGGCCCCGGAAGGGGCGGGGCACGAGGAGCAGGTCTGATGCCCGACCCCGCGGATCCCACCGCTACGCTGCCGCCCGACAGCCGCATAGGGAGGGTCACCCTGGCGGTGAACGATCTCCCTGCGCTGACGTCGTTCTACCGCGCCGCTCTCGGCCTGACCGTCCTCGGTGAGGGCGAGGGCTGGGTGGAGCTGGGGACCGCCGAGGCCCACCTCGTGCGGCTCGAGACTACCGCGGAGCGTGAGTGGCATCCCGGCAGCCCCGGGCTCTACCACCTCGCGGTCGTCCTACCCGGCCGCCCGGCGCTCGGCGCCTGGCTGCGCACCGCCCTGGAGCGCGGCACGCCGCTGCAGGGCGCCGCCGACCACGCCGTCAGCGAAGCCGTATACCTCGCCGACCCCGAGGGGAACGGGATCGAGGTCTACCGGGACCGCCCGCGCGAACGCTGGCAGGTGCGAGACGGGACCGTCACGATGACCACCGAGCCGCTCGATGCCGCCGACCTCCTGGCCGACGCGGCGCCGAGCTGGGACAGCGCTCCCGCAGCGACCCGCATCGGCCACGTCCACCTCCAGGTGAGCGATCTCGAGCGCTCGACCGCCTTCTACGCCTCGCTCGGCCTGTCGCGCACCAACGACCGCGTCCCCGGCGCCTGCTTCCTGGCCGCCGGCGGCTACCACCACCACCTGGGGCTCAACACCTGGGGCGTGCGGAGGCACGCCGCCCCGGCCCGGCGGAGCGGCGCTCCCGGCCTCCGGCGCTTCGAGGTGCTGGTGCCCGAGGGGCGCGCGGCGGAGGAGGCAGCGGCGAGGCTGACCGCCACCGGGGTTGCCGTCCGTCGTCGCCAGGACGGCTTCGACGCCACCGATCCGGACGGCCTCGGGGTCCGCGTGCGCGGCCCCGGTGACGGGACGTCGTGAGCGGGCCCGCGGGCGGCCTTGTGGGCGTTCGGCCTCCTTGCCGCCGGCGGACACGTTCGCTATACTCTTCCTTCGGGCCCGAAGGCTCCACCTTCCCGCGGCGATGTAGCTCAGCTGGTTAGAGCGCACGACTCATAATCGTGAGGTCCGGGGTTCGAGTCCCCGCATCGCTACCACGAACTGTCAGGGACGCACTTTCTGGACGAGAGGGTGCGTCCCGTTTGCGTACGGCCCGTTTGCGTACGGCCGGCGGCGCGCCCGACGCGGCTCTCCGCGCTGGCGCCTCACCACCGACGCCGGCACGCCGCGGACGCGCCGCGGAAGCGGGCCTTGAACCGACGTTCGGGCGCGGAGGACGCTTCTCAGGGAACGCGGATCTCGGTCAGCACGTGCTGGTGGAGGTCGCCGACGGTGCCGTGCCAGTCGCAGTATCGGCAGGCCACCGCCGTCTTCTCGTCCCAGGCCGCGTCGCCCAATGCCTCGTCGATCACCCGCAGCTCTTCCTCGGTCGCGTCCACCACCACGTCCACGGAGACCTCGACCGAGGTGAGGATACGGACGCTGTCCGCACCGCAGGCGGGACAGAGG
>JARRMM010000032.1:7139-23989 GCA_037386005.1 Deinococcales bacterium | reverse complement strand
CAGGCGCTGATGCGCCTGGCCGCCGAGCGCCCCGAGCCGATCCCCGTGTACGCCGAGATGAGCAGCGTCAACCCCATCTTCGTGCTGCCCCAGGCGGCGCGCCGCCGGCCGCACGCGATCGCGGACGCCCTGCTCGGCAGCGTGACGCTGGGCGTCGGGCAGTTCTGCACCAACCCCGGGATCGTCCTGCTCGAAGCGGGCGAGCCCGGCGACGTCGTGCGGGACCGGTTGGTCGACGGCGCCCGCAAGGCCGAGCCCCACGCCATGCTGACCGCCGGCATCCACGCGGCGTTCCAGGAGGGGCTGCGGCGGCTGGCCGACGAGGGCGCGCGCATGCTGGCCGAGGGCAAGGTCGGGGCCTCGCTCAACGCGGCGAGCGCGGCGGTGTGGGAGGCCGACGTGCAGGCGGTGCTCGACGATCCGCGGCTCGCGCACGAGGTGTTCGGGCCGAGCACGTTGCTGGTGCGCTACCGCGACGACGACGAGCTGCTGGCCTTCGCCGCCGCCATGGAGGGTCAGCTCACCGCCACCCTGCACGGCGAGCCCGACGAGTGGGAACGCTACCGGCCGCTGGTCGCCGCGCTCGAGCGCAAGGTCGGCCGCCTGATCGTCAACCAGGTCCCCACCGGCGTCGAGGTGTGCCGGGCCATGGTGCACGGCGGCCCCTACCCCGCCACCTCCGACGGGCGCACCACCTCGGTGGGTGCGCGCGCCATCGAACGGTTCACCCGGCTGGTGGCGTACCAGAACCTCCCGCAGGAGCTGCTGCCGCCCGAGCTGCGCTAGCTCGGTCCTTGTGTCTGGCGGCTGGACGTCGGACGCGCCCTGGGCTCACCGCTCCGGGCGGGATACGCTCTGTCGCTCGATCAGTTGCGGGTAGAGCACACGCTGGTGGGCAGGCGCCTCGGGGTCAGCCATGCGCGCCAGCAGAAGCTCGACGGCCTGCTGCCCCAGCGTGGTGAAGTCCTGCCGGATGGTCGTGAGGGGGGGCTCGAAGTACGCGGCCTCCGGGATGTCGTCGAACCCCACGACCGACACGTCATCGGGAAGGCTACGGCCCGCCTCACGAAGCGCGCGCATGGCGCCCAGGGCCATCTGGTCGTTGCCGACGAACAGGGCCGTAAAACGCTCGCGCTGCGCGAGCAGCCGCCGCGCGGCCTCATACCCGCTGGCCGCCGTCCAGTCCCCGTCAACGCTGGCTCCCGGCGCGATCGCCGCATCGCGCAAGGTCGCGAGCCAACCGTCGTGACGTTGCCGGGCGCCGGTCCACTCCATGGGACCGCTGATCTCGCAGATCTCTCGGTGACCCATATCGATGAGATGTTGCGTCGCGAGGCGCGCCCCGTGGCGCTGGTGGATGACCACCGAGGGGACATGCTCGCCCAGCATCGCATCGATCATGACGAACGGGACGTGGATGAGCCCGCTGGTCTCCAGGAGGTGGCCCCCGCCGACCGGCGTGATCAACACAAGCCCATCGACCAGCTGGTCGCGCAGCGTCGCAATCTGCTCGCGTAGGACATCGACGCTCAGATCGGGCACGGCGGCGTAGACGAGCGCGTAGCCCTTGGCCTTCAGGTCGGCCTCGATGTGGGAAACCATCTGGGAGGGGCCGTAGTGCGTCGTCCCGTAGCCGATGATCCCGACTGACTTGGAACGCTGGGTCGCCAGGCTCTGCGCCACGCGGTTGGGCGCGTAGTCGAGCTCCCGGATCGCCTCCATCACCCGGAGGCGCGTGGTGGCGGACACGCTGGGGTGTCGATTCACCACCCGAGAGACCGTCTGATGGGACACGCCCGCGAGCTGAGCCACGTCATGGAGGGTCGCCCTACGCTGTCTCTCCGCCACGCTGGATGCCTCTCTCCTCACCGAACCCGGTGAGCGTACCAGTTTGCTCGTGCCTGAGAGCGCTCACATCATACCACCGCCCCAGACGGCCCTACAAGGTCCGTCACCGGGAGCAGGTGCCTGCGTCCCAGCCGCCATACCAGCGCCAGGGACGCTGTCCGCAGCAGCGCCGCCGAGATTCGAAGCGCGGTAGGCAACGCTTGACGGCCTGCCGGTAGGTCGCTAATCTGAGAGCGTTAACAAGGGGCGAAGGGGAACGGCTTGAGCACCGGCGTCGAAGGCGGGCCGCCACTCGACGCCGTGCCGGCACAGACGGCGGGAGGACCCATGTACACCATCGGCATCGACTTCGGCACCGAGTCGGCCCGCGCACTGCTGGTGCGCGTGTCGGACGGGGCGGAGCTGGCTACAGCCGTCCACCGCTACGGCGACGGCGTGATCGACGAGCGCCTTCCCGGCGGGCGCGAGCTGCCCCCCGATTGGGCGCTCCAGAACCCCGACGACTACCTGGCCGCGATCCGGAGCACCGTTCCCGCTGTCCTGCGCGAGGCGAACGTCGACGCCGGCGACGTGATCGGGCTGGCCATCGACTTCACCGCCTGCACCATGCTGCCCACGCTGGCCGACGGCACGCCGTTGTGCCGCCTCCCCGAGCTGCGCCACGAGCCCCACGCCTGGGTGAAGCTCTGGAAGCACCACGCCGCCCAACCCCAGGCCGACCACATCAACGACGTGGCGCGCCAGCGAGGGGAGCCGTGGCTCGCCCGCTACGGCGGCAAGATCAGCAGCGAGTGGTTCTTCAGCAAGACCCTCCAGATCCTCGAGGAGGCCCCCGCGATCTACCGCCGGGCCGACCGGCTCATCGAGGCGACCGACTGGGTGATCTGGCAGCTCACCGGCGTGGAGACGCGGAACGCGTGCACGGCAGGCTACAAGGCGATCTACCAGGACGGGGGCTTCCCGTCGAACGACTACTTCGCCGCGCTCCACCCCGAGCTGGCCGACGTCGTCGACACGAAGATGTCGCGCGAGCTGGCGCCGCTGGGCGGCAAGGCGGGCGACCTGACGGCGGAGGCCGCCTCCTGGACCGGCCTGCGTGAGGGAACGCCCGTCGCCGTGGCCAACGTCGACGCGCACGTCACGCTTCCCGCTACAGGCCACGTGGAGCCCGGGACGATGGTCATGATCATGGGCACCTCCACCTGCCACGTCCTGGTGGGCGAGGAGCTGCACGAGGTGGAGGGGATGGCCGGCGTGGTGAAGGACGGCATCGTCCCCGGCTACTACGGCTACGAGCTGGGGCAGAGCGGTGTCGGCGACATCTTCGCGTGGTACCTGGACCACAGCGTACCGCCCGAGTACCACCGCCGCGCCGAGGACGAAGGGATCGACCTGCACGCGTTGCTCGAACGCGAAGCCAGCTCGCAACGCCCGGGCGAGCACGGTCTGCTGGCGCTGGACTGGTTCAACGGCAACCGGAGCATCCTGGTCGATGCCGAGCTCGGCGGCCTGCTGGTGGGCATGACGCTCGCGACCCGCGCGCCCGACGTCTACCGGGCGCTGCTCGAGGCGACCGCCTACGGAACGCGGCTCATCATCGAGACCCTCGAGGGTGGCGGCGTGCCGGTCACGCGCCTGGTGGCGGCCGGCGGACTGCCCTCCAAGAACCCCCTGATGATGCAGATCTACGCCGACGTCCTGGGGCGTGAGATCCACGTGATCGGCAGCGAGCAAGGGCCGGCACTGGGGAGCGCGATGCATGCCGCCGTGGCGGCGGGCGCCTACCACGACATCCGGGAGGCGGCCGGGGCCATGGGCTCGCTGAGCCCGACCACCTACGCGCCGGTCGAGGAGAACAGCGCCGTCTACGACCGCCTCTACGCCGACTACCTGTTCCTCCACGACGCCTTCGGCCGCGCCGGTGAGGGCGACCCGGGGGGCGTCATGAAGCGGTTGCGCCGACTGGCCCGCCAGGCGGCGCGCAACGACGAGGCGGTGCCATCGTGACGCTGGACGAGCTCAAGCGGTCGGTCGCGGAGTTGCACGCGCTGCTCCCCGCCAACGGGCTGGTCGCATGGACGAGCGGCAACATCAGCGGCCGCCTCGAGGGCAGCCGTTCCATGGTCATCAAGCCGAGCGGCGTCGCCTACGAGGACCTCACGGCCTCGTCCATGTGCGTGGTCACCGTCGACGACCTCGAGGTCGAGGGCGGGCTCAAGCCGTCCTCCGACACCGCCACGCACGCGGTCATCTACCGCGAGATGCCCGAGGTCGGGGGCATCGTGCATACACACAGCGCGTATGCCACGGCCTTCGCCGCGCTGGGCCGCGAGATCCCCTGCGTGCTCACCGCCATGGCCGACGAGTTCGGCGGCCCCATCCCCTGCGGCGGCTTCGCCCGCATCGGGGGCGAGGAGATCGGCCAGGAGGTGGTGCGCGTGTTGACGGGCCACCGCTCGCCGGCCGTGCTGCTGCAGAGCCACGGCGTCTTCACGATCGGCCGCACGCCGCGAGACGCCGTGAAGGCGGCCGTCATGTGCGAGGACGTGGCGCGCACCGTTCACCACGCGCTCCAGCTCGGCACACCCCTGCCGCTCACCCAGGACGACATCGACGCCCTGCACGAGCGCTACACGAACGTGTACGGACAGTGACCGCAGCAACGACGATTCCCCCAGGGAGGCCGACGAAGCGATGAGCGATCTTCACAGCCCTGAACTCTGGTTCCTCTGCGGCTCACAGCCCCTCTACGGCCAGGACGTCGTCACGACCGTCGAGGATCACGCGCGGACGGTGGTCCGCCAGCTCTCGGACACGGCTGACCTGCCCCTCTCCGTTTCGTTCCAGGGCGTGATGACCACGGCCGACGAGATCGACGCAACCTGCCGGAGAGCGAACCGGACGCCGGGCTGCGCCGGCGTCGTCCTCTGGATGCACACGTTCTCGCCCGCCAGGATGTGGATCCGAGGCCTGTCGGCTCTCCAGAAGCCGCTCTGCCACCTCCACACCCAGTTCAACCGCGAGCTGCCCTGGGACGCCATCGACATGGACTTCATGAACCTGAACCAGTCCGCCCACGGCGGACGGGAGGCGGGCCACCTGCACAGCCGCATGGGCCTGAGGCGCAAGGTCGTCGTCGGACATTGGAGCGACCCCGCCGTGCACGGCGAGCTACGGACGTGGGCGGGAGCGGCGCGCGCCTGGCACGACCTCCAAGGCGCCCGCTTCGCGCGCTTCGGGGACAACATGCGCAACGTCGCCGTCACCGAGGGGGACAAGGTCGGCGCGCAGATCCGCCTCGGCTTCAGCGTCGAAGGCTACGGCGTCGGCGATCTGGTGGAGCGCGTCGAGGCCGTGACACAAGGCGCCGTCGACGACCTGATCGAGGAGTACGAGGCCAGCTACGAGGTGGCGGCGGAGCTGCAGCGCGGCGGTCCCAGGGAGCGGTCCCTTCGGGACGGCGCCCGCATCGAGCTCGGCCTGCGATCGTTCCTGACCGACGGAGGCTTCAAGGGCTTCACCACGACGTTCGAGGACCTGCACGGCCTCAAGCAGCTTCCCGGCCTCGCGGTGCAGCGCCTCATGGCCGACGGCTACGGCTTCGGCGCCGAAGGCGACTGGAAGACCGCGGCGCTGCTTCGCGCGGTCAAGGTGATGGCGGGCGAGGGCGGGGGAGCATCGTTCATGGAGGACTACACCTATCACCTGCAGGCGGGCGAGGAGCAGGTGCTCGGCGCCCACATGCTGGAGGTCTGCCCCACGATCGCCACGGCCCGGCCGTCGCTCGAGGTCCACCCGCTCTCCATCGGAGACCGGGAGGACCCGGTACGGCTGGTCTTCGACGCTCGGCCCGGCCCTGCCGTGAACGTGTCGCTGGTCGACATGGGGAACCGCTTCCGGCTGGTGCTCAACGAGGTCGTGGCGCTCGAGCCCCCGGCGCTGCCGAAGCTCCCCGTCGCCAGGGCCCTGTGGACCGTCAAGCCGGACTTCCGGACCGGCATCGCCGCCTGGATCCATGCAGGCGGCGCACACCACACGGCCTTCAGCTACGACGTCACCAGCGAGCAGGTGGAGGACTTCGCCGAGATCGCCGGCATCGAGCTGGTCACCATCGACGACGAGACCCGCCTGCGCAGCCTGCGGAGCGAGCTCCGCTTCAACGAGATGTACTACGGGATCGCCAACGGGCTGCGCGGTTGATCCGCCACCTCACGTGCGTCTGCCGACCTGGACCATCACCTTGTGCACGCCCTCGTCGTAACGCGCGTTGACGGCGAACGCCTCGTCGGCTCGCTCCAGCGGGTAGTGGTGCGAGACCAGGTCGTCCAGGTCGACGGCGCCTGATGCGACCAGCCGGATGGCCCGGGGGTAGGTGTGTTTCATGCGCCGGACCAGCCGGATCGTCAGGCCCTTGCGCCGGGCCGTCGAGTGCTTGAGCGCGAGCCGGTCGTCCCCGGGGATGCCCGCCAGAACGAGCCGCCCACCTAGACGAGTGATCTCGGCGGCGACCGCCACGCTCTCGTCCGCCCAAGCGGCCTCGATCGCGACGTCCACGCCACGACCCGCGGTCGCTCGTTCGACGATGGCGAGCGCATCCGTCGGATCCTGGACCCGGTGCGCCTCGGTCGCCCCCCACGCTCGCGCCTTCTCGACGCGCCAGTCGAACCGGTCGAAGGCGTACACCGCGCCCGCCCCGGCGAGACGTGCCAGCCGCTGCGTCAGCAGGCCGATGGGCCCGGAGCCCAGCACCGCCACGGTGTCGCCGATCTCGAGGTGGGCGAGGCCGACCGTGTGGAGCGCCACGCCCAGAGGCTCCAGCAGGGCGGCCGCATCGTCCGACAGACCGTCGGGGACCGGCACGCAAACGCTCGCCGGCACGCGAATGCGCTCCTGCAGGCCGCCATCGTCCGGGTAGAGCCCGAGGAACGCCTTCACCGCCAGGTTGGGGTGGCCGAGCTCGTACTGTTCGTGCGTCACGTCGGCGATGTTCGGGTCCACCGCCACCCGCTCGCCTCCCACGAGCGGCCGGTGCGAGGCGTCCAAGGCGCCCTCTCCCACCGCCAGCACGCGGCCCATGAACTCGTGGCCCAGCACGGCCGGGCGGACGACCTCGGTATCGCCGATGCGACCGTCGAGGTAGGTATGCAGATCGGACCCGCACACCCCCACGCAACCCACCTGCACCAGCGCCTCACCCGGGCCCGGCGGCTCGGGCTCCGGCACCTCATCCACGCGGATCTCCCGGGGACCGTGCAGGCGCGCGGCCTTCATGCGTACTCCGCCGAGGGGTGTCCGTCGATCGCGGCGACGTGGTCCATCGACGTAGCCTACCGCGCGAACTCCGGGCTCCGCGCTAGCGGGGGCGGCGCATCAGGAGCGCGTAGATCGACACGGAGATGGTGATGATCCCGCCGTAGATGAGCTGGGTCCAGAAGCCGGTCAGCCCGATGGCCACGATGCCGGCCTCCAGCGAGCCGATGATGAGCGCGCCGAGGAAGGTGCCGAGGATCGTCCCCATGCCCCCGAACACCGACGTGCCTCCCACGAACACTGCGGCCAGCGCGGTGAGGAGGTACCCGGTACCCTGGTTGGGCCAGAAATAGGTGACCTCGAGGGTCGACAAGATACCGACCAGCGCCGCGAAGAAGCCCACCTGGATGAAGGCGATGGACTTGACCCGCTCGACGTTGATCCCCATCATCCTGGCGCTCTCGGGGTTGTCACCGACGAACAACAGGTGACCGCCGAACCTGTGTCGGTTCAAGAGCAGCCAGAACGCCACCCCCAGCCCCAGCATCCAGACCGCCTGGGCCGGGACGACCCCGAAGATGCGGCCCACGCTGATCTCGTAGAGGAAGTGGCCCCGGGCCGCGGACAGGGCGATGCCGTTGCCCGCCGCCGCCACGTTCGTCAGGCCGCGGAACAGGAACATCGTGCCGATGGTGGCCACCAGGGATGGGATGCCGATGTTGACCACCAGGATGGCGTTCACCCAACCGCAGGCGATCCCCGTGGCGAATGCGGCGATCGCGGAGATCAGCAGGTTGTGGGTCGCCGCGAAGACGGTGGCGAAGACCCACGAGGTGATCCCCAGGACCGAGGGGAAGGAGAGGTCCATCTCGCCAAGCACCACGACCAGCGTCACCGACAGCGCGAGGATACCGATGAACGGGATCGTCGACATCAGCGAGTAGTAGATGTGGAAGCCCGTGAAGACCCTCGGGTTGCCGATGAGGAAGGCGGCCCACACGAGGATGAACACCACGAAGATGCCCGTCTCGAGCGTCGAACGGAACCGCAGCCTCGGCGGCCGGCCCTCGTTGGCGCCGTTGGTCGGTCCGGAAGCGTTACCGTTCAGAGCCATCGGTACCCCGCGGGTGCTGGAATTCGCCGGTCCTAGCGAGCCGGACCATGGCCTCGGAGAGCTCCTCCTGCGTGACGTCGCTCTTGGGGAAGTCGGCGGCGATCTGGCCGCGATCCAGCACGACGAAGCGGTCGACGACGGGATAGACGTGCAGCATGTTGTGGCTGATGACGATGGCGGATCGGCCCTGAGCCTTGATGTCCCTGACGAAGTCGAGGACCTTCTGGGTCTCGGACAGCGACAGGCCCATGGTGGGCTCGTCCAGGATGATCAGATCGGCGTTGAAGTGCAGCGCGCGCCCGATGGCGATCCCCTGCTTCTCGCCGCCGGAGAGGAACATCACGGTCGAGTCGGTGTTGATGGCCTTCGAGGTGAAGCCCATGTGCTCGCGAAGCAGCCGCTCCGTCTCCCGTTTCTCTTCGCGCACCTTGATGAAGCCGAGCCAGTTGGTGATCTCGCGACCGACGAACATGTTCCGCCACAGCGACTGCTGATCCCCCAGGGCGCGCTCCTGGTAGACGGTTTCGATGCCGAGCTCGCGCGAGCGCTTCACCGAGTGGATCGTGATCTGCTCGCCCTTGTAGTAGATCTCGCCCCGGTTCGGGGAGTAGACGCCCGTGATCAGCTTGATGAGCGTGGATTTGCCGGCGCCGTTGTCACCGACGAGACCGACGATCTCGTTGTTGCCGACGTCGAAGTCGATCCCCCTGAGCACGCGCACGCGCCCGAAGGACTTGTGAACGCCCCTGAGCTTCAGGAGCTCAGGGGCGTTCGAGGTCGCAGCTTCGGTCATAGGGCGATCGTCCGTGTCCCGCTCGAGGGGCTTACCGGATGCCCTGGTCGACGAGCGGGGCGATGGCCTTGATGTTCTGCTTGGTGATCAGCGCGCCACCGGTGTCGATGTGCAGGCCGGAGAAGCCGTACTGCTTGGTGAGGCAGATCTGCATGATGGGCAGGAAGCCCTGGAGCCACGGCTGCTGGTCGAGGACCACGCTGATGTACCCGTCCTCGATGCCGCTGACGGTGGCGGGCGTCATGTCGAAGCCGGCCATGGTGATCTGCCCGGGCTTGACCCCGGCCGCCTGCAGGTAGGTCGGGATGGTGGCGGTGAGGGCACCGTGGTCGACCACGATGAGCTTCACGTCGGGGTGACTCGCGATGTAGCCGCCGATCACGGACGTCCCCTGGGACGGGTCGCTGTTCACTGCATCGGAGATCTCGATGTAGTCGACCTGCATGCCCATCTTCTTGAGCGTGTCGACCGCGCCCGCCGTGCGCTGGCCGCGCGTGCCCTGGCTGAGCAGGCCCCACACCATGACACGGTCACCCTTCTGGAGGTTCGCCATCTTGGCGGCCGCGTCGGCCAGGCTCACGCCGGACTGGTACAGCTCCTGGCCGACGTACCCAAAGCCGTCGGCCTTGTACTTCGCCTCGGCCTTGGGCAGGGTGACGTTCTGGCTCGTCACGATGATGCCGGCGTTCTCGGCATCGGTGATCAGAGGATCGAGGGCGGCGTCACCGGGGTGCCCCATCACGGCGATGCCGTCGGGATGACGCGCGATGGCGTTCTTGAACTGCGCCACCATGGTGCTCGGGATCCAGTTGGACCAGACGTAGTCCACGTTCGCGCCGGTGAGTTCCTGGGCGGCCTTGGCCCCGCGGTAGACGGTGGAGGCGAAGGGGCCCCCCTCCGGGCCGCCGGGGAAGAACGTGATGGAGACGTTCTTGCAGAAGTCCTTCCCGACCGGGGCCTTGTTCTGGGCACCGGCCAGCGACAGGCCGGCCACCAGCAGGCCGAATGCGACGGCGACGACCACGTTCTTCATGGATCTCATGGAACCAACCCCCTACGAGGACGGCGTGTGGCCGGGCACCCTGCCGCGGACCCGATGCCCGCAGCCAGAGCGTCACGACACTACGTACACCTCACCTGAAGGCTTATGTTAGCGTTAAAATAGCACCTGCTCCAAGACGCGTCAAGACTGAGAAGGAACCCGCTCCTGGCTTGCAGGGAAGGACGCCGAGCGGCTGCTGAACGCTCACATCCGCGGGCCGCCCGTGCGCGACATCAGGCGGCCTTCGGACCCGCCAGCCAGACCACCAGCCCCAGCGCGCCGATCGCCACCCCCGCCCCCGCCACGCCGCTCCAGCCGAAGCGCGAGAAGGCGGCGGCCGCGGCCGCGGAGCCCAGCGCACCGCCCACGAAGAAGGCCGTCATGTAGGCAGTGGTGAGGCGGCTGCGCGCCTCGGGGCGGAGCTCGTAGATCAGGCTCTGGTTCAGCACGTGGGTGCCCTGGGTGCCGAGGTCGAGGAGCACCACGCCGGCGACGACGGCGTACAGGGCGTGCGGCAGCACGCCCATCAGCGCGAACGCTGCCACCCCGATCGCCAGGAACGCCCCGGTGGCGGCCCGCGTGCGGCCCGCATCGTGCAGGCGGCCGGCGAACGAGGCGGTGAGGGCACCGGCCACGCCGAGCAGCCCGAACAGACCGATGACCGTGTCGCCGAAACCGTAGGGCGGCCGTGCCAGCAGGAAAGGGAGCCCCGTCCACAGCACGCTGAACGAGCCGAACACGGCCATGCCGTAGACGGCCCGGCGCCGCAGGACGGGCTCCTCCCACACCAGCCGGGCGACCGAGCCCAGCAGCTCGACGTAGCCCAGCCCGGCCGACCCGCGTCCGGCCGGGAGCAGCCGTGCCAGCACCAGGGACTGCACCAGCATCAAGCCGGCGGCGATCGCGAACACCGACCGCCAGCCCAGCACGTCCGACACGAACCCCGAAGCGACCCGCGCCAGCAGCACCCCGAAGAGCAGACCGCTCATCACCCGGCCCACCACGCGCCCCCGATCGGCGTCCGCCGCGAGGTGCGCGGCGAACGGCACCAGCACTTGGGCGACGACCGCGGTCACACCGATGGCGAGGCTGGCGAGCTCGAACAGCCCGAAGCCCGGCGCGAGCGCCGCACCCGCCAGCGCCAGAGCCGTGAACAGCGAGACCCCCGCCACCAGGCGCCGCCGATCGACCAGGTCCCCCAGGGGGACGATCAGCACCAGGCCGGCCGCGTAGCCGAGCTGCGTCACGGTGACGATCAGCCCGGCGCCGCCCCCGGCGAGCCCGAAGCTCCGGCCGAGGGTGTCGAGCAGGGGCTGGGCGTAGTAGAGGTTGGCCACCGAGATCCCGGTGGCGACCGCCAGCAGCGCCACCATCGGCGAGCCCGCGCGGAGCCCGCGCTCGGCCGGACCCGTGTCCGCACGTTCGTCTACCGGGGGCCTCCGTTCTGCCCGTCATCGTCCCCGGGCTCACCGAAGGCGCGCCGCAGCCGTTCGGCCGCCTCGTCGCGGGCCTCCCGGCCCCGATCGAGCACGCCCGCCATGGTGAAGAAGCCGTGGATCATGTCGGGGTAGGTCCGGAGCTCGGCGCGACCGCCGGACTGCCGCAGGCGCTCGGCGTACCGCGCCCCCTGGTCCCGCAACGGGTCGTAGCCCGCGAGGAGCACCCATGCCGGCGGGAGGCCGCCGAGGCTGTCGGCCAGGATGGGCGACGCGTACGGGTTCGCCACACTGGCTCCATCCGGCAGGTAGTGGTCGCGGAAGGTCTCCATGTCCTGCTTCGTGAGCAGGTAGCCCTCGCCGTTCTCCTCGGTGGAGGGGTAGCGCTCGGGATGCGCGAAGTCGACCACGGGGTAGACGAGGAGCTGCAGGAGCGGCGGAGGGAGGCCGCGATCACGCGCCATCAGACACACCACCGCAGCGAGGTTGCCGCCGGCGCTGTCGCCGGCGACCGCGATCCTTTGCGGATCCGCATCGAGCTCCTCCGCGTGGCGCTGCGCCCAGGACAGGGCAACGAAGGCGTCCTCCGCTGCCGCCGGGAAGGGGTGCTCGGGCGCCAGGCGGTAATCGACCGAGACCGCCACGCACGGCGTACGCGCCGCCAGGTGACGGACGGCGTCGTCGACCTCGTCCGGTCCGCCGAAGAGAAATCCGCCGCCGTGGAAGTACACCAGCACCGGGAACGGGGGCGGGCCAGGCGGCGTATAGACACGCACCGGCACGGCACCCGCCGGACCCTCGACGCTCAGGTCGCGGACCTCCGCGACCGGCTCGGGCGGCGCCGCGTAGCGTCGCGCGTCCTCCGAGGCGACGCGCCGCGCCTCGGCCGGTGGACGCGTGGAAGCGGGCGGACCACCCGCGGCATCGAGCTCGTCGAGCAGCGCGCGGGCCTGGGGATCGAGCGGCACGGTACGGCCTCCTCTCGGGGCGGGCGAAACGGCGCAGCATCCTGGCCACAGCAGCTTGCCGAAGTCTCGCATCTGTTCGCCGGCACGGTCGTAGCGAGGGCTCCTGCGTGGTCGAGCGAACATGGACGCCGACCCGTCCCGCGCAAGATAGCTGAGGATCCTCCAGCCGGGGAACCGGCTGAACACACGCCACGGCCAACCGCTCGAAGGAGGCAGCATGCAACGACGCAAGCTCGGCAAGGAAGGGCTCGAGGTCAGCGCCCTGGGACTCGGCTGCATGGGCATGAGCGAGTTCTACAAGGGCGGCAGCGAGAGCGAATCGATCGCCACCATCCACCGCGCCATCGATCTCGGCATCGACTTCTTCGACACCGCCGACATGTACGGCCCGTTCACCAACGAGAAGCTGGTGGGGAAGGCCTTGCGGGACCGGCGAGACGAGGTCGTGCTGGCCACCAAGTTCGGCAACGAGCGCCGCGAGGACGGCTCCTTCGTCGGCATCAACGGCCGGCCGGAGTACGTCCGCAAGGCCTGCGACGCGTCGCTGAAGCGCCTCGGCGTCGACACCATCGACCTCTACTACCAGCACCGGGTCGACCCCGACGTGCCGATCGAGGACACCATCGGGGCGATGAAGGAGCTGGTCGATGCGGGCAAGGTCCGCTACCTCGGAATGTCGGAGGCCGCGCCCGAGACCATCCGGCGCGCGCACGCGGTGCACCCCATCAGCGCGCTGCAGACCGAGTACTCGCTGTGGTCGCGCGAGCCCGAGGAGGCGATCCTCGACACGGTCCGCGATCTCGGCATCGGCTTCGTCGCCTACAGCCCGCTCGGCCGCGGCTTCCTGACGGGCCGCATCACGAAGCCCGACGACCTCGCCGAGGACGACTACCGACGCCACTCCCCGCGCTTCCAGGGGGAGAACTTCCAGAGGAACCTGGCGCTGGTGGACCGGGTGCGGGAGCTGGCGGACGCTCGCGGCGTGACCCCGGCCCAGCTCGCGCTCGCCTGGCTGCTGCATCGCGGCCGCGACATCGTGCCGATCCCCGGCACCAAGCACCGCGAGCGCCTGGAGGAGAACGTCGCGGCGGCGGAGTTGTCGCTCTCCGAGGAGGAGATCGACCGGCTCGACAGCGCCGTGCCCGTGGGGGCGGCGGCCGGGCAGCGCTACCCCGAGCGGGCGATGGCTGCGCTCAACCACTAGCACTTATCGACGCGCGGGCAGGGAGCGGACGGACCGGGAGCGGCCGGACGGACCGGGAGCGGCCGCACGGCCCGCCCGCCGGCAGGGCGCCACCCCAGGAGCCGGCCCGTATCATGCGGCCACGGAGGTCGCCATGCCGCACGTCCACGTCACGCCGCTCGAGATCGCGCGCCTGCGCTTCGACCTGACCGCGGCCTACGCCCTGCCGCCGGGCCACCCCGCCGCGGGCGCTCCGGGGCTCCCGGTACTCGCCTACCACCTGGCGCTGCCGCGGCGCTCGGTGCTGGTCGACGCGCCCCTCTACGAGGCCGCCTCCACGCCCGACGTCTACCTGCTGCCCGGCTTCGTGGCGCCGCCCCCGCTGCCGGACCAGCTCCGCGCCGCCGGCATCGAGCCGGCCGGCGTGACCGACGTCGTCCTCAGCCACGCCCACTTCGACCACCTGGGCGGGCTCGAACGCCGGACCGAGGCGGGCACCGTGCCGACCTTCCCGAACGCCCGGCACTACCTCGGGAGGGGCGACTGGGACCCCGCCGCCTTCACGGCGATGGCGCGCGAAGACCTGCTCACCGTCGAGCGCGCGGGGCTGCTGACGCTCGTCGACGGCGACCTCGATCTCGGCGACGGGCTGAGCCTGGTGGCGGCGCCCGGGGAGTCCCCGGGGCACCAGCTCGTCCGTGCCCAGGCCGGCGACGACGTCGTCTACGTGGCCGGCGACCTCTACCATCACGCGATCGAGTTCGACGAAAGCGAGCGCAACGTGCGCTGGGTGGACGCGCCCGCCATGCGCGCCAGCAAGGAGGCGTTGCTGGCGCGCGCCGAGCGGGAGGGGGCGCGCGTCTACCTCAGCCACATCGCCGGCCCGCACCGGGTCGGCGGCGCGGCCAGCGCGCGCCGGCTCGAGCCGATCGCGTCGCGGTGAGCGGCCGCGGCGGCGGAGACGCGTCTCGCCCCTCGCCCCCGGGCTGCGGCCGGCGCTTCGACGCCGTCGTCGTGGGATCGGGGCCGAACGGCCTGACCGCCGCCGCGCTGCTGGCCCGTCGCGGCTGGCGGGTGCTGGTGGTGGAGGCCCACGACCGCATCGGCGGGGGCACCCGCACGGCCGAGCTCACCCTGCCGGGCTTCGCCCACGACGTCTGCGCCGCCGTCCACCCGCTGGCGGTGGGGTCGCCCGCGCTGCACGGGCTCGATCTCGAACGTCACGGCCTGCACTGGGTACACCCGCCGTCACCGCTGGCCCATCCCCTCGACGGCGGACGCGCCGTCACCCTGGAGCGGGACGTGGCCGCGACCGCCCACGCGTTGGGGCGCGACGGCCCTGCCTACCGGGCGCTCGTCGGGCCGCTGGCGCGCCGCTGGACGTCGCTGGCGTCCGAGGTGCTGGCACCACCTTTGCACCTGCCACGGGATCCGCTGCTCTACGCCCGCTTCGGCGCGCGCGCCTTGACGTCCGCCCGCGGGCTGGCGCGGCGCGCCTTCCGCGACGAGCCGGCGCGCGCGCTGTGGGCGGGCCTGGCCGCGCACGGCATGCTGCCGCTCGAGGCGCCGCTGAGCAGCGCCGGCGCCACGGTGCTGGCGGCGGCCGGCCACGCCGTCGGCTGGCCGCTCGCCCGGGGCGGCTCGAGCGCCGTCGCCGAAGCCCTCGCCACCGACCTGCGCGACCACGGCGGCGAGATCGTGACCGGGCAGCGCGTCGACGATCTCGACGCCCTGCCGGCGAGCCGGGCGGTGCTGCTCGACCTGACCCCCCGGGAGGTGCTGCGCGTCGCCGCCGACCGCCTGCCGGAGGGCTACCACCGGCAGCTGCGGCGCTACCGTTACGGCCCCGGCGTGTTCAAGGTCGACTACGCCCTGGACGGTCCCGTCCCCTGGCAGGCCGAGGCGTGCGCGCACGCAGGGACCGTGCACCTGGCCGGCACCCTCGAGGAGATCGCGAGCTCCGAGCGCGCCGTGGCCGCGGGACGCGCGCCGTCGCACCCCTTCGTGCTGCTCGCCCAGCCCAGCCTCTTCGACCCGGGCCGCGCCCCCGCCGGGCGGCACACGCTGTGGGCCTACTGCCACGTGCCCCACGGCTCCGACGTCGACATGACGGAGCGCATCGAGACCCAGATCGAGCGCTTCGCCCCCGGCTTCCGCCAGCGCATCCTGGCCCGCGCCACCACCAACGCGCCGTCCTTCGAGGCGTACAACCCGAACTTCGTCGGCGGGGACGTGAACGGCGGCCTGCTCGATCTGCGGCAGCTGCTGGCGCGCCCGGCGCTGCGCCTCGACCCCTACGCCACGCCCGATCCGCGTCTGTTCCTGTGCTCGGCGGCCACGCCGCCAGGAGGCGGGGTGCACGGGATGGCGGGGTTCCACGCCGCGCGGTCGGTGTGGCGGCGGTACGGCGAGAGGTGACGCGGCGGGAAGCAACGCAGCGGGACCGACGGCGGCCCCAACGGTGTGGCCCAGCTCCTCAGGTCTCCAAGGTTCCGTGCTCGCCCGGGAGCAGGTGCTCCTCCAGCGAGCGGAAGGCCAGGGCCCACGGCGGACGCAGGTAGCCGAGGGCGCGCACGTCCTGGGACCAGAAGCCGAAGGGCGAGTGCCGCGCGTAGGTCCCCCCACCCAGGACCCGGCAGAGCCTCGTCAGGACGCTCTCCGACAGCTCCCCGAGGACGATCTTCCCCGTGATGGCGCCCGCGTCACCGGAACCGGCCTCCACCGAGGCGATCATCCCTTCGAACGCCCGCGACACCAGCCACGCCTCGTTGTGGGCCCGCATCCACTCGACGCGCTCGAAGGCTCCGAGGGTGGGCGCACGCTGGCGTAGGCGCTCGCCCGCCGCCGTCATGGCGGCGTCGACGACGCCGACGATCACCGACGCGTAGAGGGTCGACACGTAGCTGCTGGCTCGGACCGGCTCGCGCGCGAGCACACCCGGCCACGCGACCCGCGTCGCCTCCACGCCGTCGAAGCGGAAGCCGTGGCTCTGCGTGGCGGTCATGCCGTGCCCGTCCCACTCGGAGGCGAGCGTGACCCCGTCCCTCCCGTCCCACGCACGGTCGCGCAGATCGAGATAGAACACGTCGGGCTCGGCCTCTCCGTCGGGGAGCGCGGTGGTCATCATGTACGACATCACGCCGGAGCCGCTCCCGAAGTGCTTGGTCCCCGTCAGCCGGTAGCCGCCGGCGGCGGACCGCACGGCCCTGGTGCGGG
>JARRMM010000032.1:0-7087 GCA_037386005.1 Deinococcales bacterium | reverse complement strand
GCGGACCGCACGGCCCTGGTGCGGGTCTTGCGGGTGTCCCCACCCGTCCCCGGTTCCGACGTGATCGTGCCCCACCATCCACCCTCGAGCGCCGTCCGCGCCACGAAGCGGCACTGCTCGTGCCAGGCCTCCTCGAGGTCCGCCGGGGGCTCGAGGTCGGACAGCCAGCCGCACACGAAGGGCACCGTGGCGTGCATGCTGGCCACCAGCGCCACCGACGCGTCGGCCGCACCGAGCGTGCGGAGCAGGCCGGCGACGGGTCGCACGGACCGCTCGGCGCTCTCGAACAGGCCACCCGACTCCCTCGGCACCGCCGTCAGCAGGAAGCCGGCGTCGGCCAGGCGATCGAAGTCCGCGGGGTCGAGCTCGCGCCGGCGCTGCCGGTCATGGCGGTCCTCCACGAAGGAGGTGGCGACCGCGCCAACAGCCTCCTCGACGGCGTTCCAGGTCGGCTCACGGCTACCACGCATGGGCATGGTTCGGCTCCTTCCGGCGCCTCGGGGAGGTGCGGGAGTCGGCGATGCTACGGCGCCTGGTCGTTTCCCCGCAGCATGCCACAGCTCGCGCGCCGAGGACGCACGTGGCGCACCGTCCCACGCCGAGCCACGACGGCCGCGCTGCCCGCTATGCTGGCAGGCACTGCGGCCGGCCGGCCCGGCCGCGCCACACGACGACGCCCCGAAAGGAGCCCCATGGAACTCCGCCCCCTTGGCCGCACCGGCGTGCAGGTCTCCTCGCTCTGTTTCGGCACCATGTCCTTCGGGACGACGGCCGACGAAGCCGAGTCCGGCCGCATGTTCCGGCGTTGCCTCGACGCCGGCGTCAACTTCTTCGACACCGCCAACGTCTACGGCCGCGGCCTGTCCGAGACCATCCTCGGCAGGCTGATGCGCGAGCATCGAGACGAGCTCGTCGTCGCCAGCAAGGGCTTCGGCAGCATGAGCGACGATCCCAACGACCGCGGCCTGTCGCGGCGCAACCTGACGCGGGCGGTGGAGGCGAGCCTCCGCCGCCTGGGGACCGACCGGCTCGACGTCTACTACGTCCACCACTTCGATCCGCTGACCCCGATCGACGAGGCGCTGCGCGCCCTCGACCACCTGGTGCAGCGCGGCCTCGTCCTCTACCCCGCCGTGAGCAACTGGGCCGCGTGGCAGATCGAGAAGGCCCTGGGGATCAGTGCGAGGGAGCAGCTGGCGCGCTTCGAGGTGGTGCAGCCGATGTACAGCCTCGCCAAGCGGCAGGTGGAGGTGGAGATCCTCCCGATGGCACAGGCCGAACGGCTCGCCGTCGTCCCCTACAGCCCGCTGGGCGGCGGCTTGCTCAGCGGCAAGTACGGCACCGACCGCCGGCCGGAGAACGGCCGGCTGATCGAGAACGCCATGTACGCCTCGCGCTACGGCGGGGAGCGCTACCTCCGCGTCGCCGACGCCCTGACGGCGTACGCCCGCGAGCAGGACGTGCACCCGGCCACGCTGGCCGTGGCCTGGGTGCGGAGCCATCCCGCCGTCACCGCGCCCATCGTCGGCGCACGCGACGTGGCGCAGCTCGAGCCCTCCCTGGCCGCCGCCGACCTCGTCATGGCGCCCGAGATGCGCGCCGAGCTCAGCGCGCTCACGCCGGCGCCGCCACCCGCCACGGACCGCAGCGAGGAGCGCACCCCCGCCGGATCCTGATCCCTGACGCAGGGCGACGTCCGGCACCCGCCCGGCGATGACCTATACTCGCGCCAGCGTTCTGCACGACGTCGTCTCATCTGCGGTTCTTCCCCGCGCGACGTGGCCTCGCGGCGGCTCGAGCCGCCGTTGGCCCTGTCGCGCGGTACCGTGCCGGCCCGCGCCTCCGAAGCAGAGGGCGGCCCGGCGCGCCGCTCGTCACGGCGCTCGAGGCCGAGCGAGCGGGGAAGGAGGGGGTCATGGACGCCATGGAGCACCAACCGCCCAGCCCGGAAGCCCTGCTCGGGCGCATCGAGGCTCTGGGGGACCGGATCCGCGCAGCGGCGCCCGCTATCGATCGCGAACGCCACGTGCCGGAGGAGCTCGTCGACGCGTTGAGGGGTGCCGGCCTGTTCCGCATCATGGTGCCGCGAGCGTGGGGCGGCTGGGAGCTCGACCCGCCCGCCATCGTCGAGCTGAGCGCGACCCTGGCCCGCTTCGACGCCAGCACCGCCTGGGTGGGGATGATCGGCGCAACGACGCACGCGCTCGCCGCCTTCCTGCCGGAGGAGGGCATGCGCGAGATCTACGAGCACGGTGCGGACTTCCTGATGGGTGGGTTGGCGACGCCGCCCGCGGGCCGCGCGGAGACCGTCGAGGACGGCTACCGGATCACGGGACGCTTCCCCTTCGGCAGCGCTTCTCGCCATTGCGGCTGGTTCGTGGCCCGTTGCCGTATCGAGGAGGAGGGCGTGCCCCCGACCGCGGATCCGCGCCAGGACCCGAACACGATCCTGGCGTTCGTGCCCGCGGACGAGGTGACGGTCCACGACACCTGGCACGTGGTCGGCCTCCGCGGCACCGGCAGCCACGACTACGAGCTCGCCGACACCTTCGTTCCGGCGCACCGGACCTTCCGGCTCCTGACGGCCACACCCGTGCAACCCGGTCCTCTGTACCGGATCTCGCGCGTCGGCCTGCTACCCGCCTACCTCGGAGCCATCTGCGTAGGTATCGGGCGAGCGGCGATCCACGCCTTCGCCGCCTACGCCGCGGCCAAGAGGGTGGCGGGCGTGCCCCTCGCGGAACGGCCGCTGGCGCGGGCTCGCCTGGCGGAGGCCGAGGCGATCGTGGCGTCGGCCCACGCCTACCTCCTCGACGTCACGCGCGCCAGCTGGGAGAAGCTCACCTCCGGCGGCGAGCTGGACGAGCGCGACCGCGCGCGCCAGCTCCTCTCGGCCACCCACGCCGCGCAGACCTGCGCCAGGGCGGTCGAGCTCATGTACACCTCCTCGGGTAGCGCCGCGCTATCGACCGCGAGCGTGCTGCAGCGGCTGCTGCGCGACGTCCATGCCGCCAAGCAGCATGCGCTGGTGGGCTTCGGGCAGTACGAGACGGCGGGCGGAATGCTGCTCCGGGCCACCGCCTGATCGCTCGAGGACCCCGCGGAGGGCGCGAGCCACGGCGCGCACGACTCGGCCCGTCCGACGCGGTGGTCGCCGCCGATAGCGTTCTCATGCGGCTCCGAATGCCGCCTCGTAGGCTACGTCGCGGAAGGAGCGCGATGCGGCGGCGGATCCGGACCCTGGTGATGGTGTGCGCGGCGGCCCTCCCGGCGGGAGGCGCGACGTGCGGCCTCGCCCAGGCGCCGGCGGCCGGTTCGGTGCTGTGGCACTACCCGACCGGGAGCTGGGTGCAGTCCTCGCCCGCCATCGGACCGGACGGCACCCTCTACGTCGGGTCGGACGACGACCGCTTCTACGCCTTCAACCCCGACGGCACCCTCAAGTGGAAGGTGTTGACGGGCGGCATCGTGTACTCCTCCCCCGCCGTGGCTCCCGACGGCACCATCTACGTCGGCGACGGCGACGGCAAGGTGTACGCGTTCGCTCCCGACGGCACCGTCCGCTGGACGGTCCGGGCGGGCGACGCGGTGAACTCCTCGCCGGCGATCGGCGCGGACGGCACCGTCTACGTCGGCTCCGGCGACGGCAACCTCTACGCCATCCGCCCCGACGGCACGGTGGCGTGGCGCTTCGCGACGGGGGACATCGTCTACTCCTCGCCGGCGGTCGGACGCGACGGGACCATCTACGTCGGCTCGAACGACACCTACCTCTACGCCGTGCGGCCCGACGGCACGCTCGCCTGGAAGGCCCGTACCGGCGGCTCGGTGCTGTCGTCGCCGGCGGTGGCGCCAAACGGCGACGTGATCGTGGGCTCGAGCGACGGCTCCGTGTACGCCTTCGGCCCGGGCGGCCGGAAGCTGTGGAGCTACGCCACGGGCGACATCGTCTACTCCTCGCCGGCGATCGCCCCCGACGGCACCATCTACGTCGGCTCCGAGAGCCACGACGTCGTCGCCCTCAAACCCGACGGCAGCGTGGCCTGGACCTACCAGACGGGCAGCTACGTCACTTCCTCGCCGGCGGTGGGCCGGGACGGCACCATCTACATCGGCTCGCAGGACGAACACCTGTACGCGCTGCATCCGGACGGCACCCTCGCCTGGCGCTTCAAGGCCGCCTACTACATCACCTCGTCGCCCGCGCTGGGACCGCACGGCACGGTCTACGTCGGCTCCTGGGACGACAACCTCTACGCGCTGGCGGGTGGCGCCTCCGGCCCGGCGCCCTCCTCGTGGCCGGAGTTCCGGCACGACAACGCCCACACGGCGCGGACACGTTGACAGGCGGTCGACGCGTCGGGGGGACGCAACGGCCTGTCCACGGCACGCAGCGTGAGCACGCTCGCCAACGATGTGAGCGCGGCAGCCCGGCACGCCGCGGTCGCAACGTGCCCGGGCCGTGCTCGTCGGCTCGTCAGGGTTGCGGGTCCGGGAGCACCTGGAGGCTCACGTGCCCACCGATCGACGCCGAGCCGTCCATCGGGGTGCCCCCGCAGTAGCCGGCCCCCACGTTGAGGTCGAGGACGACCACCGCGGCACCCGTGGGATCGGGTAGGCCAGGGGCCCAGCCCAAGCCCGGAACGTGGCCCGTCACCGTCCCGCTGCTCGCCGTTGACATGCCGAGGTCGACACCCTCCACCGTGCCCCCGAGGCTGGCGTTGGCGTGCCCCGATGTGCTCGGCTGAGACGCGGTCCACTGACCGTCGAGGCGCACCGGTCCCCGGGCGTGGTCGTAGTGGATCTTGAGCAACACGGGGTTGCCGGACCCGAACCCACCCCACGCACAGACCACCTCGCCCGTCAGCGTGGGAGTGTGCGTCGCCTCGGCCGTACCCGAGAGGTCGAACGCGACCGAGCTGTCGTTGACCAGCGTCGCCTTGAAGGTGACGCTGGCGCTCGAATCCTGCGTCGCGACCGAAGGAGCGACGGTGGTCGAGCTGCTCACCATCGTCACGGTGGACGGCTGGACGTCCTGGGGCGCGCTCCCGGGGTCCCCGTTGCCGGGGTTGTAGGTTGCCGCGGCCAGCGCGACGTTGGCGGGGATCTCGATGGCCGTCACCACCGGCGCGACGCAGGTCGATGCGTCATCCTGGAGCTGCTGGGTACTCGGTGAGCTCAGGCCGAGCAGCTTGACGCCGCCCATGACGTCCTGGAGCTCCATCACGCCGGTCTTGTAACGCGCGCTGTCGCAGTCGGCGTCGGCGAGGGCGAGCTGATGGTCGATGATCTCCTGGGCCTCCGACACGGGATCGATGACGTAGCCGCCGGCCACGAGGAACGGATCGGCCTTCGCCATCGCGACGGCCTGCGCCAGCGGGTCGACCAGCGTTTGCACCTTGGCGAAGTCGGGCCCGGCCTGCAGGTACGCGAGGTCGATGACGCGCATCCACGTCGCGAAGACCCGCTGCACGCTGTTCTGCAGCGTCGTCACCTCGTTGCTGAGGCCGGTGGACACGGCGTCGTGGTAGGCGGCGAGGCCGTCGTAGACCGTGCCGGCCGTGGGGTTGGCGTTGGCCTGCTGCGCGTCGTCGAACGACCCGATGGCCCCGGCCAGCGCCTGTTGGAGCTTCGAGACCAGGTCGGTCAGCTGCTCGATGTCGGCCGTCGACCACAGCGACAGCAGGTCCTGGACATCGCTCGCGGTCGCAGGGTCGTGCACGGCGGCGATGGCGGCATCGACGGCGCGGGTCAGCAGCGGGTCGGTGACCGGCGCGACGAGGTAGTCGCTGAAGTGCCAGAGGCTGGCGCTGAAGGTCGCGCCCGTCGTCGCGGCAGCCTGCGGCACGAACACCGTCCCGCTGCCGTCCACCAGGGTCACGGCGGCGGCCGAGCCTGCCGCCGCAGGAGCGTGGACCTGGAGCTGCACGGGGGCGAGGAACTGGGTTCCGGTCGGTCCGAGGCGCACGCCCACCTGCCAGGCCGCGCTGCTCCCGTCCACCACCACGTCCTTCAGCGGCGTGACGGTGAGGTCGACCGGGACGACGAGGGCGCCGGCGGGCACGGTGAGCGTGTAGCGCGCGCCGTCGGCGCCTGTGGCCGTGATCGTGCCGCCGGCCGCGTCGATGGTGGCGGTGGCGGCGTGAGCGGTGTCGGGCGTGAAGCTCGTCGGGATGGGCCCGGTTCCGCCACCCCCTCCGCCCGCGCCGCCGGGTGCGGTGGGGGCCTGCGTGGACGAGCAGGCGGCAACGAAGAGCAACGCGCCGACGACGAACAGGCGATGGAACTTCGGCATACGGTTCCCTCCCCAAGGGACATCAGGACCCTCGCGTATCGCTAGGACCGCACCCTACGGACCGGGGCGTTATTGGAGCGTTATCGGCCTCGCGCCCCGCGCTCCGTTGCGCCACCGCATGAACGCGCGTCACGTCGAATTGTCTCTCATCAATTTTTGATTTAAAATCCAACTCCATGGCGAACCTGCGATCCCCGGAACGCGACCGTCCCTCGCGCCAGGCCGTCCGGCCTGCCCGCGCGGCCGTGCAGGACCGCTCGCTTCGCGGTCTCGGTCGCGCCGACCGGGCCGCGGGCGGCCGGCCCCGTACGCGCTCATGAGCTCGGCTCCGCCGGGCGAGCCGGGCGCCGCGGCGACCGCCGACGCCGTCGAACGCGGCGCCGCCCTGCTCGACGAGCTCTACCGCCAGCACGACCCGCAGTGGATCAAGGTCATCGACCACACCCGCTGCGTCGGCTGCCACGCATGTACCGTCGCCTGCAAGAGCGAGAACGAGGTACCGGTCGGCGTGACCCGCACCTTCGTGAAGCAGGTGGAGAAGGGGACCTTCCCCAACACCCGGCGCAGCTTCCAGGTCACGCGCTGCAACCAGTGCGAGGATCCGCCCTGCGTCGCGTCGTGCCCGGTCACCGCCATGTACCAGCGGCCCGACGGCATCGTCGACTTCGACAAGGACGTCTGCATCGGCTGCAAGGCGTGCATCGCCGCGTGCCCCTATGACGCCATCTTCCTCAACCCCGACGACGGCAGCGCCGAGAAGTGCAACATCTGCAGCCACCGGCTCGACGACGG
>JARRMM010000031.1:0-34323 GCA_037386005.1 Deinococcales bacterium | reverse complement strand
TAAGCACACGGTTTCAGGTACTATTTCACTCCCCTCACGGGGTGCTTTTCACCTTTCCCTCACGGTACTGGTTCACTATCGGTCAGCCGGAATATTTAGCCTTACGGGGTGGTCCCCGTAGATTCACGCGAGATTCCACGTGGCTCGCGCTACTCAGGTGCCAGCTAGGCTTCCGCGCCTTTCGCCTACAGGGCTTTCACCTTCTGTGGCCCGCCTTTCCAGTGCGGTTCGACTAGACGCTCGAGTCCATGACGCTGGTCCTACAACCCCGCCTCCCGTAGGAGGCGGTTTAGGCTCTTCCCTCTTCGCTCGCCGCTACTAGGGGAATCGAGGTTTCTTTATTTTCCTCCAGGTACTTAGATGTTTCAGTTCCCTGGGTTCCCTCCACACGACCTATGTGTTCAGTCGCGGGTGACGGGGGTTCGCCCCGCCGGGTTTCCCCATTCGGAAATCTCCGGATCAACGCTTGCTTCCAGCTCCCCGAAGCTTATCGCAGGTAGCCACGTCCTTCATCGGTTCGGCTGCCAAGGCATCCACCGTGTGCCCTTAGTAACTTAACCTTTTGGTTGACTAAAGGATGGATGAGTGAGCAGACGCACGATCGCGTCCTCCATGTTGCTGGACGCTACCGCGCCTCGACAAGAAGTGCAGTCGTAGACGGCACAAACCTTGTCGAGCTCAATGCTCGTTACGCTCCTATTCCGCTGTCAATGTCCGCGCCGCTTTTTCGAGCGGCAAAAATGAGTGTATACCTGCGGGCGAAGCCATGTCAAGCCCGGGCGAGCCCGGTCGCGCCCATCGCCCCGGTCTCGCGGCCGGCGCCCGTGAAAGGCTAGCGGATGCCCTTCAGCTCGTCGTTCAGCCGTGCCTTGGAGAGCTCCCCGAGCCAGCGGCTCACGAGGTGGCCTCGCCGGTCGAAGAACAAGGTGGTCGGCAGACCCTTCGTCGACACCGCCGCCGAGAGGCGGCTCCCCCCGTCGAGGTACACGTGGTGCAGCGACAGGTCGTGCGCCTTCAGGTACGACGCGACACGCGCCTGGGGCTCCCCCTGCGACACGAAGACGAAGGTCACGTCCGGGGTGGCGGACGCCGCCGCGGCGAGCATGGGCAGCTCGCGCTGGCAGGGGGCGCACCAGGTCGCCCACAGGTTGACCACCAACGGCTTGCCCACGAAGGCCTTCACGTCGGTGGTGGAGCCGTCGAGTGCCTGCAGCGTGGCGGTCAGGACGTTGGGCGAGGGCGCCGGGGGCGGGCCCGAAGCGAGCTGCCAGCCCCCCCACACCACCGCGCCGACGAGCCCGGCCAGCAGCGCCCCGGTGAGCAGCGCAGCGCGGGCACGCAGCGCGACCGCCGCGTAGGCCACCGCAGCGACCACGCCGACGATCAGGTTGAACCCGCCCTGCCACACGTAGAGGGCGCTCAGCGGGTCGCGCGCGAAGGTGCCGAGGTGGAGCGCGACGTAGCCGAGGCGCGCCGCCAGCAGCCCCAGCACGACCGCGTTCCAGACGACCGGCGCCACCCCCTTGCGCCCCCGCCTGTCCAGGATCTCGGCCGTGACCAGCAGCGCGATCAGCGCCAACGCCACCCCGAAGCGCGGGCCGCTCAAGACCACGGGTCCCAGCGATACGTCGTTCACTGCTCCCCATCCTACGCAGGCGGGCTCCCGTCCCGCCGCCACCTGTCCGACAGACGTCGGCTCGGGGCGGCCGCGCCGGGCGCGTGCCACGACCCGGCGACGGCCCGCCGCACGCGGGGATGCCCCGGCGGCGCGGCCCAGCCGCTACCATGGAGCCCGTGAGCATCGACCTGAACAGCGACCTGGGCGAGTCGTTCGGACGCTGGCTGCTCGGCGACGACGCCACCCTGCTGCGGCTGGTGAGCTCTGCCAACGTGGCCTGCGGCTTCCACGCGGGCGACCCGCACGGCCTTCGGAGGACGCTGCGGGCGGCCCGCGAGGCGGGAACCGCGGTCGGCGCCCATCCGAGCTACTGGGACCTGCGCGGCTTCGGCCGCGTGCCGATGGAGCTGCCCCCGGACGTGGTGCGCGACGACGTGCTCTACCAGCTCGGCGCGCTGGCGGCCCTGGCCGCCGCCGAGGAGGTCCGGCTGCAACACGTCAAGCCGCACGGCGCCCTCTACAACGCCATGGCCGCCAGCGCCGAGCTGGCGCGGGCGGTGGCGGACGCGGTCCAGGCGTTCGACGCACGGCTCCCCATCACGGTATTGGCCGGCTCCGAGGCCGAGCGCACCCTGCGGGCCGCGCGCGTGCCGGTCCTGCGAGAAGGGTTCCTCGACCGCGCCTACCGCTCCGATGGCACGCTGGCGCCGCGCGGCACGCCGGGCGCGGTCCACGCCGACCCCGACCGGGTCGTCCGGCAGGCGCTCGAGCTGGCCGTCGAAGGGACCGTCCGGACCGTGGACGGGGGAACGCTCGAGCTTCAGGTCGACACCCTCTGCCTCCACGGCGACAACGACGAAGCCGTCGCGCTGGCCCGGCGCGTGCGCGCCGCCCTCGAGGAGGCCGGCGTCACCATCGCACGGACGCCCCTCGACCGCAGCGCGTGAGGCTCCGCAGCGCCGGGCCCGCGGCCTGGTACGTCGACGTCGCCGACGCGCCCTCGCCCGAGGCCGCCGTGCGGATCGGCGCGCTCCAGCGGGCGCTGCTCGGACGTGCGCCTGGGGCGGTGCGCGACGTGGTCCCCGGCTACACCAACCTGCTGATCGAGGTCCGCCCCGGCACGTCGCACACCCGGCTCCGGCGCTGGCTGGAGGCTGCCGTGCGCGCCGTGGACGAGGACGGCGGGGCCGCGCAGCCGGCACGCCGCACCGTGACCGTCCGCTACGGGGAGGACGCCGACCGGGGCGAGCTGGAGACACGTCTGGGCCTCCCCTGGGAGCGGATCGCGGCGCTGCACGCCGGCGCGCTCTACACGGTCGCCTTCCTGGGCTTCACACCCGGCTTCCCCTACCTGCTGGGCCTGCCACACGAGCTGGTCACGCCGCGCCGGGACAGCCCCCGGCCCCGGGTGCCCGCCGGGTCGGTGGCGATCGCCGGCGAGCAGGCCGGCATCTACCCGAGCGCCAGCCCGGGCGGCTGGTGGGTCCTCGGGCGCACCGACGAGCGGCTGTTCGAAAGCTCCGCCTGGCCGCCGACGCGCTGGGCTGCAGGCGATGAGGTGCGGTTCGCGGCCGCCGACCGCGCCGGCGCCCGCGCCGCACCAGCCGCGCCGCAAGCCGAGCCCGCCGGCGCCGGGGCGCCGCTGGGCGACGACCGCGCGGTTCCCGCCCTGGAGGTGCTCGAGGCCTGGCTTCCATCGGCCACGGTCCAGGCGGGGCCGCGCTGGCGCGTCGGGCACTTCGGCATGGCCCAGGCGGGCGCGCTCGACCCCACCGCCCTCCAGCTCGCCAACCGGGCGGTCGGGAACGCCGCCGACGCGCCGGCGCTGGAGCTTCTGGCGCTGCCGATGACACTCCGGGCGCTCGAGCCCCTCACGGCCGCGGTGGCGTGCGGGGGTCACCGCCTCCGGCTCGAGGGGCGACCGGTCCCGTGCCACCGGGGCTTCGCCTGGCCGGCCGGGGCCGTGCTCGAGCTGCTGCCCGGCGGCCGCGCCCACGGTTGCGCCAGCTACCTGGCGCTGGCCGGAGGCGTCGCCGCCCATGCCTACGGCGGGTCGTCGAGCACCGACACGCGCGCCGGCGTCGGGGGGAGCCGCCGCGCGCTGCGGGCCGGCGACGTGCTCGGCCTGGGCTCGGGGCGTCCTGGCTCGGCGCCCGTCGCGTCCGGCGCCACGGTGCACCCCCGCTATCCGGCCCGGGTCGCGCTGCACATCCACCGCGGACCGCACCACGATCCCGACATCTTCCGCCGCCTCGTCACCTCGAGGTTTCGCGTGGCCGCGCTGGACCGCACCGGGGTACGGCTCGACGGCCCGCCGCTGCCGCAACCGGCGCCGGACATCCGCAGCGAGGGCGTGCCCTTGGGCGCGCTGCAGCTCCCCGCCGATGGCCACCCGATCGTGCTCCTGGCCGACCGCGGCCGCACCGGTGGCTACGCCGGGCCTGCGGTGGTGGACGTGCGCGATCTGTGGCGCCTGGCCCAGGCACCGGTCGGCACCGAGGTGTGGCTCACCGAGGCGTAGGGCGGACCGCGACGAGCCCCACACGTGGCCGTGCGGCCGCACCGACTACACTGGGTCCATGAAGTCCGTCGCGCTGATCGCGCACGACAAGAAGAAGCTCGACCTGGCGATCTTCGCGCGGGAGCACGCCGACGTGCTGCAGCGCTTCCCGCTCATCGCCACCAGCACCACCGGCGGGGTGCTGGAGAGCAAGGCGGGGCTCCGCGTGGAACGCCTGCAGTCCGGTCCCGAGGGGGGCGACCTCCAGGTGGGCGCCCGTATCGCCGAGGACCGCGTGAAGGCCGTCATCTTCTTCCGGGACCCGCTCACGGCCCAACCCCACGAGCCCGACGTGTCGGCGCTGCTGCGCATCTGCGACGTCCACAGCGTGCCGCTGGCGACCAACCTGGGCACCGCGGAAGCGATCATCGCGTGGCTGGAAGAGCAGCTCGACCTGCAGGAGGATGCCTCGGCCGCCCGCTGAGGGCCACGAGAGGACACACCATGAGCAAGGAGACCATCCGCGCCTTCCTGGAGCAGATGCGCCGGAGCTACCAGCAGGAGATCGACGCCGTCGCCCTTCCGGAGGGGACGGCCGAGTACGTGGACGAGCGCATCGCCAAGGACGACCGCGAGACGCTCCTGTTCATGCTCAAGCTCGGCTACCTGATGGGCCTGCAGACCGGTTTCGCCGCCGGCCGCGACGGCGACGACCAGCCCAGCGGTCCCGACCTGTCCGGCCCGCTGCAGGCCTGATCCGGCTCGCGCAGCGCGCGGCAGCCGGCGTTCCCCGACGCCGGCACACGGGGCGTGCCGCCCTCAGCCGCCCCAGCGGCGCGCCTCGGACAGCTCCAACAGCCTCGCCTGCGCGTCGAGCCGGTGCTGGCCCGGCTGGCGGCCCACGAACCGATAGGTCCCGTCGGCCGTCAGCTCACGCGCCTTGACGTTGTCGCGCAGGAGCAGCTCCAGCACCCGCATCACCTTGACCTTGAGACGCTCGTCCTCCACAGGGAAGACCGCCTCGATGCGGCGGTCGAGGTTGCGCTGCATCCAGTCGGCACTGCCGAGGTAGAGGTCGTCGGCGCCACCGTGACGGAAGAAGTACGCGCGCGAGTGCTCCAGGAACCGCCCGACGATGCTGCGCACGCGGATCCGGTCGCTCACGCCGGGCACGCCCGGGCGGAGGCAGCAGGTGCCCCGTACGATCAGGTCGATCTCCACCCCGGCCTGCGACGCCCGGTACAGGGCGCGGATGACGTCGGGGTCCACCAGGGCGTTCATCTTGGCGACGATCCTGCCGGGCTCCCCGCATGCGGCCAGCTCCGTCTCGCGCGCGACCGCCTCCATCAGGCGTTCGCGCAGTCCTTCCGGCGCCACCCACAGCTTGCGCCAGCTGCGCTGCTTGCTGTAGCCGGTCAGGTAGTTGAAGAGGTCGCTCACGTCGGCGCCGAGCGCCTCGTCGTCGGTCATGAGGGCCATGTCGGTGTAGAGGTCGGCGGTGGAGGGGTTGTAGTTGCCGGTGCCGAGGTGCACGTAGCGTCGCGTCACCGCCGTGCCGGCCGCGTCCGGCTCCCGGCGGACGACGAGCAATGCCTTGCAGTGCGTCTTGAGGCCGACGAAGCCGTAGACGACGTGGACGCCCGCCCGCTCCAGCTCGCGCGCCCAGACGATGTTGTTCTCCTCGTCGAAGCGCGCCTTGAGCTCCACCAGCGCCGTCACCAGCTTGCCGTTCCCGGCCGCGCGCGCCAGCGCCGCCACCACCGGCGACCGCACCCCGACGCGGTACAACGTCATCTTGATCGCCAGGACATCGGGATCCTCCGCCGCCTCGTCGACCAGCATCTGCACCGCGTCGAACGCGTGGAAGGGGTGGTGCACGAGCACGTCGGCGTCGCGCACGGCGTCGAACGCCCCCTCGTGGTCACGGTACTCGGTGGGCAACCGAGCCGCGAACGGCGGATCGCGCAGCTCCGGCAGGTCGAGCTCCGCGAGCTGCCGGAAGTCGGAGACGTTCAGGTGGTTGGGGATGGTGTAGACGTCCTCGGGGTCGAGACCCAGCGTCCGTCGCAGGCGCTCGCGCCACGCCTCGGGCATGCTGCCCGCCACCTCGAGCCGGACCGCGTCGCCCCAACGGCGGCGGCGCACCTCGTCCTCGATCACATGCAGCAGGTCGTCGGCCTCGTCCTCGGCGATCTCGATGTCGGCGTTGCGGGTGACGCGGAAGCCGTGCGCCCGCCGGACCTCATGGCCCGGGAACAGCTCGCCCACCCGCGCCAGGATGACGTCCTCGAGCAGCACGTAGTCGTGCCCCTCGCCCGGCAGCCGCAGGAAGCGCGGCAGCACGCTCGGCACCTGCACCACGGCGCCGCGGGCCGCCCCGGAGTCGGCATCGACCACGTCCAGCAGCAGGGAGAAGCTCAGGTTGGGGAGCCGCGGGAAGGGGTGGCTGCCGTCCACCGCCAGCGGCGTGAGCACCGGGTAGAGCTCCTCGTCGAAGAAGGCGTGGACGGCGTCCAGCGCCTCCCCCTCGAGCTCGTTTACCGGACGGAGGCGCACCCCGCGCCGGGCCAGCGCCGGCAGCACGTCGCCTTGCAGCACCAGCCGGTGCCGCTCCACCAGGCCGTGGAGCCGCTCGGCGATGGCCCGCACCTGCTCCCCCGGCGTCATGCCGTCGGGCGTGAGCCGGGTGATGCCGGCGGCGAGCTGTTCCTTCAGGCCGGCGTAGCGGATCATGATGAACTCGTCGAGGTTCGACCCGAAGATGGCCAGGAACTTCAGCCGCTCCAGCAGCGGCGTCTCGGCAGCCTCGGCCTCCTCCAGGACGCGCTCGTTGAACGCGAGCCAGGAGAGCTCCCGGTTGAAGAACAGCGCGGGGTCGTGCAGGTCGCGGGTCAGGACGCCGCGGCCGCTTCCTGCTCGTGCTCGAGCACGACCTCGTAGTCGATCTCGGCGTTCAGGCTGGCCGACACGGAACAGTACTTCGTCATGCCCAGGCCCACGAAGCGCTTCGCGAGCCGCTCGTCGAGCCCGGGCACGTCGAAGACGTGGCGGGCGTGGATGCGCGTGTAGGGGCTGGGCGGGCCCTCCGGCCGCTCGCCGGTGAGCTCGACGCGGTAGGAGCGCACGTCGAGCTTGCGCTTGGCGAGCATCTCGACGATGTCGTAGGCGGCGCAGGACCCGAGCGCGTTGAGGAGCAACTGCATCGGCCGCATGCCGGTCTGGGCCGTCTTCTCGCCGTCGATCATCACGCGCTGCTGGTCCGGGGTGATCCCCACGAAGCGCTTGCCGACGAGATGATGGACGGTCGTGGTCATGGTCTTGGGCATGACGCCAGTATGAGGAATCCCGCGCTCTCCGGGGCGTCGCCAAGCGCACACGGTCGCCGCCGCTCCCGAACGCGGGCGCGGCGGTAGACTTGCCTGTCGTGCCAGCCGACCACCCGCTCCCACCACCGCCCGCCGTCGACGCCCCCAAGGAGCGCTGGCGCGCCTGGGCGCGCGACGCGCGACGCCGGGTGGCGACGCCGGAGCGTAGCCGCCGGGTGGCCGAGGGGCTTCGCGCCTGGCCGGCGTACCGCCACGTCCAGACCGTGCTGCTCTACCTGGCGTTCGGCAGCGAGGTCGACCTGGAGCTCTTGCTGGCGGACGACGCCCGGCAGCTGCTGGTGCCGCGCAGCGAGGACGCACCGACGCCCGGGCTGAGCCTGCACCGCCTGCACGGCGCCCCGCTGGAGAAGCACCCCTTCGGCCCCCTGCAGCCGCCGGCCGGCACGCCTGCCGTCGGTCCCGAGGCGGTCGAGCTCGCCCTGGTGCCGGGCCTGTGCTTCGACGTCACCGGCACCCGGCTCGGCTACGGACGGGGCTACTTCGATCGCTTCCTGGCGGGACTGCCCGCCGACGTCCCGCGGGTGGGGGTGACCTTCGATGCACTGGTGGTGGAGCGGCTGCCGCGCGAGCCCCACGACGTGGGGGTGACGCACCTGGCCACCGAGTCCGGCGTCGTGGCGGTCACAACGCCGCCACCCGCGGCGCGAGCTCCGACATCGAGCTGATGGCGACCGCGCCCTCGCGGGCCAGCCTCGAGGCGCTCACCGTTCCGGCGTAGCCGAGCACCGGCATGCCGGCCGCGACCGCGGCCCGCACGCCGGCGGGCGCATCCCCCACCCCCAGGCAGCGCCCAGGCGCCACGCCAAGGCTGGACGCGGCGTGTAGGAAGAGATCGGGTGCGGGCTTGCCGCGCTCCACCTCGACGGCGGAGAACACGCGCTCGAAGCAGCGCCACAGCCCGGCCGCGCCCAGCACCTCGCGCAGGTAGCCCGGGCCGCTGCTGGACGCCACGCAGCGCCGTCCCGGCAGGGCGTCGATCGCCTCCCGCACCCCCGGCACCACGCGTGGCTCACTCACGAACGCATCGATGACGCGGCGGTAGAGGCGCTCGGTGAAGTCCGCGGACAGCGAACGTCCCAGCTCCTCCTCCACCTCGCGCACGGTCTCGGGCACGGGCCTCCCCGTGAAGCGCTCGGCGCAATCGTGGCTGTCGATGGGATAGCCCTCGTCCGTCAGCATGGCGGCGAGCACGGGGTTGGCGATGGGCTCCGTGTCGACGAGAACGCCGTCGCAATCGTAGATGACGAGCTCGGGTCGCATGCCGACGGTCATGCTAGCAGGGGGGGCGGCCATTGCGCCGTGCCCCGGGGAGCCCGCCGCGCCCCCGGCCGTCAGCCCTTGACGCCGGTGAGCACCACGCCCTCGATGATCTGCCGCTGGAACACGAAGAAGACCAGCAGCACCGGCACGATGGCCAGCGCCGAGGCCGCCATGATGAGGTTCCACTGGGTGCTGGCCTCGCCCGAGAACAGCGCTACCCCCACCGGCACCGTGCGCATCGCGGGCGACTTGGCGATGATCAGCGGCCACAGGAAGGCGTTCCAGTTCCCGACGAAGTTGAAGATGCCCAACGCCGCCAGGCCGGGCCGCACCAGCGGCAGGCCGATGCGCCAGAACAGCCCGAACTCGCTCACCCCGTCGACGCGGCCGGCGTCGAACAGATCGCGCGGCAGCGTCTGGAAGAACTGTCGCATCAGGAACACGCCGAACGCCGGGATCAGACCGGGGAACGCCAGCCCCCAGTAGGTGTTGACCCAGCCGTACTGGGTCGACATCACGTACCAGGGGATCACCAGCATCTCGGTCGGCACCATCAGCGTCGAGAGGATGATCAGGAAGATCGCGTTGCGGCCCGGGAAGCGCAGCCGCGTCAGGGTGTAGCCCACCAGCGAGCAGAAGAACAGCACGCTCACCGTCGAGATGCCCGCGACCACCAGGCTGTTGAGGAACCAGCGCGGGAAGGCGGTCTGGAACAGCACCTGGCGGAAGTTCTGCAGCGTCCAGACGTGCGGCAGCACCGTGAGCTGGAAGATCTCGCGGATGGGCTTGAACGCCGAGAGCAGCATCCAGACGAAGGGGAAGAACATCACCACGCTGCCGACCGCCAGCAGCACGTACGCCACCACCGTGCCGGCGTTCGGCCGCTGGCGCGCTTCGCCGAAGGTCTCGAGGTCGATCACGCGCAGGCCGCTCCCTTCGCAGGGTCGCCGGAGCCGGCCACGCTAGTACTCCACCCGCCGCTGCAGCAGCCGCAGCTGCAGCAGCGTCACGACGAGGATGAGCACGAACAGCAGCACCGTCACGGCCGAGGCGTAGCCGATCTGGAAGCGCGAGAAGGCGAGCTGGTACATGTACAGCGCGATGCTCAGGGTGCTGTTCAGCGGCCCCCCCTGGTCGGTGAAGTTGATGTTGACCACCTGGTCGAACAGCTGCAGGGTGGCGATGGTGGAGATGACCACCGAGAACACCATCACCGGGTTCAACAGCGGCAGCGTCACGTAGCGGAAGCGTTGCAGCGCGCCCGCGCCATCGATGGCCGCGGCGTCGTAGAACATGCGAGGGATGCCCTGCAGCCCCGCCAGGAAGATGACCACCTGGAAGCCGAGCTGCTGCCATACCACCACCGCGGCCACGGCCGGTAGCGCCTGCTTCGGATCGGACAGGAACGCCTGCGGCGGGATGGACAGCCAGGGCAGCCCGACGCGGGTCACGAAATCGCTCCAGGCGATCAGGGCGTTGTTGAAGACCCCGAAGTTGACCGAGTACATCCAGCCCCACACCCAGGCGACCGCGGCCGCGGGCGTGACGTAGGGGGAGAAGTAGATGGCGCGGAACAGCGGCCGCAGCCGCCGGACGGCATCGAGCAGCACCGCGATGGTGAGCCCCAGCACGAGCTGCGCGGGCACGATGATGGCGGCGTAGAGCAGGGTGTTGGTGAGCGCCCGGTGCAGCTTGGGATCACTCAGCATCTCCCGGTAGTAGGTCAGACCCAGGAACGTACGCTGCGCGGGATCGACGTGCCAGCGGTGGAGCGACAGGTTGAACGACTGCACCGCCGGATAGATGCGCAGGAAGCCGTAGAACGCCAACGGCAGCAGCAGGAAGGCGTAGGCCCACAGCGCCTCGCGGGTGCCGAGCGTCAATCGGCGGCGGGGGCGGCCTCGTCGCGGCGGAGCATCGGGGGGAGGGGTCGGCATGCGGTCTCCGGGGGGTCACCGGGCACGGTGCGGTGCGGCGGGGCGCCGGGGCGCCCGCGACCGCACCGCACCGGCCGAGGTTACGGGGTCTGCGCCTTGTCGAGGATGGCCTGCTCCTCCTTGGCCGCCTGCGACCAGACGGCCGCCGGGTCCTGGTGCTCCAGCACGACGCGGTTCACGGCGTCCATGAACACCTGGCGCTGCGCGGTCTCGTCCACGAACTGGGTGGCGTGCGAGTACGCCAGCGACTTGATGAACGGCCCGTAGACGGGGTCGCTCGCCAGGCTGGGGTCGTCGACCAGGCTGGCCCGGGCCGGCAGCTCGCCGACCACGTTCAACCACAGCTTCATGGCGTCCGGGCTGGTGACGAACTGCAGGAACTTCGAGGCGGCCTCCAGCTTGGCCGGGTCCTTGAAGGCGTTGGGGGTGAGGCCGTTCATCCAGAACGAGCCGAAGTCGGACTTCACGCCGTTGGCCAGCGTGGGGATCTCGGCGACGCCCCAGTCGAACTGAGCTCCGGCCTTGACCGACCCGATGGCGAAGCTGCCGTCGACGATCATGGCGATGTTCTGGAGCTGGATGAAGCCATCGCGGTAGCCGTTGTCGCCGGGCACGAAGTTCAGCACGGCCACCTGGTCCTTGGTGACGAGCCCGGTGTAGAACTCGAACGCCTTCAGGCCGGCCTCGCTGTCGTAGGCGACCTGGGTGCCGTCGGCGCTGTAGGGCTGACCACCGAACTGCCGGATCAGCACCTCCCGCAGCAGGTTGTGCCCCTGGCCGTTGGGCGCGATGCCGAAGCCCACCTGGGTGAAGCGCGGGCCGCTCTTCTTGGTGAGCGCCTTGGCGTCCTGCACGAACTGGTCCCACGTGGCGGGCGGCCCGTCGATGCCGGCCGCCTTGAACATGTCCTTGTTATAGAACAGCGCCAGGCTGCGCACCGCCGTGGGCAGGCCGTAGTACTGCCCGTTCCGCTTGGCCGCCTGCACCATCGGGATGAACGCACTGTCGAGCGCCGCGGTGTCGAAGTACTGGCTGGGTAGCGCCTCGACGTAGCCCGAGCGCAGCCAGGTGTCGAGCCAGCCGTAGTAGAGCTGCACGACGTCGGCGCCCTGGCCGGCGGGCAACGAGGCCGCCACCTGCTGCTGGTAGGCGTTGTAGGGGAAGGTCTCCTGCTTGACGGTGATGTCCGGGTTGGCCTGCTCGAACTGCTGGATGAGCTGGTCCATCGCCTGGACACGGGTGTCGTAGGCGTACTGCCAGTAGGTGATGGTGGTCTTCTGGGCCAGGCCCACGAAGCCCACGCTGACCGAGGCCGCCAGGGCCAGGCCGACGAGCCATCGCTTCATACAACCGCCTCCTACGGTCCGGAGGCCGCCCGCCGGGGCGACCCCCCATGCTGTCTCAGGATGCGCGCAGCATCTCGCGCGCCTCGGCGAGCCTCTCCCTCCTTCCCTCCAAGGTGCCGGCGTCGCGGTCCGCACGCTGCCGGGCCCGTCCGAGCTGATCCCTCATGGCGTCGGGGGCGGGGCCTCCACCTCCACGACGCCGGACGAAGGCCTCGGGATCGAGGGCGCCGTGGAGCGCCTCGGGGCTCAGGGCCGGGCCGCCCAGGGCGGTGACGTCCTCGACGCTCGCCTGGGCCAGCGCACGGCCCTCCTCGTGCAACCGGGCGACGAGCCGCCCCACCAGCGCGTGAGCGTCCGGGAAGGACAGGCCTGCGCTGCGGACCAGCTCGTCGGCCAGCTCCGTGGCCGTGGTGTCGGTGCGCGCGGCCGCGGCACGGAGCCGGGCCTCGTCGAAGTCGCCCCCCTCCAGACAGGCGAGCAGCAACTCCACGCCGCCCGAGAGCTGCACGTGCTGCATCTGCAGGGCCCCCTGGACGTCGGGGCCGAAGTCGTTGAGGTCGGCGTAGGGGATGTTGTGGCTGGAGTAGAGCACCATCTGGGCGGCGCCCAGGGCGCGGGAGAAGCGGGTCCGGGCGTGCTCGAGCGCCACCGGGTTGCGCTTCTGCGGCATGATCGACGAGCCCTGCACCAGCCCTTCCCCCAGCCAGTACCAGCCGGCCGCGGCCCAGGAGAGCAGGTCGCAGACGAAGCGGCTCAGGTTCAGTGCCACGCTCTGCGCCACGCTCACCACCTCGGCTTCCCAATCGGAGCTGGCGACCGCGTCGTAGGTGTTCTCCACGGGCCCTTGAAACCCCAGAAGCGCCGCCGTGAGGTCCCGGTCCAGCGGATGGCTGCTGCCCGCCAGCGCCGCCGCGCCCAGCGGGCAGCGGTTCAGCCGCGCGTAGGCGCCGAACAGCCGCTCGGTGTCGCGGGCCAGCAGCGCCTCCACCGCCGCGAGGTAGTGCGCCACGGTGGTCGGCTGGCCCGGCTGGTGGTGGGTCTGCGCGATCAAGACCGTCTCGAGGTGCGCCTCCGCCTTGGCCAGCACGGCGCGACGCAGCGTGAGGAGCTGCTCGCCGGTCGCGAGCAGCAGCTCGCGAGCGCGCATCTTGTAGACGGTCATGTCGAGGTCGTTGCGACTCAGGCCGATCCGCAGCCACCCCACCGCGTGGGCGCCGAGCCGCTCCTCGAGGCTGCGCTGGATGGCGAAGTAGGCGTCGGGGACGTCGGGCTCCTGCGTCGGCAGGGGTGAGCGCGCGAACGCTTCGAGCTCCCGGTGGAGCGCCTCGATCTCCCGCCGGGCGTCCTCCCCCGCCGCGACCGGTAGGCGCGCCACCGCCTGCAGGTGCGCGCACAACGCGTGCACGAAGTGCGGCAGCAGGTGCCGGGAGGCGAACAGGTAGTCGGGCTCGAGGACCCTACCGCGGTAGCTGGGATGCCAGGGCACGCCGTCCCTCCTCCGATGGGCGCGCCTCGGCGCCCGTCCATCGGCTCGCGTCCGCGCCCCTGCACGAGCAGGCGTCCGCGCGCCGCCGCTAGGCGCGATCCAAGACGTGTCGGCGCGCGCAGCGTCACCCGGGGAAACCGGTTGCATCAAGGCTAGAGCGGGGTCCCGAAGCCGTCAAGGGTCGCGCGTCATGCGTCGCAGGCGTCCGGGCGCCAGCCGCGGGCCGCCCGCCGCGGGCCTGACCCCACTCGGCGCACCCCACCCGCGGGCCGCGCCCGTGTCGGGCCGGCGCTCAACGCCAGGGGAAGCCGATGCGACGCCAGCCCGTCCGCATCTCGCGGAGGAGGTCGCGGGTGCGCCACGCCTCCGCCTCCTGCACGGGCCGGAGCAGGCGCCAGGCCTGGCTGCGACCCAGCCCCGAGATCAGGAACAGCGAGTGGTAGCCCGTCCAGGTGAGCCCGAACAGGTGGAGCGGCACGCCCTGCAGCAGCGTGAGCAGCGGGCCCGACAGCACGCCGCCCAGGAAGCCCGCCAGGCCCGCCACCAGCGCGTACATCGCGATGAAGGCCACGCGACCCTCTGCCCACGCGGTCGGCCACCCGCCCCCACAGGCTGCTGGTCAGCAGCGCCGTCAGGGCGGCGACGGCACTCCAGATGGCGACCTGGGTGAAGGTCAGCTTGAGCTGCTCGAGGAAGTAGGGGATCACGAAGGGGGCCGCCAGCAGCACCACGAACTGCCAGTAGACGGCGAAGAGCAGGAAGCGCCGGAAGTTGGCGTCGCGCAGCGGCGTGACGAGGACGTCGCGCAAGGCCGTTCGCCGGCGCGGGCTGGGGGGATCGTACTGGCGGAAGTACAGCGCCACGCCCACGCCCGCGCTCAGCACCGCCACCACGAAGACGACCTGGAAGCTGGCCGGCGCCGCCACCCGGTCGAGGAACCAGCCGGCGGCGAGGTTCGCCAGCATGCCCACCACGCCGACGACGCCGGCGCGGAAGCCGAAGTAGCGGCCGCGCTGCTTCTCCGGCACGACGTCGCCCATCCAGGCGCTCCACAGCGTGCCGTTCGAAGCCTGGAAGACCGAGGACGTGAGCACGAGCAGCACCATCAGGCCCGGCAGCTCGGCGGCGGGCAGGCCCAGGCTCGGCAGCAGCGCCGCCAGCGCCCATACGCCCCGCCCGAGGATGGCGACCAGCGCCGTGAGCAAACGGCGGCGCCCGAGCAGGTCGGCGGCCAGCGCGGCGAGCGGGCTGGCGGCCTGTGCCAGCAGCGGCACGCTGGCGACCAGCGCGATGTCGGTGGCGTTCGCTCCGAGGTGGAGCATGAACCCCACCAGGACCGCGCCGGAGGTCCAGTTGAGGAAGACCTGGGTGACGCTGCCCTCGACCACCGACACGCGCATCGTGCGCCGGACGGGGTCGGGCGCGGCGGGAGGGGGATCGGGCGGGGGGTCCGGTGCGGTGAGCGGGTCCATCGGAGGCGTGGGCGGGGCGGTACGTCGTCGAGCAGCCATCGGCGACCGGGGCCGCAGGTGCGGCCCGGGTGCGGGCCCGGCCCATGCCCAGAGCAGGCCGGAGCGAGCCCGGCGGGCTCGCTCCGAGCGACCGACAGGCGCGCGCCCCGTCCGGCGGCGCAAGCGCCAGTCTACGGCACCGGGCCGGGACGGCGCGTGGGCACGAAGCCCCGCCCGTGACGATCGGAGCTGCGACTACGCGGTGGTGAGCAGGTGACGCTCCAGGAACCGGGCGGTGCGGTCCAGCCAGTCGATCCAGCCGTCGCGGTCGGCGGGTCCGTGGCCCGCGTTTTCGTCGACGTGGTACTCGACTTCCAGCCCCTGCTCCCGCAACTTGTCGACCATCTGATCGCTCTCGGCCTGGACGACGCGCGGATCGTTCGCGCCCTGGATGACGAGCAACGGCACCCGGACCTGGTCGACGTAGCTGATCGGGGAACGCTCCCGCAGCAGGTCGCGGTCCTCCTCGGCGTCGCCCACCCAGCCCTTGATCATGGGACGCCACCACGACGGCACCGAGCCCGCGAACGTGACCAGGTTCGAGGGCCCCACCATGTCGACCCCCGCCGCCCAGTACTCCGGCAGGCGCGTGACGGCCGAGAGGGTGGCGAACCCGCCGAAGGAGGCGCCGAACACCGCCAGGCGCTCGGAGTCGGCCCACGCCGCGGCGCGCAGGTACTGCGCCGCAGCCTCGATGTCCCTCAGCTCGTCTCCACCCCAGTCGCGGTAGATGAGGCGCTGATACGGGGTGCCGAAGCCGCTCGAGCCCCGGATGTTGGGCGCGAGCACCGCGATCCCGCGCGAGACCAGGTACTGGTACAGCCCCAGGTAGGCGTACTGAGGCCGCTCCTGCCCCTCCGGCCCGCCGTGGATGGACAGCACCGTCGGGAACGGCCCGGCGCCCTCGGGCCGGTAGAGCCAGCCGGGGATGTCGCGGTCGAAGCTCGGGTAGCGCACCGCCTCGGGCAGCGACAGCTCGCTCGGGTCGACGCCGCCCAGCATGCTCTGCTCCAGGATGCGCGAGGTGCCGCCGCCGAGCTCGAGCTGAACGAGGTTGGGCGCGTGCTGCGGCGTCGTGTGCAGCAGCAGCGCCTCCCCCCGGCTGGGATGCAGGCTGAGGCCGTTGACCACCCCCAGGGGGAGGTCGGGGGCCGGCCGCGGCTCGTGCCCGCCGTCCGCGAGCGAGACCCGCCGCAGCTCGGAGGCGCCGTCGATGTTCACGACCGCCGCCAGGGTCAGGCCGTCGCCCGAGACCGTGGCGCCGTCGAGCTCGTGCTCCTCGGCCACAACGTACGACCAGGCACCGGTGTGGGCGTCGGCGTAGGCGAGGCCGGTGAAGTCGCGCCCCTCGTCGGTGGCGAAGTACAGGCCCGACCCGTCGCCGCGCCAGGGCCCGGGCATGGCCTTCGCCACCCCCTCGCGCGGCGCGATGGGGAGACGCTCTCCGCTGTCGAGGTCGAGCAGGAACAGCCGCTGGCTGGTGTTCGACAGGAACTCGACGATGGGGACCCGGTTGCCGCTGGGCGCGGGCTCGCCGGCGTGGTAGCCGCCGCCGGTGACGAGCCTCGTCACCTCGCCGGTCTCGACGTCGATGCACTGCGGGTCCATCTCGCTGGGCTCGCGGTCGTTGCCCGTGATCACGACGCTCCGGCCGTCGGGCAACCAGCCGCCCAGCTCGTACTGCACCTTGGGCGCGTCGGTGAGCTGGCGCGGCCAACCGCCGTCGGCGTCGACGACGTAGAGCTGATACATCTCGTCCCCGTCACGGTCGGCCAGGAAGGCGATGCGGCCGCCGTCGGGGGACCAGGCGAAGTCGCCCACACGGCGGTCCGTGAAGGAGGTGAGCTGGCGCGGGAAGCCTCCGCCCGCCGGCTGCAGCCACAGGTTCGGCAGACCGGTGGTGTTGGCGACGTAGGCGAAACGGTCGCCCTCGGGCGCATAGCGTGGGGTCGTCAACAGACGGACGGAGACGAACTGTTCGAAACGGTATCGGTGCACGTCGGCATCTCCCATCCAGCAGGGACCCCCGCGGGTTCCTCCGGCGGGGGCCTCTCACGGCGCCCCAAGGGTACCCGGGCCGGGAAGGCGGTGCCGCTGGAGCGGGTATGCTGCGACGTCGAACCTTCATCGCACGGCGCATCCGGCCGGCCGGACGCCGCGTACGAAAGGGTAGGTGGTCGAGGCGGTGGCCGAAACACCGAGCGACGCCGAGCTGGTGGGGCAGGTCGCGCAGGGCAACGAGGACGCCCTGCGGATCCTGTTCGAACGCCACGCAGGCGCGGTGTCCGCGCTCGCCCACCGCATGCTGGGGGACCGACAGGAGGCGGAGGAGATCCTGCAAGACACCTTTCTCAGGCTCCATCGGCACGCTCACCGGTTCGACGGCGAACGCGCGGGGCTGAGGACCTACCTCTACGCCATCGCGCGCAACCTGTGCTTGTCGAGGCTCAGGGCCCGCTCGGCCCGGCCCCGACAGGCGCTCGACGCCGACCCCCACGACGTGGCCTTCCAATCGGCGGTGGGGATGCCCGACGACCCGCTCCCCGGCATCGTGGTGCGCGGGGCGCTGGCGCACCTGGAGCGCGACGAGCGCGCCCTGCTCGAGGCCGCCTTCTACGACGGCTACAGCCACAGCGAGCTCGCCGAGCTGCACGCCCTACCGCTGGGGACCGTGAAGAGCCGGCTCCGCCGGGCCCTGGCCAAGCTGCGCCAGCAGCTGGAGAGGGGATCGGCATGAGCGCCGATCCGCGTATCCGCGAGCTCCTGCCCGACTACGTGCTGGGGTTGCTCGAGCCGTCCGAGGCGGCGCGGGTGGAACGCGCCGTGCAGCGCTCGGCTCCGCTGCGCGCCGAGGCGGAGGCGCTCCGTGCCGCGCTCTACGTCGTGCCCGAAGCGCTCGAGCCCGAGCCGCAAACGCCCGAAGCGTGGGAGACGCTACTCGCCCGCGTGCGGTCCGAGCCGGCCGTCCCGGCCGCCTCCGAGGACCCCCACGCCGCCGCGACGCGCGCCCCGGCGCCGCCTCGCGCGCCCACCGGAGCGGCGGGGAGCGCACGCCCGCAGCGCGGCTCGCCCGGGCTGGCGGTGGCGCTGGCGATCGCGCTGGCGCTGCTCGCCGGCACCGCCGGCTGGGGCGCCCTCGAGCACCGCCGCGCCAGCCTCTCGGCGCACGAGGAGGCGGTGGTGGCCTACTGGATGCGCTACCCCGGCCTGCGCATCGTGTCGCTCGACCCGGTGGGGGACGCGCACGCCGGCGTGGTGTGCGTCCTCCCCGACGGCCGCGCCATGGCGCTCCAGCCCCACGCGCCGTCGGCGGGCCGCTCGTACGTGCTCTACGGCGTCTCGGGCGGGGACCGGGTCGAGCTCGGTCGTACCCGGGGGCGCCTCATCGAGTTCCACGCCGACGGGCTGGACGCCGTCGAGGTCGCCGTCAGCGGCCCGACGGGCGGGCTGGTCGCGAGGGCGCCGTTGCCGTAGACGGGGTGGGCCTCACCGCGCCAGGCCGCACCACGCCAGCGTCGCGCGCGCCAGCACCTTGGTGACGTTCCGAACGCTCACGAGGTCGACCCACTCGTCCGGAGCGTGCAGGTTCGCGCCCACGGGCCCGTAGCAGGTCGCGGGGATGCCGTGGTGGTGGGAGAAGAAGCGCACGTCGGTGGTGGCCGTGCTGACGTAGGGCCGGGGCTCCCCGCCCATCACGGTGCGGTGGGCGGCCCGCAGCGTGTCGAACAGCGGCGTCGCCGGGTCCACCACGCAGCCTTCGGCCCTGAAGCCGTAGAACGCGATCTCGGGCGGGTGCTCGGCCAGCCACGGGTCGCGCGCCGCGTACGCCCGGAGGTCCTCGCGGAAGCGCGTCTGCGCCGCGTCCAGGTCGGCGCCGGGGTAGGCCGAGAAGCGCACCTCGAGGACGCACTCCGAGGGGACCGAGGAGGGCCAGTCGCCGCCACGCACCACCCCCACGTTGTAGTTGAGCGGGTGGGCGACGTCCTGGTAGGCCCGGTGGCGTGCGCCGGGATCGTTGGCCGCCGCCTCCATGTCCCGGATCCCCTGCATCAGGAAGGCCGCCTTCTCGTTGGCGTTGACCGCCTTGTCCGCGCCGAGCGCGTGCGCGCCCGCCCCCAGCACGGTGATGCGGGACCACAGCACGCCGATCTGCGCCGTCAGCAGGGTCTGGTTGAAGGGCTCGGGGATGATCGCGGCGGCAGGCCGCTCCCCTCCGGCCAGCGACGCCGCCAGCGGCGCCAGCGCCGCGAGGGTGCCGTTGCCGGTGCACTCCTCCTCGATCACCGTCTGCAGGAGCACGTCTCCGGCCAGCTCCACGCCGGCGCGGCGGAGCGCCGCCAGCGCGTAGATCATGGCGGCGATGCCGGACTTCATGTCGGCCGCGCCTCGCCCGTACATGCGGTCGCCGACGATCTCGGCCCCCCAGGGATCGACGCTCCAGAGCCGTTCCGGCGTGGCCGGCACGACATCGATGTGGCCGTTGAGGACGAGCGAGCGCCCACCCGGCCCGCGCCCCGCCACGCGGGCGGCGACGTTGGGACGGCCCTCGTAGACCCAGTCGACCGGCGAGTAGCCCGGCAGCGCGGCGATGGCGGTGTGGTCCACGTCGTGCGCCTCAGGCTCCAGGCCCATCGCCGTGAGCTCCCTCTGCACCCGCTGCTGCGCCTGCCGCTCGTTCCCGAGGGTGCTGGGCAGGCGCACCAGGTCCCGCAGGAACGCCAGCTCGGCGTCCCAGGCGTCGTCGATCGCCCGGTCGACGTCCTGCCAGATCCCGCTCGTGTCCTCGACGCTCATACCCGACCTCCCTCGGCGCGCCCGTCCGTCGTTCCTCCGACCCCTCGTTCCAGCACGTCCTCCATGACCACGACCGGCCCGTCCGTCTCGACCCTGCACGGCGTCACCGCGCGTACGTCGTCCACCGACACGGCCCGCGCCCGCTCGCGGAGCACGAGCCCCTGCGGCGTGACCTGGAACAGCCCCAGCTCCGTGACGATCACGCTGGCGGCGCGGGGCGCGGTGAGGGGCAGGTCGCAGCGCTCCACGATCTTCGGCTCGCCGGCTCGCGTCCGGTGACGCGTGAGCACGAGGGTGCGCCGCGCCTTGGCCGCCAGCTCCATGCTGCCGCCCATGCCCGGGCTCGGTCCGCCGGGCGCCTTCCAGCTCGCGATGTCGCCGCGATCGCTCACCTGCATCGTGCCCAGCACGGCGGTGCCGAGCCGGCCACCACGCACCAGGGCGAACGCCAGGGCGCTGTCGAAGACGGCCGTCTCCGGCACGCGCGAGATCGGCTCACCGCCGGCGTTGATGAGGTCGACGTCCTCCTCGCCCTGCGCCGGCCGCGGCCCGATCCCGGCGATGCCGTCCTCCGCGAACAGCACCACCCGCCGCTCGGGGGGGATGTGGTTCCCTACCAGCGTCGGCAGCCCGATACCGAGGGCGACCAGCTCGCCGTCCTCCAGCAGGAGCGCCGCGCGGCGGGCGATCAGCTCACGTGCGTCCACGGTGTCCTCGCCTCCTCGCCCGTCGCCGATCGGGTCCTCGTCCAGCGGGCCCTCACCGCACGGCCCTCACGTCTTCGGCGCCGGGATGCCGCCGGGCACCGGGCTCCCCGGCACGATGTAGTCGACGAAGGCGCCGGGCGTGTGGATCCGGTCCGGGTCGAGCTCACCGGCCGGCACCAGGGTGCGTACCTCGGCGACGACGACGTCGGCCGCCATCGCCACGATCGGGTTGAAGTTGCGGGCCGTGCCCCGGTAGACGAGGTTGCCGTACTCGTCGCCGACATCGGCCAGCACGATGCCGAGCGGCGCCCGCAGGGCAGGCTCGAGCAGGTAGCGGCGGCCGTCGACCTCGACCACCTGCTTCCCCTCCTCCACCTCGGTGCCCTCGCCGACGTCGGTCAGGATGCCGCCGAGCCCGGCGCCGCCGGCGCGGATGCGCTCGGCGAGCGTTCCCTGGGGCACGAAGGTGACGTCCAGCAGCCCGTCGTTCATCTGCTGGATGGCGATCGGGTTCGAACCGATGTGCGAGACGATCGCCTGCTCGACCTGCCCGGCGCGGATGAGCCGTCCCACCCCGTGCGAGGGGTAGCCGGCGTCGTTGCCGACGATGCGCAGCCGGCGCACGCCGCGCTCGAGAAGCGCGTCGATGAGCAGGGGCGGCGTGCCGATGCTGCCGAACCCTCCGAAGAGCATGGCGGCGCCGTCGTGGAACAGCGCCATCGCCGCGGCCGCATCGACGACCTTGCCGTAGCGGCCCTCTCCGGCCAGTCGCGGCGGGCGTGTGGGGGCGGTCACGAGCCGGCGCCCTCCGCCGTGCGCGCAGCGAGGGCGTAGGCGTCGTGCCAGGGGCGCGCGCGCTCGAGCGCGGCGCTGGCGGCCAGCACGCGCGCGTCCTCGAAGCGCCGGCCCACCAGCTGCAGCCCCACCGGCAGGCCGTCCTCGGTGAAGCCCGCAGGGACCGAGGCCGCGGGGTGGCCGGTGAAGTTGATGGGGTACGTGAGGCACCAGCCGATGAAGGGGTCGACGGCCTGCCCCTCCACCTCGGCCGGGCCGCGGGTGGTCCCGTCGGCCGCGTTGTCGATGCCGGCGATGGACAGGGTCGGGGTGACCAGCAGGTCGTAGCGGTCGAACACGTCCTGGACGGCATCGAAGGCTTCGGTGCGGAGGACGTCGTCGAGGCGGTAGGCCACCGCCCCCACCTCGCGCCCGAGCTCGAGCTTGTGGCGGTAGTCGGGGTCCAGCGCTCCGCCCTGCTCGCCGAACAGGTCGAGGCCCGCGCGCCCCATCGACACGGCGGACTCGGCGGCGCGCACTGCACTGGTGCGCGTCCACATCGCCGCCAGCTCCTGGTGGGGGCGGGACCACGTCTGCTCGACGCGCTCGACGTGCGCCCCCTGCTCCTCCAGGGCCGTCACGGCGCGCTCCACCACCTCGCGCACCCGCGGCTCGACCGGGAACCCACCGAAGTCGGGGCTGTACGCCACGCGCAGGCCGTTCACGGGTGCGCGGGTGGCGGCCACGAGATCCTCGTCCAGGTCGGGCAGGCTGAGCGGATCACGCGGGTCGGCGCCGACCATCGCCTGCAGCATGAGGGCCGCGTCCTCGACCGTCCGGGTCAGGGGACCGGCGTGCGCGTACGGGGTGTGGAGCAGGAAGCCGTCGGGGCGCGCCGCGGAGGCCACCCGGCCGAAGGTCGCCTTGAAGCCGTAGACCCCACACAGGGCGGCGGGGATGCGGATGGAGCCGCCGCCGTCGGAGCCCTCGGCCAGCGGCGCCAGGCCGGCGGCCACCGCCGCGGCGCTCCCGCCCGACGATCCGCCCGCGTTCTTGCCGGGCGCGAAGGGCGTGCTGGTCGGCCCGAACAGCAGGTTGTCGGTGGTGCCCTTGTAGCCGAACTCGGGGGTGTTGGTCTTGCCGAGCACGATGGCGCCCGCGGCCTCGAGGCGGGCCACGGGGGTGGCGGTGCGGTCGGCGACGTGGTCGCGGAACAGGAGCGAGCCGTAGGTGGTCCGCACCCCCGCCCGCGTCTCGAACAGGTCCTTGAGGGCGTAGGGCACGCCGTGCAGCGGGCCGACCACCGCGCCGCCCAGAAGGCGGCGCTCGGCCTCGCGTGCGGCCTGCAGCGCCTCGTCGGCGAGGACCGTGACGTAGGCATTGATGCTGGCGTTGCGACGCTCGATGGCTCCGAGGTGGGCCTCCACCACCTCGACCGGCGAGACGCTCCGGCGGCGGATCAGCTGCGCCAGCTCGGTGGCGGAGAGGGTGACGAGGGATAGGTCCAAACCGTGCTCCCGTAGGCGCGCCCGCAGGGCGGGGTGGTCAGTGGCGGAGGATCTTGGACAGGAACAGCTTGGTGCGGTCCTCCGTGGGGTTCTGGAAGAAGTGCTCGGGCGTACCGGTCTCGACGACGCGGCCGCCGTCCATGAACAGCACCCGGTCGGCCACCTCGCGGGCGAAGCCCATCTCGTGCGTCACGACGATCATGGTCATGCCCTGGGCCGCGAGGTCCTTCATCACGTCGAGCACCTCGTTGATCATCTCCGGGTCGAGGGCCGAGGTGGGCTCGTCGAAGAGCATCACCTTCGGCTCCATGGCCAGCGCCCGTGCGATGGCGACACGCTGCTGCTGCCCGCCGGACAGCTCCTCCGGATACTTGTGCGCCTGCTCCAGGATGCCGACGCGATCGAGCAGGCGCCGCGCGGTGTCGACCGCCAGCTTGCGACTGGCCCGGCGCACGCGCATGGGCGCCAGGGTGACGTTGCGCAGCACGGTCATCTCGGGGAACAGGTTGAACTGCTGGAACACCATGCCTACCTCGCGGCGCACCTCGGCGAGGTCGCGCGTGTCCTTGATGCGGATCCCGTCGACGGTGATGGTGCCGGCGTCGTGCGCCTCCAGCCCGTTGATGCAGCGGATCAGGGTGGACTTGCCGGAGCCCGAGGGCCCGATGACCACCACCACCTCGCCGCGGTCGACCTCCAGATCGACGCCGCGGAGCGCCTTGAAGGAGCCGAAGTGCTTCTCGACGCCCTCGAGGGTGATGAGCGCGGCGCCGTTCCCGGCGCTGCCGTTCCCGCCGCTGCCGCTGTCGGCGCTCATGCGCCCCCCTCCTCGTCACCGGTGCCCGCGCCGGCTCCCTCGCTGGCGGTCGCCAGCCGGGTCAAGGGGCGCCCGCGGCGCCTGCGGATGGGGTCGGCGACGACCTCCAGGTAGCTGAACAGGAAGCTGCCCACGATGGACAGCGCAAGATAGATGACCGCCGCGGCGGCCCACATCATGGCGGGCTGATAGTTGTACGAGATAGCCCGCTCGGTGCTGAGGGTGAGCTCCACCACGCTGATGGTGGACGCCAGCGAGGAGTCCTTGAGGAGCGCCAGGGCGTAGTTGCCGAAGGGTGGGATCATCAGCCGGATCGCCGGCGGGATGACCACGAAGCGCATGATGTCGCGCCCACCCAGGCCCAGGCTGGCCGCGGCCTCCACCTGCCCCTTGTGGATCGACTCGATACCGGCACGGATCACCTCGGCCAGGTAGGCGCCGTAGCCCATCGACAGGGCCAGCACCGCGGCGGCGAAGGGGCTCAAGGGTGGGGGGATCATTACCCTCCCCCCACTCAGCGGCTCGAACACCAGCCGGTTGAGCCAGGCGAAGATCTGAGGGGTGGCGAAGTAGGCGAAGAAGATCTGCACCAGCGCCGGCGTGCCGCGGAACAGCTCGATGTAGAACCTCGCCACCCCCTTGACCACCACGTTCCTGGAGCGCCGCATGAGCGCGGCGATCAGCCCGAAGAGCAGCGCCAGACCGTAGGTCAGCACGCTGAGCTCGACGCTCAGGACGGCGCCCTTCAGCAGGGCGTGGAGGATGGCGGGGGTGACGACGTTGCTCATGCTCTAGCAGGCTCCTTCGGCCCCAGGGGCCGTGATCACTTCGTGGTGATCGGCATGTCGAAGCAGCGCGACACGATGTCCTGGTTGAACCACTTCATGCTGATCTTCTTCAGCGTGCCGTCGTTGTTGAGCTCCACGAGGGCCTTGTTCAGCGCGGCCTTGAGGTCGGTGTTCTGCTTGGCGACGGTGACGTTGGCCAGGTCGATGTAGAGCAGGTCGCCCACGGGCTTCAGCGGCGCACCCTGGGTGATGGCGTAGGAGCCGACCGCCAGGTCCGTGACGAGGCCGCCCACGATGCCCGACTGCACCGCCTGGATGCCGGTGGGGTCGTCCTTGTAGGTCTTGAAGGCGTAGCCGTGGTCCTTGAGCCAGCCCTCGTACGTGGTGCCGAGCGCCACCGCCACCGGCTCCTTCATCTGGCTGATGTCGGTGACGTTCGAGCTCTTGGGCACGAACAGCTGCGCACCGCCGCAGTGGTAGGGGTGGTCGAGGTAGTCGACCGCCTGGGCGCGCTGCGGGGTGTAGGCCTGGCTGGCCACCGCCACGTCGAAGATGCCCGACTGGACGCCCTGCACGATGGTGGAGAACTCGGCAGCGTCGAGCCGCGCCTTCACGCCGAGCTTCTCGGCCAGCGCCTTGGCGACGTCGGCGTCGTACCCGACGAGCTGTTGGTCGGCGTTGAAGAGGCTGAACGGCGGGTAGCCGCCCGACATGACCATGATCATGTAGCCGCGCTTCTGGATCGTCGCCAGGTCCGCCGCGTTCGTGACGCCGCCGAACAGCAGCGTCAGCAACAGCAGGGCTCCGACCGTCAGCTTCATCCGTGCACGTGTCATTCCTACCTCCATACCGGAGCCTTGCTGTCCAGCACTGCTCCCAGGGGACGAGAGCCGGTCACGCGTGCGCCGCTGCCGGCAGCCCGAGCTCGTGCTCGAGCGCGCCGAGAGCGTCGTCCAGCATGCCGACCAGGGCATCGACCTCCGCGGCCTCGATGGTGAGGGGCGGAGCGACGATCACAGCGTCGCCGGCGCCGTCCACGGCGCCGGAGGCTGGGTAGATGAGCAGCCCCCGCTCGAACGCGTGGCGCACCAGGCGCCCGGTGACGTTCTGCGAGGGGGGGAACGGGGTCAGCGCGTCGTCGGCCACCAGCTCGATCCCCTGCAGCAACCCCAGCCCGCGGACGTCCCCGATGACGGGGTGCCGCTGCGCCAAGCGGCGCAGCGCGTCCTCGAGCTGGGCGCCGCGCGCCCGCGCGTTGGCCACCAGCTCACGGCCCTCCAGCACGTCGAGGACGGCCAGCGCAGTGGCCGCCGAGAGCGGGTTGGCGCTGAGCGTGTGGCCGTAGAGCACCGCGCCCGAGCCGGCGCGGATGGGGCCCATGACCTCGTCGCTGGCCACCACCGCCGCGATGGGCGTGTAGCCGGCACCCAGCCCCTTGCCGAGCACCAGCAGGTCGGGCACGACGTCGTAGTGCTCCACGGCGAACATGGCACCGGTCCGGCCCATCCCGGTCATCACCTCGTCGGCGATGAACAGGATGTCGTTGGCGTCGCAGATCTCGCGGATCCGCCGGTAGTAGTCGCGCGGCGGCGCGATGGCCGCGCCGCTCGCGCCCACGACGGGCTCCGCGATGAAGGCGGCCACGGTCTCGGCGCCCAGAGCGTCGATGCGTGCTTGCAGGTCGTCGGCGCACGCCAGCGCGCAGTCGGGGTAGCGCAGCGACAAGGGGCAGCGCAGGCAGTAGGGCGTGGCCACCACCGCGTCCTTGGCGAGCAGCGACTCGAAGCGTGAACGCCGGTGGACGTGCCCCGACATCGACAGCGCGCCCAGGGTGATGCCGTGGTAGCTGACCCGGCGCGACAGCACGTGGGTCTTCTCGGGACGGCCGCGCTCCTGCCAGTGCTGCACCGCCATCTTGACGGCCAGCTCGGTCGCTTCGCTGCCGCTGTTGACGAAGAAGAGCCACCGCAGCGTGCCCGGGGCCAGCGCCCCGATGCGCTCGGCCAGCGCCTCGGCCGGCCGGTTCGCGAACTGCGAGCGGAACGCGAAGGTGAGCTGGCTCGCCTGGTCGCGGATCGCCTGGAGCACCTCCTCCACGCCGTGGCCGATGTTGGCGGTGATGGCGCCGGAGGAGCCGTCCAGGTAGCGCCGACCCTCGGCGTCGATGAGGTAGATCCCCTCGCCCCTCACCGCCATGGGAGGCGCCTGGTCCACCACGGGATGGATGACGTAGCCTGTCGGGCCCGGTCGGGACGCGCTCACCGGATCACCCTGCCACCCCCGCCGCCCTCGCCGCGTCGAACGCCTGCCCCAGCACGGCGAAGGCCCGGTCGAGCTCGTCGGGCTCGACCGTGAGCGGGACGAGCACGCGCACCACGTTGCCGTCCTGGCCCGCCTTGAGGAGCAGGAGGCCGCGCTGTCTCGCCTCGGCGATGACGCGCTGCGTCAGCTCGGCGCCGCGCCGGATGCCCTGCTCACCGTCGGCGATCAGCTCGATGGCGACCATGGCGCCCAGGCCCCGGACCTCACGGATGACCGGGTGGTCGGCGCGGAGCGCGTCGAAGCGGGCGAAGAGGTCCTCGCCCAGGCGCTGCGCCCGCTCCAGCAGGCGCGACTCCTCGAACACGTCGAGCACGGCGAGGGCGGCGGCGCACGCCAGCGGGTTGCCGCCGTAGGTGCCGCCGAGGCCGCCGGGCTCGGGAGCGTCCATGACGTCGGCGCGCCCGACCACGCCGGAGAGCGGCAGCCCGCCGGCGAGGCTCTTCGCCACGGTGATCAGGTCGGGCACGACGCCGCTGTGCTCGATGGCGAACATGGTGCCGGTGCGGCCGAAGCCCGACTGGATCTCGTCGGCGATGAGCAGGATGCCGTGACGCTCGGTCAGAGCGCGCAGCGCGCGCAGGAACTCGAAGGGTGCCGGCACGAAGCCGCCCTCCCCCAGCACCGGCTCGATCAGCACCGCGGCCACGCGCTCGGGCGCCACCTGGCTGACGAGCACGTCGTCGAGGGCGCGCAGCGCGTCGGCGGCGCTCCATCCGCGCAGGGCGTACGGGAAGGGCGCGTGGTAGACGTCCGGGGCGAAGGGCCCGAAGTTCTGCTTGTAGGGGCGCACCTTGCCGGTCAGCGAGAGGCCGAGCAGGGTGCGGCCGTGGAAGCCTCCGCTGAAGGCGAGGATGCCGGGGCGGCCGGTGGCGGCGCGGGCGATCTTGACGGCGTTCTCGACCGCTTCGACACCCGTGGTGAGGAGCAGGGTCTTCTTGGCGTGGTCACCGGGGGCCAGCGCGTTGAGCCGCTCGGCCAGCCGCACGTAGGGCTCGTACATCGCGACCTGCGCGGAGGTGTGGCTGAACCGCTCCAGCTGGGCCTGCACGGCGTCCACCACACGCTCGTTGGCGTGGCCGATGTTCATGACCCCGATGCCACCGGTGAAGTCGATGTACTCGGTGCCGTCGACATCCCACATGCGGGCGCCCTTGGCCCGGGCCGGGAAGATCGGATGGGCGGTCGCGAGGCCACGAGGGACGTTCACGTCACGGACGTGGCCCAACACTACGTTGCGGGTATCGGCGGACTCCACCGCAGTCCAGCGCTCCTTTCCTTGTGGAGGTTCAACGATACCCTCCCGCGGCGGATCGCGCTACGGCCATCGCGCACAACTTCAAGGCGGCTTCTTGTCATCCAGTGACAACAGGTCGCTGGCGAGGCGCAGCTCGAAGCGCACGTCCGGGTCGGCCAGGTCGACCCTCAAGAGCTCGGCGACGCGCTCCAGGCGGTAGCGCACGGTGTTGCCGTGGACGCCCAGCTCGCAGGCGGCGCGCTTGCCCTGGAAGCCGCCGCGCGACCAGGCGACCACCGTCTCGACCAGGCGCTCGCCCCCCCGCGCAGCACGGAGCGGCCCGAACACCTCGTCGAGCAGCGCGGCTCGGGCCTCGGCGTCGCCGAGCAGCACCCGCGGCACCAGCCAGGCGTCGTAGCGGAGCACCTCGCCCGCTGCCAGGTGCGGCAGCAGGGAGCGCGCCTCGCGGAAGCTCCTCTGGATCCCCGACACGCCGCGGTGCGCCCGGCCCCACACCATGCCGACCGCCTCGTCCCCGGGTCCGAGGTCGAGCGCGGTGGGGTCGACCCCCTCCTCGAGCAGCACGCTGACCTGGTTCAGCGTCACCGACAGGAACGGAGCGCCGCCGAGGTCGGTCAGGCGGCGTCGCAAGCGCTCGGCGAGGCGCTCGCGCCGCAGGAAGCCGTCCTTCGAAAGCGGCAACGACACGTCGTGCAGCACGGCGATCCCGACCCGATGGCCGCGCTCCCAGTCGAAGCCGAGCAGGCGGGCGCGCTCCAGGTTCCGGGGGGTGGGCTCGAGCCGCCCGTCGAGGAGCGAGTCGAGGAAGGCGTACCCGAGCCGCGACTCGAGCTGCGCCAGGGTCTGCTGGTGGGCGATGTGCAGGGCCACCACGGTGGCGGCGTGCTCGGCCGCGCGGAGGTCGAGCTCCCCCACCGGCGTGGCGCCCTCGAGCACCCACACCAGGCCGACCAGCTCGCCGCTCACCCGGATGGGGCAGGCGACCCGTGGCGTGAGGCCGAGCTCCGGCACCCCGGGCACCCGCACCGGCGCCCTCTGGGTGCGCAGCCGCTGCAGGGTCCCGCCGCGCTCGAGCTCGGCCATCACCTCGGGCGGCGTCACGCCCTGCGAGACGGTGCTGTCGCGCACCGCGTCGCGCTCGCCGGGCAGGTACGAGGCCGCGAACAGCTGACCGGAGACGCTCTCGAAGGTCACGTCGCGCTCGATGAGCTCGCCCAGCACGTTGGCGATCTCCTGCAGGCTGGAGGCCTCGACCGCCGCCTGCGTGAGGGCCCGGTGGATGGCCTCCGAGCGCTCGATGACGCGGTGCTGCTCGGCCAGCAGGGCGCGCTGCGTCTCCTCGGTGATGCGGGCGAAGGGGATCTCCCACGGCACCTCGAGGACCGGCAGCCCGACCGCGTCGGCCTCGCGGACGATCGTGGGGGGCACCTCGCTGAAGAACTGCGGCACCGCCAGGGCCAGCGCCGCCAACCCCCGCTCGTCGAGGGAGCGCACGAAGCGCCGCTGCCCCTCCACGTCGCGCGGCCAGGCGTAGCCGGTGCTCAACAGGAGCTGGCCGGGTTGGAGCCACTCGTGGGGATCGGGGATGTCCACCACCCCGGTCCAGCGCACCTCACGATCGAGCCCGGCCCGACCCGCGACCAACCGGGCCCGGCCGAGGAGCGGCAAGGTCAGCAGCTCGGCGACACGCACGTTCCCGTCAGCCTACCCTCCGGTCCCCGCGACCGCCAGGACGTTCCTCCCGAGGGACGTTCCTCCCTTCGTCCGGCGCGGCGTTCATCGTAGCGTCGAGGCTGGAGAGCCAGGGACATCGCCGAGGGAGGGCAGCTCCGAGACCACCATGCGAACCGTCACCGCCGAAGAGGCCGTCCACGTCGTCCGCTCACGCGACCGGGTCTACGTCCACAGCGTCGCCGCCGCCCCGGCAAGGTTGCTCGCGGCGCTCACCGCCCGCTGGCGCGAGCTGCAGGGTGTGGAGATCATCCACCTGCACACGGAGGGGCCGGCGCCCTACGCCGACCCCGCGTACGCCAAGAGCTTCCACACCAACGCCCTCTTCGTGGGCCCGAACGTCCGCGAGGCGGTCGAGCAGGGGCAGGCCGACTACGTCCCCATCTTCCTGAGCGAGGTACCCACGCTGTTCCGGACGGGGGCGATGCCGCTCGACGTGGCGCTGGTCCAGGTGTCCCCACCCGACCGCCACGGCTACTGCTCGCTGGGGGTGTCGGTCGATGCCAGTCGTGCGGCGGTGCAGGCGGCGCGCACCGTCGTGGCCCAGGTGAACCCGAACATGCCGAGGACCCACGGCGACGGGCTGCTGCACGTCTCCAACATCCACCTGGCGGTGGAGGCCGACGATCCCATCCCCGAGGTGCCGCCGGTACCGCCGGGCCCGGAGGCGCGGGCCATCGGCATCCACTGCGCTGCCCTCATCGAGGACGGCGCCACCCTGCAGATGGGGATCGGCGCCATCCCGGATGCGGTGCTCGCTGCGCTCGGGGACCACCGCGACCTGGGCATCCACACCGAGATGTTCTCGGACGGCGCCATCGACCTCATCGAGCGGGGCATCATCACGGGCGCGCGCAAGGTCAGCCACCCAGGCAAGGTGGTGGCGAGCTTCGTGATGGGCACCCGCCGGCTCTACGACTTCGTCGACGACAACCCGCTGGTGGCGCTGCTGGATGCCGAGTACGTCAACGACACCTCCGTCATCCGGCGCAACCCCCGCGTGACCGCCATCAACAGCGCCGTCGAGGTGGATCTGACCGGTCAGGTCTGCGCCGACTCCATCGGCACCCGCCAGTACTCCGGCGTGGGCGGACAGATGGACTTCATCCGCGGTGCCTCGCTCTCCGAGGGCGGGCGGCCCATCATCGCCCTGCCCTCCACCACCTCCTCCGGGGAGAGCCGCATCGTGCCCTTCCTGAAGCAGGGGGCGGGCGTGGTCACGACGCGCGCCCACGTCCACTACGTGGTGACGGAGTACGGCGTGGCCAATCTCTACGGCAAGAACCTCCGGCAGCGGGCGCGGGCGCTCATCGGGCCGCCAGCGCCCTACGTGTGCTTGGAGCCTGTGGAGGCGTCAGGCCCGTTTGCGAGGTGCCGTGCTGGCACCGACCAGGGCGTAGAGCGGGCAGAAGCCGATGATGCCGGTGAGCAGGAGCACGGCGCCGACGACGGCGAAGACCGCCTCCCACACCCCGGTCATCCAGCCGAACACCCACGCCGACAGCAGCACGAGCCCGGCGATCACGCGGACGACCCGATCGGTGGTGCTCTCGTTGATCCTCATGGTCCATCCTCCTCGCCTGGAGTGTAGCTCGCTAATTCGACCATAGGAATGGTAGAAATAGGGACAATGTCGAGTCGCGAGGATCTCCTGCGCCACCTCAAGATCGCCGGCCCCAGCACCGTGCGGGAGCTCAGCGCCGCCACCGGCCTCTCGGACAACGCCGTGCGCCACCACCTCGCCAGGCTGCGGGGCGAGGGCTTCGTGAGCGAGCGGACCGACCGCGAGGGGGTCGGCCGTCCCGCCCACCGCTACGCGCTCACCGCCCTGGCCGAGGGCGCGTTCCCGAAGCGCTACGCGGACCTCCTCGAGGCGGTGCTCGAGAGCGCCGCCGCCCGCGGCGTGCTCGAGATGCTCCTGGACGACGTCGCCGCCTCCCTCGCCGCGCGGGTCAAGGGCGACCTCGATCCGCTCCCGCCCCGCGCCCGCCTACTCAAGTTGATGCAGCAGCTGGACTACGGCGAGATGCTGGGGCGGCTGGCGAACACGCCGGGCGGCTGGGAGTTCGAGGCCTACAACTGCGTCTACCGGGCCACGGGCGAGCGCTTCGAAGGGGTCTGCGACCTGCTGCCGAAGGTGGTGGAGGACGCTACCGGGATGGACGCCGAGCGCGTGCGCTGCCAGCGTGACGGGAACCGCACCTGCCACTTCGCCGGCAGCTACCTCCCGGACGACGAGGGGCGCGCGCGCTAGCCACGCATCCAGCCGGGCCCGACGTGCGTATCGCTGGGTGGAGGTACACCCCATGCACGTTCCGCAGCGGCTCGTCCCGAACCGGCAGGCGACGCATCGGCGCACCCCCTGGCCCAGGACTCTCGCGACCGCCGTCGCGCTCGCCGCCACGGCCCTGATCGGGAGCGCACTGGCCCAGGCGGCCAACCCGACCGTACAGGTGCGGTACGACGCGAAACTCGGCACCTTCCTGACGGACGCCAACGGCATGACCCTCTACACCTTCGCCAACGACGCCCCCGGCAAGAGCAACTGCAACGGAGGCTGCGCCACGGCGTGGCCGCCGCTCACGGCCGACAGCGCCAGCGCGGTGCCCTTGAACGTGCCCGGATCGTTCAGCGTCATCACCCGCGACGACGGCAGCAAGCAGGTCGCCTACAACGGCATGCCGCTCTACACCTGGCAGGGCGACAAGGAGCCCGGCGACACCACCGGCCAGGGCTTCCGCGGCACCTGGTGGGTGGCCAACCTGGAGCCCGCGGTGCAGGTCCTCAAGACCGCGAGCGGCGACCTGCTCGTCGGTCCGACCGGCAAGACCCTCTACACCTTCGGCAAGGACAGCGCCGACACCTCGGCCTGCACCGGGACCTGCGCCGCCAACTGGCCACCGCTCGTCGGCGGCTACGACCCCGCGCACGGACACCCGCCCACGGCCGGCAAGGGCGTCAGCGGCACGCTCGGCACGATGCTACGCGCCGACGGCTCGGTCCAGCTGACCCTGAACGGCAAGCCGCTGTACTACTTCCGCGGAGACGCCGCACCCGGACAGACGACCGGTGACGGGCTGCTCGGGCAGTGGCAGACGGTGGCCCAGCCGTGACCTGACCCTCGACCCACTCTCCCAGGGGTCCGCGAGGGCCCCCTATCTTCTCCGAGGACCGCATCCCCCCTGGCCTGCGGTCCTCGGTTTGCCGGGTCGGCACGCGTGCCGCCCGGGCGGCCGTCGCCGCAGCGCTCCGAGCGTCGAAGCCGGCGGATCAGGCCGACGCGGCACGTCCGCGGAACAGGAGCGGCACCGCGGGGATCCCCAGGAGGGCGACCAGGCCGGCCACCAGGAAGGCGCGCTCGAGGCCGGCGCCGTCGGCGAGCAGCCCCACGGTGTAGATGCCGCCCGCGCGCACCAGGAAGTTCATCGCCAGGAAGGTCCCGTTGGCGAGCGCCCGGTTCTCGGGGAAGGCGTCCTGCACCGAGGCGAGGAGCACCGGCGTGGCGCTGACGGCCGACAGGCCGAGCAGGATCAGCAGGGGGAAGGCGAGCGCCGGTGGAGCGTAGAGGAAGGCGATCATCACCACCGGCGCCGCGATGGCGACCGTCAGCAGCACGCTGCCGCGGCCGAGCCGATCGGAGACCGTGCCGGCGGAGAGCGCACCGACGACGCCGGCCGCCTCCAGGATGGTGAGCGAGGCGCCGGCCAGCCACAGGCCCGTGCCGACCACGTTCTTCATGAACAGCGGGAGGTAGATGGTGGCGGCCACCAGCAGCATCACGCGTGTGGCGATCAGGAGGCCGATGGCCGGGAAGACGCGCCGCGCCGTCGCCCAGGGCAGGAGCCCGGCGCGGCGTCCCGCGCCCTCGGCGGAGACGTTGCGCAGCCGGAAGTAGAGCACCGCGCTCACGGCCCAGCCGATGAAGGCCAGCCGCCACAACCCCTCGAGGCCGAACCAGCCGACGGCGGCCACGGCCAGCAAGGGGCCGAGCGAGCGCCCCAGCTCGCCGCCAGCCATGAACACGCTCATGCCCGCGCCGACCCGGCGCCCCGACACATGGGCCACCATCGGCGGAGCCGGGGCATGGAACGACGCCACGCTGAGGCCCGCCGCCAGCAGCAGGAACACGATCGACAGGTAGTTGGGGGCCCGGCCGAGCAGCGTGATGAGGGTGGCCGTCACCGCCGGCGCCAGGATCACGAAGTAGCGCAGGCTGACCTTGTCCGCGAGGTATCCGATGAGCGGGTTGAGCAGGCTGGGGAGCTGGAGGAACACGGCGAGGCCGCCGGTCATGGCGTAGTCGGTGTTGAGCTTCTGCTGCAGGACCGGCAGCAGCGGCGCCACGAAGGCCGTGAAGCTGTCGTGCGCGAAGTGACCGCCCGCCACCGTGGCGACGTCGGCGGTCCGGAAGCGCTCGGCGGCGGCCTCGCTCGCACCGGGCGCGGCGGGCCCTACCGCGGTCCCGCCGGCCGCCCCCGCGTCCGACGCGGCAGCATCGGCCGGCGGCGCGGCGGCGCCCGAACCGGCGACCTCCGAGGCGCCGGGCGTCGCCGCGTCGGACGCGGCGGGCCCGGCCGGGGCCG
>JARRMM010000030.1:3999-55439 GCA_037386005.1 Deinococcales bacterium | reverse complement strand
GTCCGAGCCGTGCTCGCCGCGACCGCGTGCGCCGGTCGTCCGGGGCCCCGCCCGTGAGGCCCGGGCCGGCACGGGCTCGGAGCGGGCGACGCCTCGCCCCCGCCACGGGGGCGGTCGGCAGCTCGCCCGGGAGCGTCATCTATACCGGGCCGGCACGCGACGCGCCGGTCACCTTCGAGGTCATCGTCTACGACGAGGGTCGCTACGCGGAGCTGCGCGAGCTCAGCCTGGAGCAGGCCCTGCAACACGTGCGCCAGGACTCAGGGGTGCGCTGGCTCAACGTCAACGGCGTCCACCGCACCCAGATCATCGAGCAGATCGGCGCGGCGCTCGACCTGCACCCGCTCACCATGGAGGACATCGTCAGCCTCGGGCAGCGCCCCAAGATCGAGGACTACGAGCGCTACCTCTACATCGCGCTGCGCATGCTCGCCTACGGTCCCGGACACGGCGAGGACGGGCCGAGCGAGCTGGACAACGAGCAGCTCAGCGTGATCCTCCTCGACGGGATCGTGGTGACCTTCCAGGAGCGCCCCGGCGACGTGTTCGAGCCGCTTCGCGAGCGGCTGCGACAGGGCAAGGGGCGGCTCCGCAGGCTCGGCGCGGACTACCTCGCCTACGCGCTGCTGGACATCGTGATCGATCGCTACTTCACGGTGGTCGAGGACTACGGTGACGCCATCGAGGACCTCGAGGCCGAGATCCTGTCGAACCCCACCACCGAGATCCTGCAGCGCGTCAACCACCTCAAGCGCGAGACGCTGATCGTGCGCAAGGCGGTGTGGCCGCTGCGCGAGGTGATCGCGGGGCTCGAGCGCGAGGAGGGCGACCTGATGTCGCCCACGGCCATCACCTACCTGCGCGATGCCCACGACCACGCCATCCAGGTCATCGACACCGTCGAGAGCCTGCGCGACATGCTCACCAACCTGCACGACATGTACCTGTCGGCCCTCAGCTACCGCATGAACGACGTCATGAAGGTGCTGACCATCATCGCCACCATCTTCATCCCACTCAGCTTCCTGGTCGGCGTCTACGGCATGAACTTCCATCACATGCCGGAGCTGGCGTGGCCCTGGGCCTACCCGGCGCTGTGGGGACTGATGCTCGTCATCGCGCTGGGCATGCTGTCGGCGTTCAAGCGGCGCGGCTGGTTCTAGCGTCGGCTAGGCGCCGCTGACGTCGCGCAGGGCGGCGATGAGCGGGCGCAAGCGCTCGGCCTTGAGCTTGAGCGCGGCGCGGTTCACCACGAAGCGGGCGCTCGAGCGCATCAGGACGTCGACCTCCTCCAGGTCGTTCGCCTCCAGCGTGGCGCCGGTCTGCACCACGTCGACGACCGCGTCGGCGAGGCCCGAGAGACACGCCAGCTCCACGTTCCCCGCCAACCGGACGACCTCCGCCGAGCTGCCCATCCGCCGCAGGTACTCCGCCGTGAGCCGCGGGTACTTGCTCGCGACCCGCGCCACCGGCCCGGACGCGCCGCGCGGCCGGATGAGCGACAGACGACAAGCGGCGAAGCGCAGGTCGACGGGCTCGTAGAGAGCGCTGCCGGCCTCCGCCAGCACGTCCTTGCCGACCACGCCCGCGTCGGCGACGCCCAGATCGACGTAGGTGGGGACGTCGGAGTTGCGCATCACGATCAGCTCGGCGTCTCCCGCATCGAAGCGCAGCGCTCGGTCGTCGGAGGGGAGCTCGAGGTGCAGGCCGGCCGAGCGCAGCACGCTCAGCGCCTCCTGCATGACCCGCCCCTTCGGCAGCGCAAGCGTGAGGGAAGGGCCTTCAGCCACGGTCGGCCTCTCCGGTCTCCAGCACGGTGCGCAGCGCTTGGAGCTCCCCGCTGGCCGAGGCCGCCACGGCCTCCAGCGTGCCGTCGTGGAGGAGGAAGGGCAGACCGTAGGAGCGCGCCTCGGCCGCGGCCTCGGCGCGCGTCGACGCCGACGCGCGCACCACCACCACGCCGGCCGCGCGCAGCCGCCGGGCAGCGGCGTCGTCGGTGGCCAGGACCCGTGCGGGCGGCTCCGGCTCGGGAGCGGGCAGCGCGCTCAACAGCCGCTCCAGCCCGATGGAGAACCCGGCCGCATAGGGCAGCAGCGCGCCGTCGTAGCGCCCGCCCCCCAGGAGCGGCTGGCCGAAGTCGAAGGTGTAGGCCCGGAAGGTGACGCCGGTGTAGTAGGCCAGGCGCCGGGCCATGCCGAGATCGAGCAGCAGCTCGCTGTCGTCCTCGAACTGCTCCACCACGCCCTCGAGGCGATCGATCTCGGCCCGCGCCCCTGGCCACGGTGCGAGGCGGCGCGCTTCCTCGAGCACGTCGTCGCTGCCGTACAGGTCGGGCACCTCCAACAGCGCGTTGGCGACCGGGCCTGCCAGCGAGAGCTCGGCCAGCAGCGCCCGGATGTCGCTGCGGTCCTTGCGGTCGATGGCGTCGGCGAGCGGCTCGCGGCGCTCCTCCGGCACCTCGGCGACGTCGAAGAGGGCGCGCACGAAGCCCGGGTTGCCGATCTCGACGCGCGGGGCCAGGCCCACCGCTCGCACCGACTCGCGGGCCAGGTGGATCAGCTCGGCATCGGCACGCGCGTGGCTCACGCCCACCAACTCGATGCCGACCTGCGTGAACTCGCGCGTTCGCGCCAGCTCGGGATGGATGGCGTGCCACACCGTCCCGGCGTAGCGCAGACGCAGGGCGCGGCCCTCGCCGGCGGCCGAGCCAGGGAAGGTCGTCCGCACGAGCTGGGCGAGCGCCGGCGTGAAGTCCGAGCGCAACGCCAGCACGCCGCTGTCGCGGTCGGAGAGCTTGAACGACTGCTCGGCACGCGGGTGCGCGGGGTCGTAGCGTTCGAGCGAGGGCGCCTCGACGAGCTGGTAGCCCCAGCGGCGGTAGAGCTCGTGCAGCCGGTCGAGCGTGCGCGCTCGCGCCGTGGCCAGCTCGGGCGGCACGAAGCGGGTTCCGTCGGGTGGGGCTCCGGTCATGGAGGTGGGCTTCCTCGAGTGGGGCGCAGGCGGCTCAGCCGCGATAGGCGCGTAGAGGGTCGGGACGTTCGTCGTCGGCGTCGGTGCCCGCGTCGCCACGGGAGCGCGCCCCCGACCCTCGACCCGGCTCGGTCGCGAAGCTCGCCAGCAGTGCGAGCACGCCGATGAGGAGCTCGACCACCAGGAACACGAAGTTCAGGGGCGAGAGGACACCGTCGATGACGATGCTCGCGAGCCGCCCCACCGCCTCGCCGGTGACGAGCAGGCCCGGCAAGCGCAGGTAGGCGGGCGGCGCGTTCCGCGCCGACGCCGCCCACAACATGACGGCACCCATGATGACGAACAGGGCGCCGAACAGGGCACGGGCCTCGCTCAGGCCCCGCGGATCGAGCACGTCGAGGCCCACGATGCGCACCACCAGCAACGGGTTCAACAGCCCCAGCAGACCCCAGGCCAGCGTGAGGCCGGCCGAGATGAAGGCGAGCTGCTTCCTGCCGCGCATAACGTCGCCATGCTACCACCGACGCCGCGCTCAGCGGCCGTTCGCGCCGTCCAGCAGCACCAGGTTGTCCCGATGGACCACCTCGTCGAAATCCTTGGCCCCGAGCACCCCGGCGATCTCCGAGGTGTGGCGCCCGACGATGCGCGCCAGCGCGTCGCTGCCGTAGTTGCTGAGCCCGATGGCCAGGGCCTCCCCCTGGTGCCGCACCGCCACGGCATCGCCGAAGGCGAAGGAGCCTTGCACCGCGAGCACACCACGAGGGAGCAAGCTGCGCCCGCGCGCCAGGGCGGCGGCGGCCCCGTCGTCGACGTCGACCGAGCCTCGGGGGGGTTGCTGCGCGATCCAGGCCTTGCGGGCGGGCGTGCGGGCGTGGGCGAGGAAGCGGGTGCCCCGAACCGTGCCGCGGGCCAGCGCCTCCAGGCCGTCGCCGCCCCCGCCGATCACCAGCGTGGTGATGCCCGCCTCGGTGGCGATGCGCGCGGCGTTCAGCTTGGTCGCCATGCCGCCGGTGCCGCGCGGGTCGGCGCTCGCCCCCGCCAACCCCTCCACCTCGGCCACGTCGCGCACGACGTCGATCCGGGGCGCGTCGGGGTGCTTGCGCGGGTCCGCCTCGTAGAGCCCGTCCACGTCGGTGAGGATGATCAGGGCGTCGGCGTCGACCAGGTACGAGACCCACGCCGAGAGGGTGTCGTTGTCCCCCAGCTTGAGCTCGCTGGTCGCCACGCTGTCGTTCTCGTTGACCACCGGCACGGCGCCCAGGCGGAGGGACGCCTCCAACGCGTGCTTGGCGTTGACGTAGCGCTCACGGTCCTGCACGTCGCCGGCGGACAGCAGCAGCTGTGCCACCGGTCGCGGTGCCAACGCGCGCGACCAGTCGAGCATGAGCAGCGTCTGCCCCACCGCGGCCGCCGCCTGCTTGTCGGGCAGGGTGAGCGGCAGCTCCAGGCCCAGCCGCTCGCGCCCCGCCGCTCCCGCGCCCGAGGAGACCAGCACGAAGCGCGCGCCGTGCTCGCCCGCCAGCACGTTCGCGCCCCGCGCGATCGCCCACATCAGCGGCGGCGCGATGCGGCCGCGCTCGTCGGTGATCGAGCTGGTGCCGACCTTCACGACGAAGCGCCGCAGGCGCTCCGCCATGCTCACTCCTCCATCAGGTAGACGCGGAAGGCCTCGGGCACCAGCCCTGCGTCGAGCCAGTACCGCCCGTCTTCGTAGCCGGCGGCCCCCTCGCGTAGCAGGCGCTTGAGCGCAGCCTGCACCTTGCCCTGCACCCGCCTCAGGAAAGCAGCTTGCCAGTCCTCGCCGGGCTCGAGCACCTCAAGGAAGGCTCGGTGGAAGGCCGGCAGCTCGTCGAGCGGGATGCAGCTCTCGAGCGCCTGCCAGTCCACCTTCCCGCCGCGGACGGGCGCACACGGTGTGGGCGTCATGATACTCATGCTAAGGCCTGGAGCGGACGCGGGCAGTGGGGAGCGCCGGAGCGTGCCGCGGCGCATGCTACACTCCGACACCTGATGCCCCGGGCGGGGCGTGATGTCCGCCGGCGCGGGCCGCCATGAGCGCGGACGTCGCCGGCATCGAGGAGGACGCATGCGGGTCGCGATCGTGGGCGCCACCGGCGCCGTGGGAACCGAGTTCCTGGGGATCCTCGAGGAGAGGCGCTTCCCCCTCACGTCGCTGACGCTGTACGCCTCGCCTCGTTCGGCCGGCAGGACGCTGCCGTTCCGCGGCGAGGCGCTGCCGGTGCACCCCCTGCCCGAGGACGGCGATCTGAACGCCGACGTGGTGTTCTCGTCGGCGGGCGGCTCGGTATCGAAAGAGCACGCCTGGCGCTGGGCCGAGCACGGCGCGGTGGTCATCGACAACACCAGCGCCTGGCGCATGGACGAGCGCGTGCCGCTGGTGGTGCCGGAGGCCAACGGCGAGGCGGCGTTGAGCCACCGCGGCATCATCGCCAACCCGAACTGCTCGACCATCATCGCGCTGATGGCGCTGGCGCCGCTGCACCGCGCCTTCGGGCTGACGCGCGCCACCGTCGCCACCTACCAGGCCGTGTCGGGGGCGGGCGCCGCCGGCATCGAGGAGCTGCGCGAGCAGACGCGCTCGGTCCTGGCCGGCGGAGAGCCGCGCCCGCGCAAGTTCCAGCACCGCATCGCGTTCAACCTCTTCAGCCACGACAGCGATGTGGGCGAGGACGGCTACAACGTCGAGGAGCGCAAGCTCCTGCTCGAGACCCGCAAGATCCTGGACGCGCCGGAGCTCCGCCTCAGCGCCACCTGCGTGCGCGTGCCCGTGTTCCGCGCGCACAGCGAGGCCATCCACGCCGAGTTCAGCCGCCCCGTCACCGCCGACGAGGCGCGCGAGACGCTCGCCGCCGCACCCGGCGTGCAGGTGGTGGACGACCGCGTGCGCAACACCTTCCCGATGCCGCTCGACGCTTCGGGCGGCGACGAGGTGCTGGTGGGGCGCATCCGCGCGGACGCCAGCCTGCCGGGCGCGGTGGCCCTGTTCGTAGCCGGCGATCAGATCCGCAAGGGCGCGGCGCTCAACGCCGTCCAGATCGCCGAACACCTCATCGCACAAGGGGCGCTGGCCGCACTTCCGCCCGCCTGAGGCGAACGCGGCTCGAAGCAGACCGCGGGGGCTCACCGGCGCACGAGCGGCGGCGTGCGGCTGCCGCGGCGCTGGCCCGTGCCCGCCCCTTCCCGTCCGGGCCCTTCCGGGTCGGGGCACGACGCCGTGGGCAACGCGTGCGTCCTGCCGCCGGGCGGCGTCGGCCCGCACCGGAGCGGTACACTGGGATGGACGTCCAACACGCACTTCACCTGGGCACCGCGACCGCAGGCAGCGGCCGCACGAGGGAGCAGCATGAACCTGGCCATCGTGACCGACTCCACCGCCGATCTGCACGAGGACGAGCTGGAGCGCTACGCGCTCTACCGGGTGCCCCTGTACGTGAGCTTCCGTGGCGAGACCTACCGTGACTGGGTCGACATCGAGCCGGCCACCATCATCGAGGGCGTGGCGGCGGGCGCGGACCTGCCCAGCACCAGCCAGCCCAGCCCCGAGGACTTCGCTACCGCCTACCGCAAGGCGGTCGAGGACGGGGCCGACACCATCCTGGTGATCACGCTCAGCGCCGAGCTCTCCGGCACCTATCAGTCCGCGGTGGCAGCGACCGAGGCGGTCGAGGCCGACGTCCGGGTGTTCGACAGCCGCGTGGCCAGCCTCGGTCACGGCGCCATGGCACGCACCGCGGCCCGCATGCGCGACGCGGGCGCCTCCATCGAGGCCATCGAGGCAGGGCTGGAGCACATGCGTGACAGCACCTTCATCGTGTTCACGGTCGCGACCTTCGACTACCTCCAGAAGGGCGGCCGGATCGGCCGGGCCAGCGCGCTGGTCGGCAGCCTGCTCAACATCAAGCCGATCCTGACGTTGGAGGAAGGGCGCATCGCTCCCCTCACCCGCGCCCGCGGGATGCGCAAGGCGGTCCAGGAGATGGTCGACCGGCTCGCCGCGTTCGCGGCCGATCGACCAGGGGAGCGCATCACCGTCGACTACATCCACGTCGAGGATCCGTCGGCCGTCGAGCGTCTCAGGCAGGCGGTCGAGGAGAAGGGTGTGGACGCGACCTTCAACGGCTTCTACCAGATCGGCGCGGTGCTCACGAGCCACGTCGGGCCGGGTACGTTCGGGATGATCGCCAGGAGCGAGCCGGGGGGCCGGGCTGAGACGGGCTCGGTCGGCCCAGCGGATCCGCGCGAGTGACCCATGAAACGGCTCGGGCCCGCCGATCGGCGGGCCCGAGCGCGTGGTTCGTCTACCTCTCCGGCCACGTCGGCCGGACGTACCTCACAGGGTCAGAAGCTGAGCGTGCCCGTCTTGTTCCCGATGGTGAGGATCATCTGCGTGCCCGCGGGCACGGCCGTGCTCCCCGCCACGTCGACGGTGGCATCGATGGTGACGTTGTCGGTGGTGGCGCCGCCGTCGAGGATCGTCCACAGCGTACCCACGTCGCTGGAGGACAGATCGACCGGGACCAACGACCCGTTCAGGTCGGTACCGGCGGCCACGCTGTAGCTGCACTGATTCGTCGTGGTGTCGCAGCTCGTCTGTGTGAGCGTGAGCAGTTGCGTCTTCTGGCCGGTGTCGTAGCTCCAGTTCAACGTGGGCTTGCCCGAGCCGTCCTGGATGGTCAGCTTGATGATGACCTCGGTGACGTCGAGCGTGCTCGGCAGCGTCGAGGAGGTTCCGGTCAGGGCCACGCTGGCGGCGCTCAAGGCCGACTTGAAGCCGTTGGGCTTGACCCAGCCAGGCACGCTGCTGAGGTCGGGATCCGTGAGCGTCGTGTTCTTGGTGCCCTGGAAGGTCGCGGTGTGGAGGGCCTGCGTGCCCAGCCCCGTGATGTTCGTGGAACCGAGCGTGACCTTCGTGTTGTTGAGCCCGAGCGGGTTGGTGAGCTGCTGGTTGGGAATGAAAGCGTTGCACGCGCTCAGGACAAGCCCGACCGCGCCCAGGATGATGACGACTCGGAAGGTCCTCATGGTGGGCAGCCTCCTCGTTAGGGTGATCTCGTCGGCAATACCTTGAGTGTCGACGCACCACCCTACCAGACGAGCGGGACACCGCGGCCGCGTGCAGCGCCGGCTCCCGGCTCGTGCCCGCCGTTCGTAGAGGGGTACCGAACGCGCCCCGTGCTCCATCGCGATCGCCCCGACCGGGCCCCCGCCACTCCCACGGCACGTACCGGCTCGAAGCCGGCAACCACCCCACACCGGCCCAAGCTCCACGCCGCTGGACGCTAGCGTGGAGCACCATGCTCGCCCGCGCCCTCTCCGCCACCGTCGTCGGCGTCGACGCGATCGAGGTCCGGGTCGAGGTCTTCGTGAGCGGTGGGCTCCCCTCGTTCACGGTGGTCGGACTGCCCGGTGCGGCGGTGCAGGAATCGCGCGAGCGGGTGCGCGCGGCGCTCAAGCACCTCGGCGCCGCCCTACCCCCGAGCCGCATCACGGTCAACCTCGCTCCGGCCGACGTGCGCAAGGAGGGGCCCGCCTTCGACCTCCCGATCGCGCTGGCCCTGCTCGCGGCCGAGCGCCGGCTGCCGGCACGGGCGCTCGAGGGCGTTCTGGCGTTCGGCGAGCTGGCGCTCGACGGCACCCTGCGGCCGGTACGCGGCGCGATCAACATCGGCCTCCTGGCAGCCTCGCAAGGGCCGCCTACCGTGCTGGCGCCACCGCTCAACGCGCCGGAGGTGGCAGCCGTCGACGGCTTGACGGTCCTGGCGCCCCGTACGCTCGGCGAGGCGGCCGATCACCTTCGCGGCCGGGTCCACCTGTCGCCGTGCGCACCCGGCCCGCCCGCACCGGCCCCGCCGAGCCCCGACCTGGCGGACGTCCGCGGCCAGGCCACCGGCCGGCGCGCGCTGGAGGTGGCGGCGGCGGGCGGCCACAATCTGCTCCTCACCGGCCCGCCGGGCGCGGGCAAGACCATGCTGGCCCGCCGCCTTCCCGGTCTGCTGCCCCCGTTGCGCGAGACCGAGGCGATCGAGGTCACGCGCATCCACTCCACGGCCGGCCTGCTCGCCGGTCACGGCCTCGTCCGGCAGCCCCCGTTCCGCAGTCCGCACCACAGCAGCTCCCAGGGAGGCGTCGTCGGGGGCGGCTCGCCGCCCCGCCCCGGCGAGGCCAGCCTCGCGCATCGTGGCGTGCTCTTCCTCGACGAGATGCCCGAGTTCGGGCGCCGCACGCTCGAGGCGCTGCGGCAGCCGCTCGAGGAGGGTCACGTCACCGTCTCCCGGGCGGCGGGCAGCGTCACCTTCCCGGCGCGCTTCCTGCTCATCGGCGCCCGCAACCCCTGCCCCTGCGGCTACGACGGCGATCCTCACGAGCCCTGCATCTGCCCTCCGGGAGACCGTCAGCGCTACCAGCGCCGCATCTCGGGGCCGCTGCTCGACCGCTTCGACCTGCGGGTGCGCCTGCCCCGGCTGACCGCCAGCGAGGTGCTCGCGCGCGCGCCCGGCGAGACGTCGAGCGCCGTCGCCCGCCGGGTGCTGGCGGCGCGCGAGGGGATGCTCGCGCGTCAGGGCACCCTCAACGCCGCCCTGGCCGGCGCCGCCCTCCGGGAGTGCGCGCGGCTGACGGGCCCCGGCCGGCGCCTGGCCCGGGACCTCATCGGTCGTCTGCGCCTCACCGGGCGGGGGTACGAGCGCGTTCTCAGGGTCGCCCGCACGCTGGCCGACCTGGCCGGCGACGCCACCGTGGGCGAATCCCACCTGGCGGAGGCCGCCGCCTACCGAGAGGGCTGAGGACCTCGGCGCTCGCGGCCGCCGTCGGAGACGGGCCCACACAGCCATCCGAGGCCGATCCAGGTACGGTCGGAGCGGCGCCGGTCGCCGGCCGGCCCACCGGTCGGCGGCTGCCCTGTATCATGCGTGCGGCGCGCGCGCCGTCCGGGGCCGCGCCGCATCCCCGCCCCGCCTCTGCGCCGGTCCTCACCGGCTCATGGACCGCCGGGGCTCCCCATGAAGGAACTATGGCAGACCCGACCCCCGAACCCCCCACCACGCCGCTCGTCGCCATCGCCACGGGCCTGGCCCTGGTCACCTACCTCGAGTCGGCTCTGATCGAGTACCCCCTGCACGGCCTCGGCCCGGTCGGCACGGTGGCCAGCCTGGTGCTGCTGCTGGCGGCCCAGGTGCTGCTCGCGGTGCTTCTCTACCGCCGTGTCCGGCGCAGCGAGGACGCCTACTCGGTGTTCTTCCGGCGCGCGACGCTGGTCGCGCTGGCCACCTTCGTGGCCCTGACCGCCGTGCTGCTGGTGCCCCACGGCGTGGCCCTCGTCTCGCACGAGCTCGGCAGCGCCGCCGCCCTGCCGGCGCTCCCCGTCCTGGGAGCGCGAGCGTGATCCGCGCCATCGCCTTCGACTGGGGCGGGGTCTTCACCGAAGGCACCTTCGACAGCAGCGCCGTGAAGGCGCTCGCCGGCCTGCACGACGTACCCGTCGCCCAGGTCGAGGGGCCCTACCTCGAGCTCATGGCGACCTTCGAGGACGGCGCCTTCGACCTCTCCGGCTTCCAGCGGCGCTTCGAAGGGCGCACCGGGCTGACGACCGACGAAGCCACCTTCCGCCAGGCCTTCCTGGGCGCCGTCCGCTGGCGGCCGGCGATGCTGACGCTGCTGGCGTCGATCCCGGATGCGTACACGGTGGGGGTGCTCTCGAACAACGTCCCGACGCTGTGCGACCTGGTGCGGGACGACCCGCGCATGCAGCGCGTCGAGACCTTCGTGTTCTCCAACGAGATCGGTGTGCGCAAGCCGCACCGGCAGGCCTTCGACGCCCTCACGGAAGCGCTCGGCGTCGCTTCCGAGGAGACCGTCTTCATCGACGACAACGCTCGCAACATCGCCGCCTGCGAGGAGCTCGGGTTCACCGGCCTGCTGGTCGATACCGTGCCCGCCTTCGGCGAGCGCTGGCGCCGGGCCCTTCCCGAGCTGCCGCTGCCCCCCGGCTTCGCGTGAGCGGGGAGCGGGAGGACGACCGCCAGGCCGTCCGCCTGCTGCAAGGGTACGTGTGGCATCCGCGCGAACTCGACGTCGACCTGGGCGACTACCTGCCGGCCTCCCTAGGGCGTGACGTGCACGTCCTCGTCGACGCGATCCCGGCCGCCCCGTTCGCCTTCTTCGACGACGGGACGCTCAGCGCCAGCCAGCAGTTCTACCAGCTCACCGTCCTGACCTTCCGGGAGGACGCCGAGGAGGACGTCTCCGGTCTGGTGCCGTGGGTCGCCGAGACGCTGCAGCAGCGGCTCGAGCGGACCCCTGAGGGCGTCGGCTGGCAGGTGTTCGAGGACATGCGCGAGATCGGCTGAGGAGCCGCCCCGGCGCCCTGGTATGCTCGCGGGCACCGTGACCCGTGCCTGGCGCGTCTTCGCGGTCTTCGCGGCCGCTCACTTCCTGTCCTACTTCTTCCGGTCGGCCAACGCCGTCATCGCCGACGATCTCACGGCCGCGATGGGGCTCACCCCGTCCCAGCTCGGCCTGATGAGCAGCCTCTTCTTCGGCGCCTTCGCGCTCGCGCAGCTCCCCTTCGGAAGCGCGCTCGACCGTTTCGGCGCCCGCGCCACCACCAGCGCGCTGATGCTCGCCGGGGTGGTCGGCGCGTTCGTGTTCGCCGCCGCGCCGACGGTAGCGTGGCTGGCGGTGGGGCGCGCGTTGCTGGGCCTGGGCACCGCCGGCATCCTGATGGGGGGCCTCAAGGCGCTCTCGCAGATCCATCCGCCACGGCGCTTCGCCGCGGTGTCGGGGGTGCTCACGGCGACCGGGTCGTCCGGCGCCCTGGTGGCGACGGCTCCGCTGGCCGCACTGAACCGCGCCGTCGGTTGGCGCGCCATCTTCGCCGGCGGGGGCGCGGTCCTCCTCCTGAGCGCGCTCGCCATCACGCTGGTCGCCGGCGTCCCGCGCCGCCCCGAGCACGATGGCGGGGGCGCGCCCGGCAGCTTCGCGGACATCTTCGGCAGCACCGTCTTCTGGCGACTGGCGTTCCTGGGCTTCGCCGTCATGGGCACGACCTTCGCCTACCAGAGCCTGTGGGCGGGCCCCTACCTGACCAGCGCCGCGGGGCTCCCGTCCGTCACGGCCGGCAACGTGTTGCTCCTGCTCGGCGTCGGTCTGGTGCTGGGCTTCTTCATGTCCGGCTGGCTGGCCCAGCGCTTCGGGCTGGCGCGCGTGGTCGCCGTCGCGACGCTGACGATGGTCCTGACGCAGAGCGCGCTCGCCCTGGCCGCCGGCCGGCTGACCTCCCCGGTGGCGCTCGGCGCGTTGCTGTTCCTGCTCGCCGCCAGCGGATCGTTCGCGCTGCTGCTCTACGCCCAGGCCAACACGCTCTTCCCGCCGCAGCTCACCGGCCGCGCGGTGACCGCCATCAACCTCTTCATGTTCCTGGGCGGCTTCGCGCTGCAGTGGGGCATCGGCGTGGTGGTCCAGGCGTTCGGGCCGGCGCAGGCTGGCGGGTCGGCTCCCACCGCCTACACCGCCGCGCTGCTCCTCAGCGCCGCCCTGTGTGCCGTGTCGCTGCTCGTCTACCTGCCGACGCTCCGACGGCCACGACCGTCCGTTCCGTGAGCGTCTTTCCCGCGAGCCTCCGGACGGGTGCGCTCAGGCGCCGGTCGCCAGGGCGCCACCCTCGACCAGGTGCAGGTCGCGCTGCGGGAAGGGGATGGAGATGCCGTCCCGGTCGAAGCGCTCCTTCACGGCGCGGGTGAGGTCGAGCTTGGTGGCGTAGAAGTCGCCGGCCTTGGTCCAGTAGCGCAACAGCAGGTTGACCGAGCTGTCGCCGAGCGACTCCACCGCCACCATCGGAGCCGGATCCTGCAGGGCGCGCGACTCGCTCCCGACCAGCTCCTCCAGGGCGGCCATCGCCGCCCCGATGTCGTCGCCGTAGCCGATCCCCACGATGAGATCGTTGCGACGCGTGCCGGCCTGGGAGAAGTTGCTGATCTGCTTGCCCCACACGTTGCTGTTGGGGACGAACAGCGGCACGCCGTCGAAGCTCGTGAGGCGCGTGACGAACAGGCCCATGTCCTCCACCACCCCGGCCGTGCCCGCGATGTCGACGGCGTCTCCGACCCGGAACGGCCGCAGCGCCAGCAGCAGCACTCCGGCCGCCACGTTGGACAGCGCCCCCTGCAGCGCCAGGCCGACGGCCAGGCCGGCGGCGCCGAGCAGGGCGACGAGGCTGGCCGTCTGGACGCCGAAGCGACCCAGCACGGCGATCACGGTGAAGGCCAACACGATCCAGCGCGCCAGCCGCCCCAGCATGGTCACCACGGTGCGGTCCAGACGTCCGCTCCGGTCCGCCGCACGCCGGACGATCGCCGCAGCCCAGCCGGCCAAGATCCAGCCGATGATGAGGATGACGATCGCCGCGACGAGGTCGAGACCCAGGCGGGCGGCAACGTTGGCGAGCGACGTGACGGAAGCGTTCATGCAGGTACCTCCCCAGGCGCGGGGAATGTCGGAGCGTGAGGCTCCGCACCCCGTGGCCGGACCCAGCCGGCGGGCTCGCGCGAACGCGCGCAACCGGAACCCTGGCGGGACGACCCGATCGGGTCACGCAAGGCATCCGCTGGGCCGGCGTTCCACCGAGCCTACCGTCGGGAACCGCGATGCCCGCGTGCCGAGGCGACACCGCAGCCGGGGGCCCTGAACGCATCGGGCCGAGCGTTCCCTACGATCCCCCCGCCGTCGCCCTCGTCTCCGACGTGCAGACGTGCGCCGAGACACCAGGAGCTGTCCGGCTCTGCACGGCCTACCCAGGCTCGAAGTCGAGCCCGTCGATATCCCGACGAGCTCCGCGGACGTGGTCGCCACCCTCGACGCCGGCCAGGCGGACCGCGGACTCCTCGTGGCGGACGTCTCCGACACCCTGCTGCAGTGGCCCTGTTCCACGATCCCATCGCGGTCCTCGTGCCGGAGGATCCCGCCGGCAACCCTCCCTCGTGGGACCGGCTCGAGGGCCGACCACCGATCGCCTACGACAAGGACTGGCGGGATGGCTGCGTGGCGGGGATCCGCTACTACCTCGCCCGCATGGGCATGGCCGAGCCGGCGTATCGCGTCCGGGAGTCCTCCACCGTCCCCAGCATGATCGACCACGGCCTCGGGGTCAGCATCCTGCCGGAGCTCGCCATCGGCTCTCTGCCGCCCGGCGTTCGGCGACTCGACCTCGAGGCGCCCGCGTTACGAGCCGTCAGCGTGGCGCGACCGCCGGAATCGCTCTCGAATCCTGGCGCCCGCATCGTGCTCGGCGGACTGAGGGGCCTCTTCCCCGAGGCCGGGATGCCGCCGCTCGCAGAATCGGTGCGCGACGACCGCGGACGGAGCGGCTCGGGTCGCACGTCAGGCGCTACCTCCAGGGGGCCGCGTTCAGGCCATCGCCTCCGGCGCCATGTTCCACGGCATGCCGCGCAGGAGAAGAGTCTCTCGCGGAACCAGCGAGGTTCAGCCCGACATCCCGGGGTGTAAGAATGCCGTATTGCGTCTCTGTCTAGGCTGTCGTCTAGTCGCGTGCAGGTGGGGGTGGAAGGGGGACGCACTGCGATGGAGCCTTCCGTGACCGGGGGCACTCGAGACCTTGGAGTGACGGCAGCCACGCAGCCGCGCGCGGCGTTGCTCTGGCTGGCAGCCGCGACGACGGCGTACGCCGTGGCGTTCGTGCTGCTGGCTCCGCTGCTGGGCCCGCCCATCATGGCCTTCCTACTCGTGCTGGCGGCGCTCGCCGGGTGGTGGCTGGGCGCTGCTCGTGGGGCCCTGGCCGCGATCACGCTGGTTGCGCTGAACCAAGCGCTGGCGCTGACGCTAGGGGACGCACGCGTGGTCCAAGCCGGCGCCCTCCCCGGCATCATCCCCGGCGCGTTGGTGGCGATCGCGAGCGCCGTGGCACTGGGCGCCCTCCGCGAGCGGCAGGCGCTCCTGGTCGCCACCAGGCAACGGCTCCAAGAGGAGGTACGGGAGGGCGAGCGCCTGGCGGCCACCCTGGGAGCCAGCGAGGCACGCTTCCGGATGCTGGCCGAAGAGGCGTTGGTCGGCGTGTACCTCATCCAGGACGACGTCTTCCAATACGTGAACCCCGCCTTCGCGAGGGCGTTCGGGTACGCTCCCGACGAGATCATCGGGCGACTCGGGAAGCTCGACCTGGCCGCTCCCGAGGACCACGCGATCGTACGCGGCAACCTGCAGGCTCGTCTGGAGCGCGCGGCGCCCTCGGAGCACTACCGCTTCCGAGGCCTGCGCAAGAACGGTAGCCGCGTGCCGGTGGAGGTCTTGGGGCGCGCGCTGGAGGTCGACGGCCGACCCGCCATCCTCGGCACACTCCAGGACCGCAGTCGCGAGGAAACCGACGAAGCGGAGTTGCGCTTGCGCCTGAGCGCGCTGGAGGCCGCACCGGTCGGAATCGTGATCACCACGCCCGAGGGCACCATCGAGTGGGCCAACCACCATGCCGCAACCTTGAGCGGCTACACGAACGAGGAGCTGCACGGCCAGCACACCCGCCTCTTCGGCTCCGGCCGGCAGAACCGCGCGTTCTACCGGGAGCTGTGGGACACCGTCACCGCCGGGCAGGTATGGAACGGAGAGCTGGTCAATCGCCGCAAGGACGGCAGCGAGTACCACGAGCACATGAGCATCAACCCCGTGCCCAGCGCCGACGGCAGCGTGGTGCACTTCGTGGCTGTGAAGCAAGACGTCACCGAACGCCGCGCCGCCGAGCAGCGCATCCAGACACTGAACAGCAGCCTCGAAAGGCAACTCGAACGCCTCAAGGCGCTGCACGCCATCGATACCGTCATCACGGGCGACCTGGAGCTGCGCTCGGCGCTGGCGAGGTTCGTCGACGTCGCCCAGGCCAGCCTCGGCGTGGACGCGCTCTGGGTGGACCTGCACCACGCCGGCAACGACACGGTGGAGCTGGTGGAGATCCGCGGCTGGCAGCAGCCTCCCGACCCTGGATTCCGGCTGCCGGTCGGTAGCACCTTGGTCGGCAAGGTGGTCCGGGAGCAGCGCAGCCTCGTGCTGGGAAGCCGGAGCGAGATCGCCGAGCGCTTCCCGGACGACCAGCGCCTCGCCCGGGAAGGCTTCGAGGTGTTCGGCGCAGCACCGATGATGGCACGCGGAACGCTGCGCGGCGGACTGGCCTTCGCCTACCGCAGCCCCCACACCATCGAACCCGACTGGCTCGAGTTCGTGGAGGCCCTCGCCACCCAGGGCGCCATCCTCATCGAGAGCGCCACCCTGCTCAGCGATCTACGGACCCGCAACGAGGAGCTGCGGGAAGCCTACGACGCCACCATCGAGGGCTGGTCCCGCGCGTTGGACCTGCGCGACAAGGAGACCGAAGGACACAGTCGCCGGGTCACCGAACTCACCCTCCGACTGGCGCACACCATCGGTTTGCCCGAGGACGATCTGCTGCACATCCGGCGCGGCGCGTTGCTCCACGACATCGGCAAGATGGGCGTGCCGGACGCCATCCTGCAGAAGCCCGGCAAACTCACCGAGGAGGAGTGGCGCATCATGAAGCGCCACACCACCGCCGCACGCGACCTGCTCGCGCCCATCACCTTCCTCGGCCCCGCCCTGGCCATCCCCTACGCACACCACGAGCGCTGGGACGGCACCGGCTACCCCGAGGGCGTCCAGGGCGAAGCGATCCCGCTGGCGGCAAGGATCTTCGCGGTCGCGGATGTCTACGACGCGCTCACGAGCGACCGCCCCTACCGCCCCGCCTGGACCCGCCAGCAAGCGATCGAGCACATCCGCGACGGCGCCGGAACCCACTTCGACCCACGCGTGGTCGACGCCTTCCTGGCGATGCAACCTGAATCCACCAACTGAGCCGCCATCCCACCGACCGACGACACAGCCATCCTTCAGGGAGGCGAATGTCTCCCTCACGGCGGAGCGCTAGCGGGCGTTGCGGGCGCCCCACCGACGCCGCGCGCACCGCGCCGTCTTGAGCGCGCGAGCGATGTCGCCGCGATCCCGGATGGCGAAGGTATGGAGATGAGGCGGCGGCGTGTCGCGTTCGGAATGGTCGTACCAGACGGTGTCCCGGACGGCCCGCCAGCGGGGACGCGCCGTAGCAGCGATACGCACCTCGACACCGTTGTTGCTCGGGTCGCGAACGAGCGTTAGGAAGGTGTGCGGGTCCCGAATAGTATCGGCCCCGATGCCAGAACCGTTCGCAGGTATCGAAGGCACGATCGACGGCAGCCAGAAGCTGGCGCCAGGCCTCGCGCGGGCAGGAGAAGGGCTGAGCGCGCTTGGCGCGCCGAGGGGAGCGGCTGGCGGTGCGGCGTCGTGGCATCGTCGGTCCTCCCTACTGCGGGCTGATCAGCCCACGGCCTCATCATGCCGGCGCTCGGTTAGCTCAGCGTCAACGGCCCATGGGCGATTGCAGGAGGGTCAGGAGGCGGATTCGTTCGAGGCAGGAGGTCGCTCATGAGGCTGCTTGGCGGCCAGGTACTGCTCGGCCTTGTGCCGGTACATGTCGGCGTCCGCCGGTTGCATGGCTTCGCGAAGCGAAGCGCCGGCGACGGCGGAAGCGGTGCCGATCGCCCACACGGGGAGCTCCCCGATGGTGACAGGGATGCGCATGGAGGCGCGCCCGAGTTGCTCCCGCGTCTGGTCGCAAGTCCGGCCGGGGAGGACGAGGACGAACTCATCCCCGCCCCAGCGCGCAGCGAACCCGCTGCTGCCCCGGATCTCCCTCAGCTCGGCAGCGCAGGCGAGCAGCAGGTTGTCGCCAGCCTCATGCCCCCATCGGTCATTCACGAGCTTGAGCTCGTTCAGGTCGATGACTGCCAGGATGACCGGCGTACCGGAAGGCAGGGAGCCCCAGGCGCGGTTGGCGCCGGCCCGGTTGAACAGACCCGTGAGGGGGTCACGCTCCGCCTGGCGACGGAGGTCGTGGTGCTCGAGGAGGCCCCCATAGAGGTAGGCCGTGATGCCAACCACCACGAGGGCGTCGATGGCGAGCTCGACGGTCAGGCCACGCGTATCGGGCGCCGCGAACAGAACCGCGGCGAGCTCGTACGTCATCCACAGGGTGAGGCCCAGCGTCGTGGCGAGCGCACCGACGCGCAGGCGCCTCGGGATGAAGGCGATGCCGGCGGCGACGGCCGCGAACAACAGGAGCGGCGGCACGACGAAGGCGCTACGAAGCGCCAGCATCCAGTGAGCCGCGCGGTAACCGGGCGCAGGAGCGTACAGGCGCAGCAGCACGAGCATGAACACGAGGACGAGGCCGGCTGCCAGGCCCAGGGCAGCCGCCGCCCGCAGCAGCGCGCGGCGGTTGGCCGCGAACGGCACCCTGCTGGACGGCTGAGGATCGATGCGGGCGCGGCCCCCCGCCACACCGTTCATGCCTCCACCGTACACGCGCGAGCATGACCGTTCTCTGACACCGATGGGCCCACGATCGAGAGCCAGCCAGGCCGCACCCGTCCCCGATCTCCCCGCGCAGCTAGAGCAGGGTGACGCTGGCGACAAGGTGCACGAAATGGAGCGTAGCGTTGGTGCTGGCTCCGCCTTGGACGGTGGCGCCGATCCAGAGTCGCCCCCGGTTGGCCGCGGTGGTGAGAACGCTTCCACCGAAGTGGATGGGTCGCGTGTCGCCGTTGGCGGGGACGGTGACAGCGCCGGAGATGCTGGTCTCCTGGCTGGAGGGACAGGCGTAGTAGGTGTTGGTGAGATTGGTGACCTGCGTGCAGTTGGGGTCGGTGCCGGGGTCGGTGGCGCGGCCGTAGAACGTGAAGGTGGTGTCGTTGGTGAGACCGGTGGCGCTGACGTCGCCATCGATGGTCGCGGCGGCAACGTGGAGGTTCGACCTCTGGAGGGCGCTGGGATTGGCCGGATAGAGGACCTCGCCCTGTGTGCTGGTGACAACGCCAAGGTCGATGGTGACGTCCTGCAGGCCCACCTTGATGGGAAGCCCCTGACAGCTGGTCGTGACGAGGGCGAGCGCAGGGAGCGCGAACCGTACGAGGGCTCGGATCGGATGCTTGCTCACGGGGTCCTCCTGGTGTGGGGTACGTACCCATGGGGGGCTGGTGCTGTACCAGGCGAACGGGTACCGCCGAGGGCCGCGAGCGCCTGACGAACGACTCGTTCCGAGCGCCAAGGGAAGGGCTGGGCTCTGGCGCACGTCTCGAAACCCGAGAGCGCCCGAGACCGTGGCGGACGCAACGGATCGCGTCACGTCCCGCGCCGCCCCTGGGCGCCTACTCGTTCGTCGCTTCCCGCAGCACGTCCCTCAGGCTCCGGCACGCCTCGTCATGGACCTCCAGACCCCACTCGTCGGCGTGGTCGCGAAGGAAGTCGCACACCACCGCCCACAGCGTGATGCGCCGCGCAACGCTACCCTCGCACCTCACGACCCACAGCGCTCTCGCTGAATCACCGCCGCGATCGAGAACGTACGCCGCGACGTCCGCCGTGCGCTCGAAGTGCTGTGCGTACGCGCACACGGTGTTCAAGCGAGTCTGGTCGAGCACCGCGTGCCGCGGTCCGCTCGCCACCACGATGCCATCTCCTGGCCGGGGTGCGACGTCGCTCGGCATCACTCGCCTCGCGCGGGGCCGCGCCCGGCTCGACCCACAGGCGAGGACGAGGCACGCGCCGACGCCTTGGCCGGAACCCGATGGATCTCGGCCTCCAACAACCGGACCTCCTCGAGGGCATGCTCCACCAGCCCCCGCATCCCGGACTCCAACGCTTCCTGAGCGTGAAGCTCGAGGGAGAAGACCTCCGCCTCGAACACACGCTCCAACCCACGTGAATGCACCAGCTTCCGAACGCCCCCCACCGCATTCCGCAACCGTGCCTCTAGGTAATGTGGCGTGACGTTACGCATCGCCGAAGAGCATCCCAAGAACCGGCCAACGGAACTCTCACCCAACGTTTCCACGAACCCGCACTCCGACGCTCCCGACCGGCAGGAGGGCACGAACGACGCCGCAGCTCCACGACCCAGGGGCCCTACCAGCGCGGGTCGCCCCCACGGAACGACGTCACGCACGCGCGACACGGAAGAATCACACGCGCGGTACGCCGCTCACAAGCCCGGGCGCGGGGAACGCCCACAGGACGAACATGCCCCAACACATTCACATGTGCCGCATCCCGCGACTCGAACGCCATCGACCAGCAGTGCGCCTGAGTAGCATCCAGGACGCACGAATGCCGGATCAGCCGTGCGGTTTCGAGAATGCGATCACAACGGCATGTTCCCGTGCTTCTTGAACGGCCGCTCCTCCTGCTTGCCCTCCAGCATCCGCAGGTGGCGGATCAGGTGACGACGCGTGTCCTTGGGATCGATCACGTCGTCGATGTAGCCGTGGCCCGCCGCCACGTAGGGGTTGTCGAAGCGGCCGCGGTACTCCTCGATGCGCTGGCTGCGGGTGCCCTCGGGGTCGGACGACGCCTGGATCTCGCGGCGGTAGATGATGCTCGCCGCCCCCTCGGCCCCCATCACCGCCACGGCCGAGGTGGGCCAGGCGAGCACCACATCCGAGCCCATGTCACGCGAGTTCATGGCCAGGTAGGCGCCACCGTAGCTCTTGCGCACGATCAGGGTGATCTTCGGCACCGTGGCCTCGGCGTAGGCATAGAGCATCTTGGCGCCGTGCCGGATGATGCCGGCGTGCTCCTGCGCCACCCCCGGCAGGAAGCCGGTGACGTCGACGAAGGTCACCAGCGGGATGTTGAACGCGTCGCAGGTGCGGATGAAGCGCGAGGCCTTGTCGCTGGCGTCGATGTTGAGCGTGCCGGCCAGGTGGCGCGGGTTGTTGGCAACCACCCCGACCGGCTGACCGCCGAGCCGCGCGAAGCCGACGAGGATGTTCTTGGCGAACTCGGGCTGGATCTCCAGGAAGCGGTGATCGTCGACGATGGCGTGCACCACGTCGGCCATGGGGTAGGGCCGGCGCTGGTCGGGGTGCACGATGGAGAGCAGCTCCGGCGTCTCGCGCTCCTCCGGGTCGCGCGTCGGTCGCCGCGGAGGCGCCTCCTTGGCCGACTGCGGCAGGTAGCCGAGCAGCTCCCGGATCATGCCGAGCACGGCCTCGTCGTCCTCCGCTTCCAGGTGGGCTACGCCCGACTTGCGGTTGTGCACGTCGGCCCCGCCCAGGTCCTCGAAGGTCACGTCCTCCTTGGTCACCTGCTTGATGACCTCGGGACCGGTGATGAACATGTAGGAGCTCCCCTTGGCCATCAGCACGAAGTCGGTCAGGGCCGGGCTGTAGACCGCGCCCCCCGCGCACGGACCCAGGATCGCCGAGATCTGGGGCACGACACCGGAGTAGACGGCGTTGCGGTAGAAGACCTCGCCGTACCCTGAGAGGGAGTCGACGCCCTCCTGGATGCGCGCGCCGGCCGAGTCGTTGAGGCCGATGATGGGCGCACCGGTCTTCACCGCCAGGTCCATCACGGCCGCGATCTTGCCGCCGTGCATCTTGCCGAGGCTTCCCCCGAGCACCGTGAAGTCCTGGCTGAAGACGAAGACGGTGCGGCCCTCGATGGTGCCGTACCCCGTGACCACGCCCTCGCCGGGCGCCTCCACGCCCTCCATCAGGTCGCCGCCGCGATGCTTCACGAACACGCCGAGCTCGACGAAGCTGCCCTCGTCGAGCAGCGCGTCGATGCGCTCCCGGGCGGTGAGCTTGCCGGCCTCGTGCTGCTTGCGGACCCGCTCGTCGCCGCCCCCGGTCACGACGCGCTTGCGCCGCTCCTCCATCTCGGCCGTCAGCTCGTTCATCCAAGCAAGAGTGTCGTCGGACACGGCATCATCCTCCGCCCTACAGGCATGGGTCCAGGATACCGTGCCCGCCCCGCGCGCGGCGCCGCCGCGAGTCGATGTTCAGGGCCCGCTGCCGGCACCGCCGACCGCGTTCGAGGCCGGCGCCGTGGGCTGCTGGGTCACCGCCCGCTGCTCGTTGGGATACATGTAGCCCTGCCTCCGCGCCAGGTCCTCGCGGTAGCGGGGGTCGTTGGCGTGGTCGATGACCTGCTGGAGGCCTTGGGCCTGGTTCCGCAAGTGGTCCACCTGGCCCTGCAAGTGGGCGACCGCCTGGCGCTCGACCACGAAGCGCCACGTCTCGACCCCCAGCAGGAAGAGTGCGTGCAGGCTGCCCACGATCGCCAGGACCGTGATCACACGGTGCGCGCCGCGGGCGACGGCCTGGCGCCGGGGACGCGTCCGCGGGCGGGGCTCCGCCTCGGTCGAAGCATCGCCCAGCGTGCGCGGCACGGTGCTCACGGCTGCACCTCTTGCAGTGCCAGCGCCTCACGGAGGAACCGCGCCGCGTCCTCGGGCGGCGTGGGATTGACGTAGAAGCCGCTGCCCCAGTCGAAGCCGGCCTGCTGCGTCAGGCGCGGGAGCAGCTCGATGTGCCAGTGGAAGCTGCGATCGCCGGAGGCGGGCAGGGTGTGCACCAGGAGATTGTAGGGCGGGTGGTCGAGGGCATCGTTGAGCCCCCGCACCACGGTCTGCAGCAGGTCGGCCAGCAGCGGAAGCGTGTTGGCCGCGACCGCGGTGAAGGCGCTGTCGTGCTCGCGTGGGAGGATCCACGTCTCGAACGGCGTCTTGGCGGCGTACGGCGCGATCGCCACGAAGGCCTCGTTGTGCGTCACGACACGCTCGCGCCGGTCGAGCTCGCGCTCGATGACATCGCAGAAGAGGCAGCGGCCGTGCTCGTCGGCGTAACCGCGGGCGGCCTCGACCTCCTCCTCCACCCAGCGGCTGCCGACCGGCACCGCGAGGAGCTGCGCGTGGGGGTGCTCGTAGAGCGCGCCAGCGGCGCGCCCCACGTTGCGGGTGATCTGTACGTGGCGGATGCCGGGCCTGGCTGCGAGCAGCGCCAGGCGCTCGCGGTACAGCCGCAAGACGTCGACGAGGTGCGCCCTCGGCATGGTGTCCAGGTCCAGGCGCGCGTCCGGGTGCTCGACGATGATCTCCTGGTGCCCGCTGGACACGGCCTGCCGGAACAAGGCGTCACCCTCCTCACGGAAGCGGCGCGAATCGACCAACGCCGAAGGGTGGGCGATGACGCGCATGCGCCACTCGGGCCCGTCCGGCGCGGTGCTGCTGGGCCGGATGGCGGCGATCTCGGGCCCCGTCTCGCGCTCGTTCCCCGGCGACAGCGGGGAGCGTTCAGGGACCGGCAGGACGCTGCCGAAATCGGAGGCGACGAGCCCCCGTTCCGGAGAGATGAGCACCCAGGCGCGGCCGAACGGATCCTTACGAAACAACGGCATGCCGCCTAAGTCTAGCAGCGCCCACGGGGACGGCGTCGTGAGAAGCTTTATCCACCCCGCCCCCCCGTGGGCAGGCGCCGCCCGTCCTGTGAAGACCCGTACCGCCCTTCGCCGAGGCCGCCCGATATCCTTGCCGAGCCTGCGCTCCCAGGGGCGCGGCCTGGAGGGGCGAACGGCCGGTGCTGTCTTCACTCGCGGATGCCAAGCTGCTCATCGTCGACGACGAGCGCGCCAACCTCGTGCTGCTGGAACGCATCCTCCGACACGCCGGCTACGAGCACGTCACCGCCACCGACGACCCCGAGGAGGGCGTCGAGCTCTTCGAGCGTCTCGCGCCCGACCTGCTCTGCACCGACCTGCACATGCCGCGTTTGAGCGGCCTCGAGGTCATCGATGCCGTCTCCGCCCGCCTCGACCCCGACAGCTTCCTTCCCATCCTGGTGCTCACCGCCGACCTCTCGCAGCAGGCCGAGGAGGAGGCGCTCTCGCGCGGAGCGAAGGACTTCATCACCAAGCCGTTCCGATCCAGCCAGATCGAGCTCCGCGTCGGGAACCTGCTGCGCACGCGCCAGCTCCACCTGCAGCTCCAGCGCCACGCCGCGCACCTGGAGGACATGGTTCGCGAGCGCACCATCGAGCTCGAGGCGGCCCGCATGGACGTGCTGGAACGACTCGCGCAGGCGGCGGAGTATCGCGACAGCACCACCGGGCTCCACACCCAACGCGTGGGGCGTCTGTCCGGGCTGCTCGCCCGCGAGCTGGGGGTCGATGAGGATACCGCCCTGCTCATCGAACGCGCCGCCCCCCTCCACGACGTCGGCAAGATCGGCGTGCCCGACAACATCTTGCTGAAGCCGGGAAGCCTCACTTCGGAGGAACGGGCCACCATGCAGCAGCACGTGGACGTGGGAGCGCGCCTGCTCGCTCGCGGTCGCTCCAAGCTGATCAACATGGCCGAGCGCATCGCCCTCACGCACCACGAGCGCTGGGATGGCAGCGGCTACCCGCGCGGCCTGGCGGGCGACGCCATCCCGCTGGCCGGGCAGATCGTGGCGGTCGCCGACGTGTTCGACACCCTCATCAGCGAGCGCCCCTACAAGCGCGCCTGGCCGCTCGAGAAGGCGGTGGCGGAGATGCAGCGGCAGTCCGGCCGCTGGTTCGCCCCGCGGCTCGTGAGCGCGCTGATGCGGGTCCTGGCCGCGGATCCCCGGCTGGTGGACGAGCTCGCCGCGCACCCCGCGCACGACGGCCGCGCCTGAGCACCCGGGTCATACTGGCGCCATGGCTGCGCTCTTCGACCCTCTCGACCTCCGTGGGCTCCGCCTGCGCAACCGCATCGCCGTTTCCCCGATGTGCCAGTACAGCGCCGAGGACGGCTTCGCCAACGACTGGCACCTGGTTCACCTCGGCGCCCGGGCTGTCGGCGGCACCGGCCTCGTGCTGACCGAGGCCACCGCCGTCGAGGCCCGCGGGCGGATCTCGCCGCGCGACCTGGGCCTGTGGCGCGACGAGCACGTGGACGGCCTCACGCGCATCGTGCGCTTCGTGCACGACGTCGGCGCGCACATCGGCGTCCAGCTGGCCCACGCCGGCCGCAAGGCCAGCACCTGGCACCCCTGGGCCGAGCAGCGGGGCGCGGTGCCGGAGGACGAGGGCGGCTGGACCGTGGTGGGGCCGACGGCGACCCCCTTCGCACCGAACTACCCGGTGCCCGAGGCGTTGCGCCCCGAGCAGATGGCCGAGGTGGTGAACGCCTTCGAGGCGGCGGCCACGCGGGCGCTCGACGCCGGCTTCGACGTGGTCGAGATCCACGGCGCGCACGGGTACCTCTTGCACAGCTTCCTGTCGCCGCTGGCCAACACCCGCGACGACGCCTACGGCGGCGACTTCGACGGCCGCACCCGGCTCCTGCGCGAGGTGACGGCCGCGGTTCGGCGCGTCTGGCCGGAGGACCGGCCGCTGCTCGTACGGCTGTCGTCGACCGATTGGACGGACGACGGGTGGAGCGGCGACGACACGGTGCGGCTGGCCACGCTGCTCCGGGAGCTGGGCGTGGACCTCGTCGACTGCTCCACGGGCGGCATCGTTCCCGGCGTCGAGGTGCCGGTGGCCCCCAACTACCAGGTGCCCTTCGCGCAGCGCGTGCGCACGGAGGCCGGCGTCGCGTCGGGCGCGGTCGGGATGATCACCGAGGCGGAGCAGGCCGAGGCCATCGTCGCGCGCGGCGAGGCCGACCTGGTGCTGTTGGCGCGCGAGATGCTGCGCGATCCGTCCTGGCCCCAGCACGCCGCGCGGGCGCTCGACGCCGACGCGCGCTCGCTGTTCCCTCCGCAGTACCTGCGGGCGTCCTGAGAGGTCGGGGCACGCGCGCGGCGAGCGCCGCTACTCGGCGCGCCCCGACTCGGCCACGCCGCCGCCCGAGCGTCGGCGCCCCCTTCGCGAGCGCGGCCGGAGCAGGCGCGCGAGGCGCTCGTTGATGCTGTCGTAACGGCCATAGATGAAGCTGCCGAGCGCCACCATGATCACGACGTACAGCGACGTGCCACCCAGCAGCGCCTGACGCACGGGCTCCGGCAGGGCCGGCGCCTGGGCGGCGAGGCTGACCACCACCAGCGAGAACTCACCGCGCGGCAGCAGCATGAGCCCGTGCCCCACCGACGCCCGGTGCCCGAGCCCGCTGGCCCGCCCCCCCACGTACGCGCTGAGCAGGTTGGCGACCACGGTGGCGACGACCAGTAGCAGCGCCAGCGGGAGCTCGCGGAGCGCGCTGACCAGATCCACGTGTAGCCCCACCACCAGGAAGAAAGCGGCCGCCGCCACCTCGTACCACGACCGCAGCGCGGCCTCGACACGCGCGCCATGCCCCGACTCGGCCACCACCATCCCCAGCAGGAAGGCGGCCACCGCATCGGGGAACCCGAGCGTCACGGCGCCCACCGCGACCAGCGCCACCAGGGCCAGCGCCAGCAGCGTGAGGTCCTCCCCTTCGCGGGCCAGCAGCCGCTCCAGGTCCTCGAAGACCAGCACGCCCAGCGTCCGCTCGGCCTCGGGGTAGGCGAGCAGGTCGCTCTCCGACAGCAGCCGCGCGATGACACCGGAGCTGGACACGTAGACCGCCCCACCCAGGAACAGGCCGGCGAGCCAGCCGAAGCCCACGAGCAGCGCCAGAGCGAACCCGGCCACGAAGTTGAGGAGGTCGGCCGCGCCCGCCAGCAGCGTGGCCCGTGTCCCCTCCAGGATGCGCGAGAGCGAGAACTCCAGGCCCAGGTAGAACAGCAGGAGCAGCAGCCCCAGCTCCCCGAGCAGCTCGGTGGTGGGCGCGATCCGGTAGAGCGGCAGGGCACCGTGCGGGCCGAGCAGGATCCCGAGCAGGAGGTAGCCCACCACCGGCGACAGGCCCACCTTGCGGCTCGCCCAACCGGCCAGGTAGAGGCCGAGGACGACCAGGCCCAGCTCGAGCAGCGGCGACACGCTCGGGGCTCCCGAGGCGCCGCGTCAGCCGGCGATCAACGCCCGGGCGGCGTCCGTCTGCGAGGGGGATCCGATCAGAAGAAGGGTGTCTCCGGCCTGGAAGGGGGTGTCGACGTCAGGGTTGGCGATCGCGCGCCCGTCGCGCAGGATGGCGATGACGCTGGCCCCCGTCTCCTGCCGCAAGCGCGCTGCCCGCCAGCGGGGAGCCTTCACCGAGCGTCACCCCGTCGATCTCCAGGGCGCCCAGCACCAGCTCCAAGTCCTCCCCGCGCGGCGCCTGCACCACCGGGCGCCCCAGAAGGTTGGCGAGCTGCTGCGCCTCCTCGGCGTCCACCTTGACGACGTCGCAAGGGCGGTCCTCATGCTCCAGGAAGTGGTGGAGCTGGCGCTCGCCATCGGGCCTGACCACCACCGCCAGGTCGCCGCCCCCACGGAGCGTCATGACGTACTTCTTGCCGACGCCGGGGAGGGTGACCTCCCGAACCGTCACGCCGGGAGCCGAAGCCGGGTCATCCATAGCGGCATGGTAGCCCAGCCGGCTCTACCGCGGCTCGGCAGGCTTCGCATCCGACTCGTCGAAGAACTCGTCCCGCTTGAGCCGCACCTCGCGTAGGAAGAGCGTAGCGACGAGCGCGAGCAGGCCGAACACCAGCGCGATGGTGAACAGCTCGCGCGTGCCGCCCGCCAGCGCCCGGTGCACCGCATCCAGGAACTGACGGTACAGCGTGTCGCCCTGAGCCCCGAAGGCGTCGAACCGCGAGCGGATGGCCTGCTGTGCCTGCGCCGAGAGGAGCTGCTGAGGATCGAGCTGCTGTACGCCCACGCCGCCGGCGGCCATCGCCTGGCGGAGTTGGGCAGGCATGTCCTGCGCGAGCCGGGCATCGACCGAGCGCGCCAGCACCGTGCCCAGGATGGGCGCGGCGATCACACCGCCGAGCGAGCGCACGAACTGCTGGGTGGCGCTCACCGCCCCCATGATGCGGTACGGGAAGACGTTGAGCACCACCGTGTTGAGCTGGGGCAGCAGCGTCCCCAGCCCCAGCCCGAAGACGATCATGTTGCGCACCACGCCGACCCAGGTGGTGTGCAGGTCCATCCGCGTGAACAGGACCAGGCCGGTGACCAGCAGCACCGCCCCCACCACCGCCAGCACCTTGTAGCGACCCGTCCGCGTGACGATCTGGCCGCCGACCATGGACGCGGCCACCAGGCTGAGCATCATCGGCGTGAGGATGTAGCCGGAGCTGGCCGCCGAGTACTCGAGCGCGCCCTGCACGAACAGCGGCAGGAAGATCAGGGCGCCGAACATGGCCATGGTGATGAACAACGCGATCAGGAGCGTCGTGTTGAAGATGCCGTTGCGGAACAGCGACGGCTCCAGGATGGGGTTCTCGGCCCGCGTCTCGTTCACGCCGAACAGCACGAGGAACACGAGACCGACGAGGAACAGTCCGATCAGCTCCGGGCTCGTCCAGGCCAGCCGCCCGCCGGCCCAGGTGAAGCCGAGCAGGATGGGCACCAGGCCGACGACGAGGAGTAGGCTGCCGCGCCAGTCGAGCTTGAGCCGTGCCTCCACCCGTACGCTGGGGAGCGCGAAGACCACGCCGGCGATGGCGAGCGCGGCCACCGGCAGGTTGATGTAGAAGATCCAGCGCCAGCCGATCGAGTCGGTGATCCAGCCGCCCAGGGTGGGGCCGATGACGCTGGCCAGCCCGAACACGGCGCCGATCACCCCCATCCACTGGCCGCGTTCGCGCGGGTTGAAGATGTCGCCGATCGTGGCGCGCGGCATGGTGAGCATGGCGCCCGCCCCGATCCCCTGCAGGCCACGGAACAGGATGAGCTCGAGCATCGTCTGCGACTGCCCCGAGAGGATCGATCCGAGGGCGAAGACGCTCAGCCCGAACACGAAGAACGGCTTGCGGCCGTACATGTCGGAGAGCTTGCCGTAGAGCGGCACCGTCACGGCCGAGGCCATCATGTAGGCGGTGACGAGCCAAGCGTAGATGCTGAAGCCGTGCAGCTCGCTGACGATCGTGGGGATCGCCGTCGAGACCACGGTCTGGTCCAGCGACGAGAAGAACATGGTGAGCAGCACGGCACCCAGCGCCCACCAGCGCCTGCTGCCGGTGATGCGGTTGCTGGCCTGGGTCTCCCGGCGCAGCCGATCGCTGCGCTCCCGGGATGTGGATCGGGTCTCCACGGGCGGTGTCCTCCACGAGGCGCCCGGAGGCGCCGATGGGCCGCCGCGCGCGGGTGCGATGGATGGGGCTCTCTGAGGGGGCTTACGAGCGCTGCTCGATGACCTCGTTGAGCGTCGTAAGGTGCTCGACCGCGGCGCGCAGGGCGCCTGCCGGCACGTGGGCGTAGGTCTTGCTGAGGGTCTTGCGCATGAGGTCGCGGATCGCGCCCGCCACGCGCTTGCCGTCCTCGGTGACGGCGAGGCGGAAGCGGCGGTGATCGCCCGGATCCACCGAGCGCTCAACATACCCCTTCGCCTCCAGGCGTTCCAGCACCCGGCTGACGCTGGCAGGGGGCATGTTGAGGTAGGCGGCGACCCCTCCCGGGTGCACCTCACCGCCCTGGATGACGCGCAGCACCAGGAAGTCCTTGGTCGCCAGCCCGAAGGCCGGCCCCAGCGCCTCGTCGAAGGTGCGGTAGAGGTGCCGCGACAGCCGAAGCACCGCTCTCGCCAGATCGAGGTAATCGGCCGACGCCGCGCTCCCTTTCATATGAAATAGTTTACGGGCTTTCCGTGACGCGCGCCAGGGCAGCGCGCACCCTGCTAGGCGGGCGCGAACAGCGACGGCTGCCGGGGGTCTTCGTCGTCCTCGAGCGGCAGCGCCGAGACCTCTCGGAACTCCAGGCCGAGGCTCCCGAGCTGGTTCAGCGCCGGTCCCGTCACCGCGGGGGCCGCCAGGATCCCGCGGACCGGCTCGGCGGTCAGCCGGCGCACGCTCTCGACGTAGCGGCTGAGCTGGTGCACGGCTTCCTGGTTGGCCTTGGAACGCTTGAGCTCGACCACCACCAGGGCGCCGTCCGCATCGCGCGCGAAGAGGTCGATCCCTCCGACGTCGGTGGGCAACTCACGGTCGAGCACCGCCAGGCCCGGCTCGATGACGTCGGGATGGCGGGCCAGCGCCCGCTGCATCTCCGCCTCGCTGCCCATCAAGACGAAGCCGTCCGCCTCCCGCAGCTCCAGCGCCTGCGCCAGGGCCGGCGCCAGGAACGCTACCCGCACCATCTCCTCGGGGTGGAAGCGCTCGGCCCGCATCACCGCCACCCCGTCCTCGACTCCAACGAAGATGTCGTCGGTCTGGGGCTGCCAGTTGACCGGCTTGACGCTGCGGTGCCCGTGCACCTGCACGCTGCCGTCGCGCTTCACGATGACCAGGTAGTCGCCGGCCTCGGCCACGCTGGCGGCGCGACCGCTGTAGAGGACCTCGCACTCGCTCACCACTTGCACCAGGCAGTCTCCGGCGCGGAGGTGTTCGTCGAGGAAGGCGGCGAGTTCGGCGGGGCCGGGGTGGGGCAGCTGCGCCCGGATCACGGCCGCGAGTCTACCACCGCGCGCCCGGCCGGTCCCCGCTCGATCCGCGGTAGACTGCCGCCCATGGCGCGTCTGGGAGCACATGTTTCGGTGGCCGGAGGCACCCACAAGGCCTTCGAGCGGGGGCGCGACATCGGTTGCGACGCCCTGCAGATCTTCGTGAAGAACGCCAACCGCTGGAGCGGCCGCCCGCTGGCCGAGGACGAGATCGAGGCGTTCCGCAAGGCCCACGCGGAGAGCGGCCTACCGGTGGTCGCGCACGCGAGCTACCTGATCAACCTCGCGAGCCCCGACCCCGAGGTGCGCGAGAAGTCCCTCACGGCGCTGGCTGATGAGCTCGAACGCTGCGACCGCCTGGGCGTGCCCGGCCTCGTGCTCCACCCGGGCGCCCACATGCGCGAAGGGGTGGAGGCCGGCGTCGAGCGTGTGGCGCGCTCGCTGGATCAGGTCTTCGCCGCCCGACCCGACTTCGAAGCGCGCGTCCTGCTCGAGAACACGGCAGGGCAGGGCAGCACGCTGGGCGCGGACTTCGACGAGCTCGGGCAGATCCTGGGGCGCGTGGACGACCCCGGGCACCTGGGTGTCTGCTTCGACTCCTGCCACGCCTTCGTCGCCGGCTACGACCTCCGCGACGAGGACGGGTACCAGGCCACGCTGGCGGCGCTCGACGGGGCCGTCGATCTGGCCCGGCTGGCGGCGATCCACCTCAACGACGCGAAGCACCCGCTCGGCAGCCACAAGGACCGCCACGCCAACATCCTGGACGGCGAGATCGGCGCCGACTTCTTCGCTCGCGTCATCCACGACCCCCGGTTCGCCGAGCTCCCCATGGTGCCCGCTGCGGGGCGCGCGACGGCAGACGCGCTGCCGCGGCGCGCCCCGTCGGGAGCGTGCCATCCCCGTTCCGATCGTCCGCGGCTATTCGATCTCCTGACCGTTGGCGGTCTGGTAGCCGACGATGTCGCCGTGCATGCCCAGGTCCTCGTTGGGGTGGACGGGGGCCATCGCCTCCGTGGTCGCAGCGACCGCCGCCGTCTGCCCGCCGTGGGCGGCGGCCCGCACGGTCGAGGGGTTGGCTTGCGGCACCTCGGCGACGGCTCCGCCGACGACGCTGGCCAACGGGGTGCCCTGGCGGGCGCCGGAGGCGATCACCAGGTCGCCGATGGCGCCGCCACGGGCGGCCACCGGGTAGTCCCGGACGGTGCCGTTCACCCAGACCGTGGCCCGATCGGCGCCCGATACCCCCATCGAGCCGTAGGCGTAGCCCATGGCCGGATCGTAGAGGGCGAAGGTGACGGCACTGGGCCCCTGGCCCCGCGCCAGCAGCACCACCGGCTGGCTACCCTGCGAGGCTTCGAAGAGGTCGGTCGCCACCGCCGAGACGGGCGCGAGGTGCGGGATGTCGGCCCCCGGCACGCCCGAGACCCGCAGGACGAGCTGGCCCTTCAGGGCCGCGGCGTGGTCCACGGCGAACGCGGCCGCGTGGCCGCTCACCGTCACCCGGGCGTACAGGGCCTTCGCGAGGTCGGCCGACGTCGCGCCGCGGGACAGATCGGAGGCGCGGACCGTGACGATCGGCGCCGTGCCGGCGCCGGGTGCGGCGGACAGGAGCGAGACTCGGGCGGCCCGCATCGCCTGGGTGGCGATGCTGTCGGCACTCCCGTTCGAGGTGGACATCGAAGCGGAGGCGGCGAAGGCGGCCCCGAAGGCGCTCGCCGCAGCGAGCACGACGATCAATCCATGGATCGTACGCTTCATGGCTGGTCTTCTCCTTCCCGCCGTCGGGGTCGAAGGAGCGCGCCACTCGAGGTCACGGATGGCGCCGGGCCCGGGCAGCGCGCGCGGGCCTCGACGGACACGCCAAGGTAGGCAGGTCAGGGATGAGAAGGAGCAGGGTCCCCTGAGGGACCGGCCGACGTTCTCATGGGACGACGGGGCCGGCGCCGAGGTAGGCGTCGCGCACGCGCTCGTCGTGCTCCAACTGCTCGGCCGGCGCCGCCACGAGCACCTCGCCGGCCTCGAGCAGGTAGCCGTAGTCCGCCAGCTTCAACGCCGCCCGCGCGTTCTGCTCGATGAGCAGGACGGTCACGCCCTCCTCCCGAAGCGCCTCGATGACGCGCAGGATCTCCTGCACCACCAGCGGCGCGAGGCCGAGGCTCGGCTCGTCGAGCAGCAGCAGCCTCGGATCGCTCATCATCGCGCGGCCCAGGGCGAGCATCTGCTGCTCCCCGCCCGACATGGTCCCCGCCCGTTGCCGCCGTCGCTCGGCGAGCCGCGGGAAGATCTCGTAGACGCGTTCCAGGTCGCGCCTGACCCGGGCGCCTCGGCTCGAGCGCAGGAACGCGCCGAGACGCAGGTTGTCCTGCACCGACAGGGCGCCGAACAGCTCGCGACGTTCCGGCACCAGCGTCAGCCCGCGCCCGACCAGCACCTCCGGCGTGCTGCGAGACACGTCGTCGCCGTCGAACGTCACCCGCCCCGCGCGCTTGGGAGCGACGCCGGTGATGGCATGCACCAGGCTGGTCTTGCCGGCGCCGTTGGCGCCGATGACCGTCACCACCTCCCCGGCCCGGACCGCCAGCGACACGCCACCGAGCGCCTGCACGCCGCCGTACGCCACCTCCAGCCCCTCGACCTGGAGCAGGGCGCCGTCCGAGCGCCGTTCCGGAGAACTCACGACGACCCTCCCTGGGGCGCCGCCCGCCGCCGCGCGGCGGTCCGGGCGCGCGCCCGGCTCACGCCGCGTCCAATCCGAGGTAGGCGGCGATGACCTCGGGGTCCTGACGCACCTGCTCCGGCGTCCCCTCCGTCAACGTCTGGCCGTAGTTCATCACCACGATGCGGTCCGCCACGCTCATCACGAGGTCCATGTCGTGCTCCACCAGCAGGATCGCCAGGCCCTCGTCGCGCAAGGCGGACAGCAGGCCGGCGAGCTCGCGCTTCTCGGCGTAGCGCAGACCGGCCGCCGGCTCGTCGAGCAGCAGCACGCGCGGCCGCATGGCGAGCGAGCGAGCCACCTCCAGCAGGCGCTGCTTGCCCACCGGCAACGAGGGCGCGTCCGCCGCCAGCTCGGTCAAGCCGACCCGCGCCAGCGCCCGCCGGGCCTCGCGCCTGGCACGAGCCTCATCGGCGCGGCCCAGCCCGAGCACCCCGGCCCACACCCCACCCCGCGTGCGGATGTAGCAGCCGGCCATCACGTTCTCCAGCACGCTCATCTCGAAGAGCGCGGTGTTCTGGAACGTCCGCGTGAGGCCGCGCCGGGCCATCCGCTGGGCGGCTGCGGCAGTGACGTCGTCGCCCCCCAGCAGGACCCGCCCCTCACTGGGTGGGAGCAGGCCGCTGATGACGTTGAAGGCGGTGGTCTTGCCGGCACCGTTGGGACCGATCAGTCCCAGGATCTCGCCGGCGCGCAGCTCGAAGGACAGGTCGTCGACGGCCTGCAAGCCCCCGAAGCGGCGACCCAGGCCGCGCACCTGGAGGCCGGTCAGCCCAGCCGCGGCTGGCGGCTCGCCGGACGCTGCGGTGGCAGCGGGCGCCGTCTCCCGCGCCTCGGTGGGGAGCGCTCCCGGCTCGGGCGCTGCCGCGACCGGAGCCGCCGGGGCCGGTGGCTCCGCCGGTCCGGCTCGCAGGCGCAGGCGCCACACCCGGGTGAGCAGCGGTTCGAGCCCCCGCGGGCTGACCAGCATCAGCCCCACCAGGATGGCCCCGTAGGCGATCACCTGCACCAGCCCCGCCTGCCCGCTGGCGTTGGGGATCACGTTCTGCAGCACGTCGTCGAGAAGTGTCACCACGGCGGCGCCCACCACGCCTCCCAACGGGTGCGCGCCGCCGATCATGGCCATGGTCAGCAACCGGATGGAGGCGCCCAGGTCGAAGGCGCTGGGGCTGATGAAGGCGATGAAGTAGGCGAACAGCGCACCGCCGAGGCCCGCCAGCGCGGCGGCCAGCACGAAGACCTGCAGCTTGATGCGGCCGACCTCCATGCCGACGCTGGCGGCCGCCGCCTCGCTGGAGCGCATGGCGCGCACCGCCCGGCCCGCGCGGCTCCGGATGAGCGATGCCAGCGCCGCCACCGCCAGCACCGCGAAGACGAGCGTCAGATAGTAGAAGTGGCCCGGGTCGATGAAGTCCAGGCCGAAGAGGCTGAGCACCGGGACGTGGGTGAAGCCGTTGGGCCCACCGGTGATCGACGCCAGCTGGGTGAACAGGATCGTGGCGATGATGCCCCAGGCGAGCTTCGCCAGCGCAAGATAGTGCCCCGAGTGGCGCAGGATGGGGAGGAGCCCCACCAGGTAGCCGGCGGTCGCGGCCAGGAGGGTGCCGAGCAGGAGGCTCAGCCAGGGGTCGACGCCGTAGCTGCCCGCCAGCACCACCGCACCGTACGCGCCGATGCCGTAGAAGGCGCCCTGCCCCAGGCTCACCAGGCCGGCGTAGCCGGTCAGCAGGATGAGGCCGGTGGCCACGCCACCGTAGATCGCGATGAAGCACAGCAGGTTGGCGTAGAAAGGCGGCAGCAGCCACGGCAGCGCCACCAGGAGCGCCGCGCCGCCGACGCCCAGCAACGCCTGCCACGCCCTCACGTCGCCGCTCCCCGCCGGCCCGTGAGCACGCGCAGCAGCAGGATGGGGATGATGAGCGCGTAGACGATGGCCTCGCCGTAGGCGGAGGTGGTGTAGGCGGCGAAGGCCTCCAGCACGCCGATCGCCAGGCCGCCCAGCACCGCGCCGGGGTAGCCGGAGAGGCCGCCGATGACCGCCCCCACGAAGCCCTTCAGCCCGAGGCCGAGCCCCATGTCGTAGGTGGCATAGGTGACGGGCGCGATCAGCACCCCGGCCAGGGCGGAGATGCCGGCGCTGATGGCGAACGCCACCAGGCCGGCGCGCTCGGGCGAGATCCCCACCAGGCGGGCGCCGAGGCGGTTCATGGCGGCGGCACGGAGCGCCTTGCCGAACAGCGTGCGCTCGAAGAACAGCCATAGCAGCGCCAGCACGAGCAGCGTGGCGGCCAGGACGAACAGGCTCTGGTAGCTCACCCGGACGCCCGCCGCCGCGATCTTGCCGGCGTGGATGCTGGGGAAGCTGAACGAGCCCGGGCCCCAGAAGACCAGGCCGAGGCCCTGGAGCCCGAGGTAGAGGCCGGTGGTGATGATGAGGAAGACCACCTCACCGGCCGCCGCCGCCGGCTGGATGGTGAGGCGGTACAGCGCCGCCCCCACGAAGGCGACGGCGATGGTCGCCACCAGCACCGCCACGATCGGCGGCAGGTGGAACGGCTCCACCGCGCGCACCAGCCACCACAGCGCGAGGGCTCCGGCCGGGGGCAGCCACAGCAGCGCCCATCGCCGCCGTAGCAGCAGCACCAGCAGGCCCCAGGAGGCACCCGCCAGGATCGCCAGCGTGATCCCGCCCGTGGCCTCCCCGGTCGTGAGCCCCACCGCGGTGAGGGCGCCCAGCATGACGAACTCACCCTGCGCGATGTTGATCACGCGCGTGACGTTGTAGATCAGCACGAGCCCGAGACCGAGCAGCGCGTAGATGGCGCCGTTGGTCAGCCCGGTGACGAGCAGGAAGAGCGCGGTGCCCATCGTCACGATGACCCCTCCCCCTTCCCTCCGCGCCGCTCGGCCTCGGTCGTGCGCACGCCGCTACGGTACGGGCTGGTAGGTGCCGTCCTGGACCGTCACCATGACGGCGGACGTGCTCCCCAGGCCGCTGTGGTCGGTGGGCGAGAAGTTGAAGGTGCCGTCCACCGCCTGGAAGTCGTGCAGCCCTTCGATGGCATCGCGGAGCGCGCTACGGAAGGCCTTGACGTCGCTCGGCGAGGTCGAGGCGAGCACCTGTTTACTGGCAGCCTCCAGGATGAGGCCGGCGTCCCAGGCGTGGCCCGCGAAGGAGCTCGGGACCGAGCCGTAGGCGGCCTGGTAGGTCTGGACGAAGTCCTGCACCACCGAGGCGAAGGGCAGCGACGAGGGCAGGTTGTCGTGGACGATCACCGGCAACACCGACAGGCGCGTGCCGTTGAGGCTCGCGCCGCCGAGCCGCAGGAAGGTCTCGTTGGTCATGCCGTAGCTCTGGTAGAAGGTCCCCTGGTAGCCGGCGTCCTGCAGAGCCTTCTGGGCGACGTTGCCGCCCGGCGGGATCGCCCAGATGAGGACGGCGTCCGGCTTGGCCGCGACCAGCTTGCTGGCCTGCGAGCTGAGGTTGGTATCGGTGCGCGCGAACGATTCGGCGTCCACCAGGTCGATCCCGGTGCCGGGCAGGGCCTTCTTGAGCTCGTCGAGCCCGCCCTGGCCATAGGCGTCGTTGAAGCCGATGAACCCGAGCGTCTTCACGCCCTGGGCCACCATGTCCTTCACCTCGGCGGTGACCATGACCGAGTCGAGCGGCGGCGTCTTGAAGATCCAGTGCCGCTCGGAGGCCGGCTGGACGATCGAGGCCGACGCCGCGATCGAGATGTTGGGCACGCCAGCGCGCTGCACGGTGTCGATGACCGCCAGCGACTCGGGGCTGGTGGTGCAGCAGATGACGGCCAGCGCGTTGTCTTCCGTGATCAGCTTGCGGACGTTCAGGACGGCCTTGGAAGGGTCGCTGGCGGTGTCGAGCAGGACGATCTTGAGGTTGTGTCCGTCGATGCCGCCGGCGTCGTTGACCTGCTTCTCGAAGAGCTTGAGTGCGTCGACCTCACCCGTCCCCAGCGAGGAGGCGGGGCCCGTCTGGGCGATGGCCGCCCCGATCACGATGTCCTGGGCCGACGCCGTGCCGAAAGCCGCCAGCCCCGCCATCAACAGCAAGAGGATCCAAACTCGTGTCCGTCTCATTCAAACCACCTCGTCCTAAGGTCCCGTGTGCCAGGGGCACGTCTCTGGGTCCGTCTCCGCCGTCCCGAGCGCGGCGGAGCGCCCGCCTGCGCCGCTCACACGGCGTGGATGGGGCGTGCCTGGAGCTTCGGCTCGACCACGTTCACCCCCTCGAAAGGCGTGCCCTCCTCGAACCACGACTTCGGTGCGGGCTGGCCCCATAGGGTTTGTCGCCGCGGATCGTCGAGCGTCCAACGGATCGGCTCGAAGTCCGGATCGACCGTGAGGTAATCCCCCGTGAAGAGCTCGATGCGGTGCCCGTCGGGATCGCGAAGGTAGAGGAAGAAGGCGTTGGAGATGCCGTGGCGGCCGGGGCCCCGCTCCATCGACCCGATCCATCCGGTCGAGGCGAGCAGGTCGCACGCGTGCAGGATGTCCATCTCGCCGCGGGTCCACACCCCTACGTGGTGCAGGCGCGGCCCGTAGCCGTTGGTGAGCGCCAGGTCGTGGACGTTGCCCTTGCGGTGCATCCACACCGCCCACAGCTCCGGCTCGCGACCCGCCTGCGGCTCGGTCTCGGTGTACTCGGTGGTGCGAAAACCGAGGCGGCGCGCGTAGAAGTCGTGGGTGGCCTGCAGATCGGCGGCGAAGCAGTTGAAGTGGTCGATGCGCTGCACGGCGGCACCGCGGTAGGCCTCGTAGCGCTGCAGCATGCGGGGCTGTTGCGGCTGGGAGGCGTAGAACGCCAGCGGTACGCCGAAGGGGTCGCGCGCGTGGAGGGTGCGGCCCTGGCCGTGCGGCTGCACCCAGGAAGCCTCGAGGCCCCGCTCGGCGAAGAAGGCGTGCGCGCGGTCGAGGTCGTCCTCCGATCGCACCCGGTAGCCCAGTCGGAAGCACACCGGCTCGGGCGCGCGCCGGAGCACCAGGGAGTGATGGCCCCGCTCCTCCAGGCCGCGGAGGTAGAGCGCCTCGTCGGTGCGCTCGGTCTCGACGAACCCCAGCGCGTCGACGTAGAACGCCCGCGAGCGCTCCAGGTCGCGCGCACCCAGCTCCACGTGGCTGAGCCGGACGATGTCGAACGGCGGGGTTCCGGCGTCACGGATCGGCATGGGACCGCCCTCCCCCCTCGTCCACCGCCTGCGGCGCCGCCGCAGGCTCGTCGGAACGATCGAGGAACCGGAGCACCCGGTCCACGAACGGCTGCTTGTCGTACCCCTGGTACAGCGCGCACTGGGTGCGGACGGGATCGCCGAAGAAGAACTTCTCGTAGAGGTTCTGGCGGCCTCCGAACGACGAGATGGTCATGTCCCAGGCCAGCCGGTAGAGCTTGATGCGCTCGTCGCTGCCGGCGTTGCGCGCCTGCAGGAACTTCGTGATGCTGTCGCCCATCGGGCCCTTGCGATCGGCCTCGCTGGGGATCATGATCAGCCCGCTCGCCGACAGCAGCTGGAGGATCTCCACCATGCGCGGGTAGACCTGCGGGAAGTAGTTGCGCGCCGCGTTCACCGCGTCCTTGCCCGGGGTCATGGTGCCGTAGGCGTCGAGCTCCGCCGTCTCCTCGGCCTGCGTACGCAGCGCCTTCATGATCTCGAGGACGATGATGAGCTCGGCGACCTTCTGCTGCACGTGCTGGAACTGCTCACTGCCGATCATGTCGACGATGGCCTGCGCCACGCCCAGGAAGGCCTCGGTCTTGGCGATCTTGACGCCGAGCACCTGGTGCGCCATGTGGTAGACGGCGCCGGTACTGGCGTAGGCGCGGTTGGCGAGCTTGACGTCGCCCACGATGAACACGCGGTCCCACGGCACCAGCACGTCGTCGAAGTAGACCATGGCGTCCATCTCGTCGAAGCGCGAGCCCAGCGGATGGTCCTCGTGGCTCCGGCCGATGTCGAGCGGCTCGCGGCACTGGAAGCTCAGGCCCGGCGTGGAGCACGGCACCGCGAACGCCAGCGCGTAGCGGGTCATCTCCTCCTGCTCCTTGAGCACGGTCGACGGGAAGATCAGGATCTCGTCGGCGATCGGCAGGGTCGCCATCATGCGGGCGCCGCGGACCACGATCCCCTCCGCCACCTCCTTGACGAGCCCCAGGGCGATGTAGGGATCGTCGAGCTGGTCCGCGCGCTTCTCACGGTTGACCTGCGGGTTGGTCAAGGCGTGCGTCAGGCACAGGTCGTTCTCGCGCACGTACTCGTAGTAGCGGCGCATGTTGGCCCCGAAGCGCGGGTCGCACTGGTCGAAGTAGGCGGCCGCGCGTGCCGCCGCCATCAGGTTCACGTTGAGGTAGTCGGGGCTGCGGCCGATGAACCCCAGGCTGGCGTCGGCCCAGACCTTGTGCATGCGTGCGCGCCGACGCAGGTCGCCCACGGTGGTGGGCTCCAGGAAGCTCAGACCGACCCGCTCGCCGGTGGTGGGGCTCTCGTAGGTGAGGGCGTCCGCCAGGTCGGGGCGGTGCTGCAGGTCGTAGAGGTGGGCGATCGAGCGGGCCACGTTGGCGGTGGCAGGGTGGGTCGTCGGGTCCTCGACCTTCTCCCCGTCCACCCAGATGTTGGGCGGGTTGCGCTTGAGCCCCTCCAGGAACTCGCGACCGGTGCGTGCGGGCATCCAGGGTCCTCCCCTCAGGCGCCCAGCTTGGGGATGCGGTGCTCCCCGAGGGCGACGGAGACGTTCTTGGTCTCCATGTAGAAGTCGAAGCTGTAGTCCCCACCGTCACGGCCGATGCCGCTCATCTTCGTGCCGCCGAAGGGGGTGGGCAGGTGGCGGACGTTCTGCGAGTTCACCCAGACCATGCCGGCCTCGACATCGCGCGCGAAACGGTGAACGCGCGCGGCGTCGCGGGTCCAGAGGTAGGCGGCGAGGCCGTAGCGGACGCCGTTGGCGAGCTCGAGCGCCTCCGCCTCGCCCTCGAAGGGGACGGCGGTCAACACCGGCCCGAAGATCTCCTCCTGAGCGATGCGCATCCCAGGCCGGGCGCCGGTGAAGAGGGTGGGGGCGACGTAGCTCTCGGGGAGCCCGTCCGGGCGGTCGCCACCGGCAGCCACGGTGGCGCCCTCCTCGCGCGAAGGCGTCGTAGATGCTCGCTTCGATGAGCACCCGGCTGGAGGAGGTACAGCGCTCGCCGTTGAGGCTGTAGATCATGAACACGACCGCGTCGAGCGCCCGGTCCAGGTCGGCGTCGGCGAACACCACCACCGGGTTCTTGCCGCCGAGCTCGAAGTGGACGCGCTTCAGCGTGGGCGCGCCCTGGGCCATGATGCGGCTGCCGGTCACCGACTCGCCCACGAAGGCGATCGCCCTGATGGCGGGGTGCTCGGTGAGCGCACGGCCCGCCGTCTCGCCGTAGCCGTGCACGGTGTTGACCACGCCGGCCGGGATGCCGGCCTCGCGCATCAGCTCGGCCAGTCGCGTGGCAGTGAGCGGGCTCCACTCCGCCGGCTTGTGCACCACCGTGCAGCCGGCGGCCAGCGCGGGTGCGATCTTCCAGGTCGACAGCATGAACGGGGTGTTCCAGGGGGTGATCACCCCGACCGGGCCGATGGGCTGCCGGAGCGTGTAGTTGAGGTGCTCCTCGGCGGGGAGGCAGAGGCCGTTGCCCGCCTGCTCGGTGCGATCGGCGAAGAAGCGGAAGTTCCGGGCAGCGCGGCTGGCCGCCTGGCTCATGAAGCGCCACGGCTGCCCGGTGTCGAGGACCTCGAGCAGGGTGATCTCCTCGGCGTGCTCCTCGATCAGGTCGGCCACGCGGTGCAGCAGCGCGCGGCGCTGGGCGGCGCCCACCCTGCGCCAGTCGCGGAACGCCTCCTCGGCCGCCCGGGCGGCGCGGTCCACGTCGCCGGCGTCGCCCGACGCCACCCGCGCCAGGGGAGTTCACCAGCGGCGAGCGCGTCTCGAAGGTGCCGCCGGCCACGCCGTCCACCCAGGCGTCGCCGATCAGGTGCCGCACGCTGCCACCCCACCGCTCGCGCACGATCGCGAGCGCGCGGGCGCGGCGCGCGCCGGCGTCCTGGGCCGCGGCCCCGCCCCGCCCGCTGGAATCGGCGCTCACGGCCGGGCCTCCACGGCCACGGCGGCGTCCTCGCGCTCGAGCAGGTCCTCCTCGGCCATGATGCGGTTCTCCAGCGTGCCCACGCCCTCGACGGTGCAGCGCACCACGTCGCCGGCGTGGACGTGGCTGATGCCCTTGGGCGTGCCGGTCAGCAGCACGTCGTCCTCCTGCAGCGTCATGAACCCGGTGACGTAGGCGATGATGTCGGCGACGGTGACCAGCATGTCGGCGGTGGTGCCCTGCTGCCGCACCTCGCCGTTGACCGTGGTGGTGAGCGTCAGCGCCTGCGGATCGGGCACGTCCTCGGCATCGACCAGCCAGGGCCCCAACGGCAGGAAGGTGTCGAAGTTCTTCGGCTTGACCGGCGGACGGAAGTGGTTGATGACGAAGTCACGCACCACGAAGTCGTTCGCCACCGTGTACCCCTTCACCACCTCGAGCGCGTCCTCGGACCGCACGCGGCGGCACGAGCGGCCGATCACCACCGCCAGCTCGTTCTCGTAGTGCATGTACTCGATGCCCCGCGGGCGCACCACCACGCCGCGGTGACCGACCAGCGCGTTGCGGAACTTGGGGAAGAGCGCGGGCTGCTCGGGTCGCTCCAGCTCGAGCTCGGAGGCGTGATCCCCGTAGTTGAGCGCCAGCGCCAGGATGGTGCCCGGCTCGACCGGGGGCAGCCAGGCCACGCCGTCCTCGCGGAAGCGCCGCCCGGCGGCGGTCGCCACGACCGCTCGTCCGGCGGCGTCCTGCTCGACCAGGACGTGCTCGAGGCGGCCGTCAGCGAGCACACGCGCGCGCCTCACGCTCCGGCCTCCGCGCCGACCAGGCCGTAGCGCTCGAGCGTTCTCAGCAACCGCGCCTCGTTCTCCGGCAGCATGGGGCCGAGCGGCAGTCGCCAGCGGGCCTCGCACAGGCCCATCAGGGAGAGCGCGGTCTTGAGCGGGACGGGGTTGATCTCGATGAAGAGGATGTCGTTGAGCTCGAGCATCCGGAAGTGCAGGTCGCGCGCCTCGTCCCAGCGTCCGGCCGCTGCCAGCTCGTAGAGCTGCGCGATCTCCCTGGGCGCCAGCACGCCGGTGGCGCTGATGTGGCCGCTGCCACCCAGGGTGAGCATGGGGTAGGTCATGGTCTCGGCGCCGCAGTACACCGCGAAGTCGCGGCCTGCGTGCACGAACGTGTAGGACACGTCGTCGAGGTTCTTGGTGGCGTGCTTGACGCCGACGATGTTGGGGCAAGCGGCGCGCAGGCGCCCGATCGTCTCGGGCTCGATGTTCACGGCGGTGCGCCCGGGGATGTTGTAGAGGATCACCGGCGTCTCGGGGACGGCCTCCGCCACCGTCTTGAAGTAGGCGAAGAGGTTGTTCTGGTTGGGGCGGACGTAGTACGGGGAGATCACCAGCACGCCGTCGACGCCGCGGCCTGCGGCGTAGCGCGTGAGCTCCAGGGTCTCGTCGATGTTGTTGGTGCCCGTACCGGGCACGAACGGGACGCGGCCGGCGACGCGCTCGTGGACGAGGTCGATGACCCGCTTGCGCTCCACCAGCGACAGCGACGAGGGCTCCCCGGTGGTGCCGGTGCAGCTCAGGCCGTGGCTGCCGTGGGCGAGCTGGAACTCGACGAGGCGAGCGAGCGCGTCCTCGTCGATGGCCGCGTCCTCCCCGGTGAACGGGGTCGGCAGCGGGACGATGGAACCCTTGGGTACGAGCATCCGAAGCCTCCTGGCGAAGGAACCGACGTGGGGGAAGAGAACGGAACCGCCGGCAAGAGCCACCGCCACCGCCATTCCGCGACGTTCGCGGAACGTTCGGCCCTTCCAGGACCGAGCCCCCTGGGACCGAACGGATCCGGACGAGTCAGGGCACGCCCGGAAACCTTCTCGTGACACCTTGCCTTGTTGGCAGTGTAGGGCAGCCCTCGCGCGCCGGCAATGATGGGAAGCGACGAACGCACCGTTACCAGTTGTCGGAACCTACATGACGCTCCGGGTCAGGGCAGCGGCGTGGCCTCCAAGGCCTGCAGCAGCCGGATCGTCGCGGCCGTCCCGCGACGCAGCGTGTCGATCCGGTAGAACTCGTTCGGCGTGTGCTGGCCGTTGTCGAACTCGGCGAAGGCGTAGTACAGGCACCACATACCGAGGATGGAGTGGAACTGCTCGGCCGCGGGCACGGTAGCTCCCATCCACATCGGGAACGGCCGCTTGCCGTAGACGGCCTCGATGCTGCGGGCCGCGGTCTCGAGGGCCGGATGGTCGAGGGGCATGGCGTAGGCGCGCGCGCTGCCGGGCAGTCGGGTCACGTGCACGGTGACCCCCTCGGGAGCACGGTCGTGCACGAAGGTCTCGATGGCACCGAGGATGCGCTCCGGGTCCTGACCCGGCACCAGCCGGCAGCTGATCTTGGCCCGCGCTTCGCTCGGCAGCACGGTCTTGATGCCCTCGCCCTGGTAGCCACCGCCCAGGCCGGTCGCGTCGAGGGTGGGCCGCACCCACATGCGCTCCTGGGGCGTGTAGCCCTCCTCCCCGATCCACGACCGCAGCCCCAGCGCCTTGGCCTCCACCGCGCCGTCGAACGGGATGTTGGCGATCGCCGCGCGCACCGCCTCGGACGGCTCGTGGACGCCATCGTAGAAGCCGGGAACGGCCACGCGCCCGTGCATGTCGTGCAGGCTGGAGAGGATGCGAGCCAGCGCCAGCAGCGTGTTGGGCACAGGCCCCCCGTAGGCGCCCGAGTGGAGGTCCGTGGCAGCCCCCTGGACGACCACCTCGCAGCCGCAGTTGCCGCGCGACGCCACCGTCAACGACGGCGCGTCGGCGCCGAACATGGCGCCGTCGGAGCTGAGCGCGAGGTCGCCGCCCAGGACCTCCTTGTGTTCGCGCAGGAAGGTGGGCAGGTGCGGACTGAGCGAGACCTCCTCCCCCTCGAGCACGAAGGTGACGTTGACCGGCGGCGCGCCGGCCGCCGAGGCCCACGCCTCGACCGCCTGGATGGGGACGAGCATGCTGCCCTTGCTGGCGCTGGCTCCGCGACCGAAGACCTTGCCCTCGCGGACCTCGGGCTCGAACGGGGGCGTCTCCCACAGGTCCAGGTTGTCGGGCGGTTGCACGTCGTAGTGACCGTAGATCACGATCGTCGGCTTGCTCGGGTCGACCTGCCAGCGGCCGACCACGACCGGGTGACCTGGGGTGTCGATGGCCCGCACCTCGGGCACGCCGGCCCGCTGCAGACGGGCGGCCGCCCACACCGCGGCGGCCCCGATGTCCTGCTCGTGGTCCGGGTCGGTGCTCACGCTCGGGATGGCCACGAAGTCGAGCAGATCCTGAGTGTAGTCCTCCGTGCGCTTCTCGGCGTATGCCAGCGCTTGGGTCAGTGCATCGTCCATGACGCTCCTCCTGCCGTTGAGCCACCCGCGGCCGGCGGCGCCCCCGGCGCCGGCATCCATGCCCTCGCCCCACACCCGTCCTCGCCCCACACCCGTCCTCGCCTCGCACCCCTCGCCTCGCACCGCGCCGGCCCCTCCAGGATGGCACGTGCGCCGCGCCCGGCGCGAATCGCGTAGGGCCCCGAGCGGTCCGGCTAGGAACGCTTCAGCGCGTCCGCCTGCCCAGCCATCGCATGGAGCAGCCGTGCGGTGGCGAGGGTGCCCCTCCGGAGCGTCTCGAGCCGGAAGAACTCGTTCGGCGCGTGGATCTGGTTGTCGGGCTCACCGAAGGCGAAGTAGAGGCACCCCATCCCCAGCAACGAGCGGAAGTCCGATGCGACCGGCACCGTGCCACCCACCCACGTCAGCAGGGGCGGCTTGCCGTAGACCTCCTCGAGGCAGCCCGACGCGATCGCGATGGACGGGTGGTCGAGGGGCATCTCGTAGGCGCGCGCCTTGCCGGGCAGGCGCTCGATGCTCGCCGTGAGCCCCGCCGGAGTGAGCTGCTGGACGTACGCCTCGATGGCGTCCAGGACACGGTCGGGGTCCTGGCCCTCGACCAGCCGGCAGGTGATCTTGGCGTGCGCGGCGTTCGGCAGCACCGTCTTGACGCCCTCACCCTGGTAGCCGCCCCACAGGCCGTTGACCTCGAACGTGGGGCGCACCCAGCGGCGCTCGAGCGGCGAGTACCCCTCCTCACCGGTCCACGACGCCAGCCCGACGGCCGCCAGCTCCGCCGCATCGTCGCTCGGCAGCGCCGCGATGGCGTCCCGCACAGCCTGCGACGGCTCCTTCACACCGTCGTAGAAGCCGGGCACCGTGATCCGCCCCCGGTCGTCGTGCATGGCGGCCAGGATGCGCGCCAGCCCCTCGAGAGGGTTGGGCACGACGCCTCCGTACATGCCCGAGTGGAGGTCGCTCGAGGCGCCCGTCACGTCGATCTGGCAGCCGGCCAGCCCGCGGTTGCCCACGGTCAGCGACGGCTGCTCGACACCGAGCATGCTCCCATCGGCACTGATGGCCAGGTCGCCGGCGAGCAGCTCCTCGTGCTCGCGCAGGAAGGTGGGGAGGTGAGGGCTGCCGATCTCCTCCTCCCCCTCGACCAAGAAGGTGACATTGACGGGCGGCGCCCCCGCCGCGGACGCCCACGCCTCGACGGCCTGCATGGCCACGAGCACGGCCCCCTTGTCGTCGCTGGCGCCACGGCCGTAGAGGCGCCCGTCCCTCACCTCGGGCTCGAACGGCGGAGACGCCCACAGCTCGAGCGGCTCGGCGGGCTGCACATCGTAGTGACCGTAGATCACCACCGTTGGAAGGGCGGGGTCGACCTGCCACCGGCCGACCACCACGGCGTTGCCAGGCGTGTCGACGGTGCGCACCTCGGGGAACCCCGCGCGCTGCAGGCGCGCCGCCACCCACACGGCGGCGGCGGCGACGTCGGGGCCGTGTTCGGGTGCGGTGCTGATGCTGGGGATGCGCACGAACTCCGCGAGGTCGTCGGCGTATCCGCCGGATCGCGCCTCGATGACGTCGAGCGCTGCACGAAGCCTGTCGTCCATGGGTCCTCCAGCCTCCGCCGGGCGCCGTTCGCAGCCGCCGTGTCGCTCGGCCACCGCGCCTGCGCGGTCCCCCTCTTCGGATGCGACAGCGTATCATTCGCTCCCCAGCCCTCGGCCCGCAGCGGGCGCTGCGGGGGCCGTGGGGCGCGCCGCTCGTCACTCGTAGCGCAGCGCCTCGATCGGACTGAGGTTGGCCGCCCGGCTCGCCGGCCACACGCCGAACACCACGCCGGTGGCCACGCTCACGAACAGCCCCAGCAGGACCGTGAAGGGCGACAGCACCACCTGGTCGAGGAAGGGCACCAGCGCCACCGCCAGGTACAGCACCCCGATGGCGAGGGCCAGCCCGACCAGCCCGCCCACGACGGTCAGCGCCACCGCTTCGATCAGGAACTGCTGCAGGATGACCCCCTTCTTCGCCCCCATGGCCTTGCGCAGCCCGATCTCGCGGGTCCGCTCGGTCACGCTCACCAGCATGATGTTCAGGATCCCGATCCCTCCCACCAGCAGGCTGATGGCCCCGATGCCGCCGAGCACCGCCTGCAGGATGGTGGTGATGGTGTTGAACACGGTCAGCGCGCCCTCGATGGTCTGGATGCGGAAGGTGTCGGCGCCGCGCCGGCGGGTGAGGATGGCGTCGACCTGCGCCTCGATGTCGCCGAGGTCGCGCTCCAGGCTGACCGTCACCGGCAGGAAGGGGTACGCGCCCCGCTCGACCGAGGGGTAGTTGAGGTAGAGCGTCTGCAGTGGGATGTCCGCCGCCGCGCTGGCCGCGAAGCTGAAGGCGCCGGTGAGCGGCTCCTTGACCCCGATCACGGTGTAGAAGGTGCGAGAGCCCGCCACCGAGACGGAGACCTCCCGGCCCACCGGGTTGGGATCGTCGGGGAACAGCGTCTCCTTGGCGTCGGCGGAGAGGACCATCACCGCTGCGGCACGGCGGTCCTCCTCGTCGGTGAAGTAGCGCCCGCGTTCCAGCTTGAGGGTCCGGTCCACCTGGGGGGCGTTGGCGGTGACCCCGTTGAGGCTGAGCGGGGCCTCTTCGGTGCCCGCGCGGGCCACGCCGCGGACGGTACGTTGCCGCAGGATGCTGACCGGCAGGCGCGAGAGCGCCTCGATGTCGGCGTCGTTGAAGTCGGTCGAACGTGGGTTGTCCTCGTTCGGCGTGATGAACAGCGCCTGATTGCCGAACGACTGCAGCTGCGACGTGATGCCGGCCGTGGCGATGGCGCCGAGGCTGATCGTGGTGGTCACGGCGAAGACGCCGATCATGACGCCCAGCAGGGTCAGCACCGAACGCAGGCGGTTCCCCGCCAGCGCCTCGAACGCGGTCCGGAGGTTCTCGAGGAGCATGCTAGGGCGCTCCCGACGATGCGCCACGCTCCACGCGCTCGCTGGACTCGACCACACCGTCGCGGATGTGCACGATGCGCTCGGTATGCCGTGCCACGTCGGCCTCGTGCGTCACCATCAACACCGTGCGCCCCTCGCCGTGGAGAGCGACGAAGAGCGCCAGGATCTCCTCGCCCGTGCGGCTGTCGAGGTTCCCGGTCGGCTCGTCGGCGAGCAGGATGTCCGGCTCGGTCACCAGCGCGCGAGCGATGGCCACGCGCTGACGCTGCCCTCCGGAGAGCTCGTTGGAGCGGTGCCCCAGGCGGTCGCCGAGCCCCACCCGCTCGAGTGCGGCCGCCGCCCGCTCGGCGCGCTCCCGAGAACCTACACCGCGGTACATCAGGGGCAGGGCCACGTTGCGGAGCGCCGTCGCCCGCGGCAGCAGGTTGAACGACTGGAAGATGAACCCGATGCGCCGGTTGCGCACCTCGGCCAGCTCGTCCTCGCTCATCGCCCCCACCTCCTGGCCCGCCAGCCGGTAGCTGCCGGCCGTGGGGCCGTCGAGGCAGCCGATGATCTGCAGCAGCGTCGACTTGCCGCTCCCCGACGGGCCCATGATGGCGAGGAACTCACCGTCCTCGACCGAGAGGTCGAGCCCGCGCAGCGCCCGCACCTCCAGGCCTCCCTCCATGACGTAGACCTTGTGGAGGCCGCGCGCCTCGATGACAGGCGCGGCGGAGCGACGCGCTCTCCCCTCCGCCGGCGCGCCGCCCCGCTCGGACCGGCGCCCGGGGGCGGGCCTCATCCCCCGCCCTCCGGCGGCTCGAAGCTCACCGCGTCGCCGTCCGCGAGCTTGTCCACGTTGGTGGCAGCGACCCGGTCGCCCTCGTCGAGCGTGCCGTCGGCCACGGCCGCGAGGGTCGCGTTGCGATCGAGCACCTCGACCTCCACCCGCTGGGCCACGCCGCGGGCGAGGCTCCGCGACGTCCCGGACTGGCGGACGCGGTAGACGTAGCTCATCCCGTTCGCGCTCTCGATCGACTCGAGCGGTAGCACCAGCGCGTCCGGGATGCGATGCACGACGACCTTGGCGGTGACCGTGTAGCCAGGACGGATCGCCGCCCGGGGCACCGGTTCGCCCGCGTCGGGCGCGAAGGCGATCTCCGCACGCAGCCGCGCCGTGCCGTCGCCACGGGCCGCCACCGGATCGACGCGGGTCACCACGGCCGGCAACGCCAGGTCGGGGGCCGCGTCGGGGGTGATGGTGGCCCGCTGTCCGGGCGCCAGGTCGACCGAACGGTTCTCGTCGAAGTCGGCCTGCACGCTCACCGTGGCATCATCGACCAGCTCGATGCCTTGCCGCCCCGTCGGCGACACGCTATCGCCCACCTTGAACGGCACCGACGACACCACTCCCTCGAAGGGGGCACGCAGCGTGCCCTCGGCGAGCTGCTGCTCGGTGTTGGCGAGGGTCGTCTCGAGGCGTTGCACGTTCGCCTCGCCGCTGCGCCGCTGCGCCTCTGCCAGGGCGTCGAAGCTCTGCAGCCGGGCGCGCGCCGTCCGAAGCGCGAGCTCCGCCTCGCGCTCCTGGCGCTGGGCCTGCTCGACCGCCGTGCGCGCCGCGTCACGCTCGTTGAGCGAGGCGCCGCCGGCGGTGTACAGCTGCTCGGTGGCGGCGAGGTGGGTGCGCGCGTCGGCGAGGGTCTGGCGCAGGTCCGCAAGCCGGTTCTCGGCGGCCGTGACCGCTGCCTCGGCATCGAGCCGGTCGATCGCCTGCTGCGCAGTGACGCGCTGCAGGTCGGCCCGCGCCGAGTCGAGCGAGGAGCGCGTGCTGGCCAGGTCCCTCGCCAGGGTGCGTGTGTCGAGCCGCGCGAGCTCCGCCCCGGCCGCCACGCGCTGCCCCTCGGTCACCCGCACCTCCGTCACGGTCCCCGCCGAGGGGAACACCAACAGTCGGCTGCGGGCGGGCTCGACGGTGCCGGTACCGCTCACCTCACGGACGAACGCCTCGCGCCGAACACTCTCCAGGTACACCCGCTGCGGCGCCGGCCCACGTGGCCGCATCACCACGAACACGGCGGCCACCGCCACCACCGCCACGCCGGCCGAGATCCAGATCCACCGTCGCCGGCGCGCACGCCGGCGCGGCGCCGAGGCGTGAACCACGGCACCTCCAAAGGTCCGGTCCGCGCCGTCTTGCCACCGCCGGCGCAGGCCCTGATTGCAGTCTAGGCCCGGGTCGCCGCCCGCTTCCGTAACGACCGTCCGCTGCGGCCTACGCGCGCGGCCGGGCGGAGGTCAGACGGTGAGCTCCATGTCGTGGACGTGGGCGTAACGGCCCTCGAAGTAGAGGAGCGGCCGTCCGTCGTAGGCGGCCAGCGCCTCGACCTCGCCCAGGAAGAAGCTGTGGTCACCGGCATCGGCGATGTCGTAGGTGCGGCACACCAGCTGTGCGAGCGCGCCGGCGACCACCGGGAAGCCGTGGAGCTCCTCGAAGGGTTCGGCGGGCGCCGCGATGGGCCGGCCCGCGAAGTGGTCGGACAGCGCCTCCTGCTCGGCGCGCAGGACGCTGACGCCGAACCGCTCGCTCTCCAGCAGGGTGGCGTGCGCCTGCGCTCGCTTGTCGATACACACAGCGATCAGCGGAGGATTCAGCGATACCGACATGAAGGCGTTGACGGTGATGCCGTACGTGCGCTCCCCGGACCGCATGGTCACCACGGTGATGCCGGTGGCGCAGCGCCCCAGCGTGCGGCGGAACTCTCGGGGATCGATCATCGCGCCCTCTCCTTGCGACCCGACGTGCCGACGGACGCCGCGGGTACGAGCGGAACCTTGTCGGGTGTGCTCCGAGTGTAGGCAGCGCCCCGGCAGGGGTCAAGTGTCGGTAGCAACAGGGATTCCGGTGTATATTGGAGTCCTCGACAAGGCTTGGGGGAGGAGGGATCCCCGTGGCGACCTTGAAGGCGTTGCTCGACGACGCCTCGCTCGCGCTGACCGTGCACGCGCCGCCTCCCGGCGGGCGGGTGGACCAGGTGGCCTTCGACGCGGTGCGCTCGGCCGATCTGGCCGAGGACCGGCCCTGGCTCGGTGGGAGTGACCTGCGCACCACCGAGGCCGCGTACACCCGTCCTCGCCCCCGGCCCGACCCGCTCTTCGCTCCCGCCCCGGCCGCCCTGGTGTACGCCCTCACGCCCCAGCGGCGCGACGTTCCGGAGGTCCTGGTGAAGCGGGCGCGCGGCGACGGCGTCGTCCTGCTCGCCCTGGCCCCCACGGTGAACATGGCGCGCCTCGAAGCGTCCGCCCTGCGCATCCTGGCCGACGAAGCCGGGAACGCGGCGACGGCCGCTGCCAGCCCCCAGCGCTACCTGCTTCGCTCCCTGCAGAGCCCCAAGCCCGAACGCGAGCTGCTCGAGCGGCTCCAGCGCCTCACCGGCGAGAGTGCCACGCTCCTGGCGCCATGGGGGACGGTGCTCGCCCGCGCCGGCGACCTGCGCTGGCGCGGCACCGCCGAGCAGGCCGCGGAGCTGCGCGAGGGCCGCATGCGCCTCGGGGGGCGCGACGTACGCGTGCTGCGCGTCGTCGTCGACGGGCGCCTGCGTTCGTTGCTGCTCGCGACCGGCACCCGGGACGCGAGCCTGCCCTGGCTCGAGCTCACCCGCACGCTCCTCGCCGTCACGGCCCTCACGCGATCGGCCGAGGCCAGGGGCGAGGAGGCCCAGCGGAGCGCGCTGCTCGCCGAATGGCTCGCCGCCCCGCAGGCCGCCGACGCGTTGACGTCACGGCTGCAAGCCGCCGGCCTCGACCTCGACAACCCGTATGCCGTCATCGTGGCCGAGGTGGGGTCACGCCCGGCCCCGGCCCGCGCGCGTGACCAGCGCCACCACCGCCTGGAGCGGCTCCGGGCGGCCGGCGACGAGCTCTTCCGCTCCCTGGGCCTCGGAACGTTGTCCGAGACGCGGGCCGAGCACTGCCTGTGGGTGGTCGCCGGCGGCG
>JARRMM010000030.1:0-3990 GCA_037386005.1 Deinococcales bacterium | reverse complement strand
CGGCGCGCCCGACGCGCACGGCGAGCGCCTCCTGCACGCCCTGGAGGCGGCGGCTCCGGGCGGCGAGCCGGTCCGGGTAGGCCTAAGCCTGCCGCGCCGCGACCTCACCGGCGTGCACGACGCCTACCGTCAGGCGGCACTGGCAGCCCAGGCCGTGGAGGCCTCCTCCGGGGTGGGGCGCTTCGACGCCTTCGACCCGGTCTACTGGGTGCTCAGCCAACAGCCCGAGCCCAACCTCCGCGCCTTCCGTGACCGCCTGGTGGGGCCCATCAAGTCCGCCGACGACGGCAAGCTGTGGCGCACGCTGGTCGCCTACCTCGCCAACCCCGACGACCTGCAGACGCTGGCCGAACGCCTCCACATCCACGTGAACACGCTGCGCTACCGCCTCAAGCGCATCGAGGGGCTCATCCACCAGCCCCTGCAACGCCCCGAGACCCTGGCCATGCTCCACCTCGCCGAGCAGGTCGACGCCATGCTGGAACGGAGCGGGTCGTGAAGAGGGCGCTCGGCCGCAGGCGTCGGGCCCGCTCCGCGGCCGGAGAAGGAGCTGAGCTATAGTGTGCACGAACGTTCGTTCGACTCCACGGAGGGAAGCGTGAGCGAGACGACCCGTACGGGCGCAGGCGCCCGTGACGCGGACTTGGGCGCCGCCCCGGCGCGAGCGGTCGTGCTGGGGGCCGGCACCATGGGTCGCGGTATCGCCCAGCTGCTGGCACAGGCCGGCAGCCGGGTGACGCTGTGCGACGCCAACGCGGACGTCCTCGAGGCCGCTCGCGAGGCACTCGAGGGCGTCTTCGCCATGTTGGAGGGCAAGGGCCGCCTGTCCGAGCCGGCCGCCACCGTTGCGGCCAGGCTCTCGTACGAGCGGGAGCCACCGCCCGACGACGCGGTGACGTGGGTGTTCGAGGCCGTCTTCGAGGACCTCGAGGTCAAGCGCGCGCTGTTCCGCCAGGCCGCCCGCACCTATCCCGGCGCCACCCTCGCGACCAACACCTCGACGCTCTCGGTGACCGCCATCGCCGCCGGCTGCCCTCGCCCGGAGGATGTCGTGGGGCTTCACTTCTTCAACCCGGCACCGTTGATGCCGCTGGTCGAAGTGGTCGCCGGCGTCCACACCCGGCCCGAGCGGGTCGCGGCGGCCACCGCGGTCGCCCGCGCCCTGGGCCGTACACCGGTGGTGGCGCGCGATCGCCCCGGCTTCATCGTCAACCGGGTGGCGCGTCCGTTCTACGGGGAGGCGCTGCGGCTGGCGGGCGAGGGCGTGGGCGTGGACGCCATCGACCGGGCGGTGAAGGGCGCCGGCTTCCCCATGGGCCCGTTCGAGCTCCTCGACCTGATCGGCATCGACGTCAACCTGTCAGCCACCCGCAGCGTGTTCGAGGCCTTCTTCCAGGAGCCGCGCTACCGCCCGCACCCGCTGCAGACGACCATGGTGCAGGCCGGCCGGCTCGGCCGCAAGAGCGGACGGGGCTTCTACGGCTACAGCGACGGCGAGGAGGGGCCGCCGGCTCGCCTCGCGGCGCCGCCGGCCACGGCCGATCCACCGCCGGTGGCGGTCCTGGGCCAGGGCTCGGTCGCGCGGGCGCTGCGCGCGCGCCTCCGCACGGCCAACAGGCCGGCCGAGGCGGCGATCGTGCTCGACGCACGCGTCGATCTCGCCGACAAGGCGCTGCCCGACGAGCTCGCCGCGCTGCCCGTGGCGACGCTGTGCTGGGCCCACTCGGCCAGCCGGGCCGTGGCGCGCTGCGGGCGTCCGGTGACGGGCTTCAGCCTGGTGACCCCGCCCGCCGAACCCGCGCTCGTCGAGCTGATGGCGCCCGAGGGCGCCGACGCCGCCGTGCTCGCCCCCGCCCGTCGTGCGTTCGAGGCGCACGGCCTGGCCACCCTGACGCTGCCCGACACCGCCGGGGGCATCGCCTTCCGGCTGGTGGCGTTGCTGGCGAACGAGGCCGCCAGCGCGCTGGCCGAAGGGCTCGCCGACAGCGGCTCCATCGATACCGCCATGCGCCTCGGCACCCGCTACCCGCGCGGGCCGCTGACGTGGGCCGCGGAGCTGGGCCTGGTGGACCTGGAGGCGGCCTTGCGCGGCCTCCACGCCGAGACGCTGGCCGAGCGCTTCGCCCCGCAGCCGTTGCTCACGCGCCTGGCGGCCGTCGGAGCCGAAGGGTTCCCGCAGCGCGTCGGAGGTACGCCGTGAGCTTCGCCCGCCTGCTCGCCTTCGAGGCCCTGCAGGCCGAGGCGGGACGTGCCCGCTTGCGCGCGACCGTCGGCCCGGAGCACGTCAACATGCACGGCAGCGCCCACGGCGGCTTCCTCTACAGCCTCGCCGACGAGGCCTTCGCCGTCGCCTCGAACTCGCGCGAGGCGGACGCCGTGGCGCTGTCGGTGACGATGGACTACTTCCGCGCCGTGTTCCCGGGCGATGTGCTCGAGGCCCGGGCCAGCGAGGAGCACCTCGGCCGCCGGGTCGCCACCTACCGGGTCGAGGTGCTACGGGAACGCCCGGACGAGGACGGGCACGTCGACACCGAGCCGGTCGCGCTCTTCCTGGGGACGGTGTACCGGCGGGAGCGGCGCGCGGAGGGAGCCTGAGGTGACGGCCGGAGCGGACACGCCCGGAGGAGCGCCGCGACGTGCGGCGACGCGCGAGCGACGGCGCCGCGCCTGGAGGTGAGCATGTTCAACCCGGAGCTCGAGACCATGCCCAGAGACCGTCTGCGCGCTCTGCAGGACGAGCGTGCGCGGGACCTGGCCCGCTATGTCTACGACCGTGTCCCCTTCTACCGCCAGCGCATGGACGAGGCGAGCGTAGGGCCCGAGGCCATCCGCGGCGTCGAGGACCTGGCGAAACTGCCACTCACCAGGAAGGACGACCTGCGGGCGAACTACCCGATGGGGCTGTTCGCCGTGCCGCAGCGGGACGTGATCCGCATCCACGCCTCCAGTGGGACCACCGGGAAGCCCACCATCGTCGGGTACACGCGCCACGACATCGAGGTCTTCGCCGAGGTGAACGCGCGCAGCATGGCGGCGGGCGGCGCCCGCCCGGGCATGCTGTTCCACAACGCCTACGGCTACGGCCTGTTCACCGGCGGCCTCGGCCTCCACTACGGCGGGGAGCGCCTGGGGCTCACGGTGGTGCCCGTCTCCGGCGGCATGACCGAACGCCAGGTGATGCTGATCCTGGACCTGAAGCCCAAGGTGATCGCCTGCACGCCCTCCTACGCCCAGACCCTGGCCGAGGCGTTCGCCAGCCGCGGCATCCCGCCCGAGGAGATCAGCCTGGAGGTCGGCATCCTCGGCGCGGAGCCGTGGACCGAGACGATCCGCCAGGACGTCGAGCGGGGCCTCGGCCTGCAGGCCACCAACATCTACGGGCTCTCCGAGATCATCGGCCCGGGCGTCGCCAACGAGGCGGTCGAGGAGAAGAACGGCAGCTACATCTGGGAGGACCACTTCTATCCCGAGATCGTCGACCCCGAGACCGGTCAGGTGCTGCCGGAGGGGAAGGACGGCGTGCTGGTCATCACCACCCTCACCAAGGAGGCGCTGCCGCTGCTGCGCTACTGGACCGGGGACATCACCAGCCTCACACGCGAGCCGGGCGCCAGCGGACGCACGCACGCCCGCATCGGCATGATCCGCGGACGCGCCGACGACATGCTGGTGGTACGCGGCGTGAACGTCTATCCGACGCAGATCGAGGCCGCCCTCGTCGACATCGCCGAGGCGTCGCCGCACTACCAGCTGGTGGTGCGGCGGGTGAAGACGCTCGACGAGCTCGAGCTCCGGCTCGAGCTCACCGAGGCCGCCTTCCAGCACATCGGCCAGGGCGTGCTCGACGACGGCACCCTCCAGGTCGACAAGGACGTCCACGCGTTGCGCGACCGGATCCAGCACAACATCCGCGAGAACGTCGGCATCACCGTCAAGGTCAGCTTGCTGGCGCCGGGCGCCGCCCCGCGCTCGGCCGGCGGCAAGCTGCGG
>JARRMM010000029.1:0-17298 GCA_037386005.1 Deinococcales bacterium | reverse complement strand
GTCTGGAAAGAGCCAAACGTCCTGTAGACGGGTGGTCCGCTGTGCGCCGATCGGGTCGGGGGGTCTGTTCGCGCGCCTTGGGTTGGATGTCAAGGGTCGCTTTCGCCGTGCGCCCGCGGGGGCTCGGGGGTGTGTTCGCGCGCCTTGGGTTGGATGTCAAGGGTCGCTTTCGCCGTGCGCCCGCAGGACCTCGGGGGTCCGTCCGCGGGCCCGGGGGTTCGATGTCAAGCGTCGCTTCCGGCTCGCCCCAGGGCCGCCCGTTCGCGAATCGGTGCCCCGGTCCCGTCGCCTGGCGCGATTGCGCCGTGTGCCTGCTTCCTGGCCGGCTTCCCTGATCCAGCGGATGGCGCCCACCCGGAAACCTCGTTCGACGTTGCTACCCCACCTCCGGGAGAGACCCCCTGGTGCCTGGCCGTGCCGCGGAAACCCGGCTTGACCTCGTTCCCCGACCTCTGGAAGAGGCCCCCTGGCGCCCGCCCGCGCCGCGGAAACCCCGCTTTACCTCGGTTCCCGACCTCTGGAAGAGACCCCCTGGGTCCTGCCGGCCACCGGAACCCCGCCAGCCCTACAGGTCGCGCCGCTGGAACGCCACCCCCGCCAGCACGAACGCGGCCAGCACGTAGATGCCTGCGTAGACCAGGAACGTGGGGTCCGGGGCGCTCACGCCGAAGAGAGGGTTCGGCCCCTCCTGCGCGCGCATCGCGGCCGGCTGCAGGTAGTACGAGCCCGCCTTCCAGAGCGCGTCGCTCGGCACCAGGAGCCGGGTGTCGCGCCCCAGGGTGGCCAGCACGTCGATGTTGGTGAGCCGGCCGAGCGCGTGGAGGACGCCACCGGTCCAGGCCAGCGCATAGACCATCACCATGGCGACCCCGGCGGTGAGCGTGTGCGTGAGGCTGCTCGCCAGGAGCGTCAGGCCGGACAGCACCAGCACGCCCAGGTCCATCAGCAGGATGCCGGGCACGGCGCCGGGCGGCATCACGCCCAGCACGGCACCGCTGCTGAGGATCAGCACGACGGCCAGGGTGGTGGCGTACAGCACGCTCACCACGCCGCTCCCGAGCGCCTTGCCGGCGATCACCTGCCAGCGCCGCACCGGCTTGGCCAGCACCAGCTGCAGGCTGTGGTCCTCCAGGTCACCGGCGATGGCGCCGACGCCGGCGAAGATCGCCATGAACGAGGCCAGGAAGTCGACCACGTACATCCCGAACAGCTCCATCTGGTGGCGCGCCAGCGTGATGCCACCGCCTTTCGCGCCGAGGCGCTGGGCGCGCTCCATCAGCTTCACGTTGAGGAGGTGGGCGCCGTAGAGGTAGAGCGCCAGGAAGGCCAGGCTGAGGACCACCAGGGCCAGCACCAGACGGCGGTTCCAGGCCTCGCGCAGCGAGGCGCCGGCGATGGTCAGCACGGTCACGACGGCACCTCCGTGCGGTCGTCGGCGCCGTCATGGGGCACGGCGTGCCTGCGCGCAGGACCCCCACCTGCCCCGTCGTGTCCTGGGCCGGCGCGCCCCGGCCCGTCCGGCCCGGCGCCGTCCCCGCCCACGCCCACGCCGTCCCCACCCGCGTCCTCGTGCCGCGCGTTGTCGCGCTCCGGCTCGGCCTGCGCCGCGCTGCCGTTCCCCTTCCCGACGGCGGGCGCCCCCGTCAGCTCCAGGAACAGGTCCTCCAGCTCGCGGCGCACCGGCGTCAGGGCGTGCAGGCGGACGCCGGCGTCGAGGAGGCGACGCGCCACGTCGGGCGCGGCGTCGGGCGCGCTCAGCGCGAGCCGCGCCGTGTCGCCGCGGCGCCAGCGCACCGTCGCCACGCCGGCCAGGACGGCCGAAAGGTCGTCCGGCGCGTCCTCCAGACGGACGTCGAGCTCGCGCAGAGCGTGCTCGTCGGGGTGGGTGGGGCCGAGGTAGCGGGTGCGTCCATCGGCGACGATGGCCACCCGGTCGCAGGTGCGCTCCACCTCGCTGAGCAGGTGCGAGTTGAGGAACACGGTGGTGCCCTGGTCGCGCAGCTCCTCGAGCAGCTCGCGCACCTCGCGGCGACCGCGGGGGTCGAGGGCGGAGGTGGGCTCGTCGAGGAAGATCAGCCGGGGGCGGTTGAGCAGCGCCTGCGCCAGCCCCAGCCGCTGCAGCATGCCGTGGCTGTAGCCGCGCAGCCGGTCCTGGCCGCGGCCGGCCAGGCCGAGCCGCTCGAGCGCGTCCCGGGCGCGGGCGTCGACCTCCCGCCGCGAGAGCCCGTAGAGCGCGCCGTGGTAGTGCAGGAAGCCCATGCCGGTGAACCATCCCGGGAAGTGGACGTTCTCCGGGAGGTAGCCGACCCGCCGGCGCGCCTCGGGGTCGCCGAGCGGGCGGCCCAGCAAGCGGCCGTGGCCCGCGCTGGGGCGCGCCAGGCCGAGCAGCATGCGAACGGTGGTGGTCTTGCCGGCGCCGTTGGGGCCGAGGAAGCCGAACACCTCGCCGGCGCCGACCTGCAGCTCGAGCCCGTCGACCGCCGTGCGCCGACCGTAGCGCTTGACCAGGCCCCGAACGTCGATCACGACGTCCCCGGTGGGGCCGGTGTCGTGGGGGTTCTCGTCAGGGAGGGCCTCGCTCACGGGGTGAGTATAGGGCCTGCCGGATGAGCGTCACGAAGTCCGCGATGAGTCGCTGGCATCGCAAGGCCCCAATGGCTCGGATTGTGGGCGACGTTCCCCCGCGCGCCCGGCCCCTATGAATAAGGACGCGGCCGGTGCCGGCGCCGCCGCGAACGGGCGGCCCGAGCGGCCGCGAGGACGGGAACCGATGGACCCGGAGAGGAGGTCCGGCCATGGAGAGCTTCCGATACGTGATCGTCGGCGGCGGGCAGAGTGGCGATGCCGCCGTGAAGGGTATCCGCAGCGTCGACGAGGAGGGCTCCATCCTCCTGATCGGCGCCGAACCGCACGACCCCTACGAGCGCCCGCCCCTCTCCAAGGGGTTGTGGATGGGGGACGACCGCGAGGACGACGTCTACCTCGACACCCGCGACGAGAGCGTCGAGCTGTGGCTGGGGCGGCGCGTCACCGCGGTCGACCCCGACGCCAGGACCGTCACCGACTCGCAGGGCGACGTCGTGGGGTACGAGCGGCTGCTGCTTGCCACCGGCGGCACCCCGCGCGCGCTGCCGGGCCTGTCGCCCAGCGAGCGCGTGCTGGCCTACCGCACCCTCGACGACTACCATCAGGCGCGCACCCTGGCGAAGGCGGGCGCGCGGGTGGTGGTGATCGGCGGCGGCTTCATCGGCGCCGAGATGGCGGCCGGGCTCCGCACGGCCGGCGCCGAGGTCGCCATGGTGTTCCCGGAGCCGCACATCGGCGCGGGCCGCTTCCCGCAGGACCTGGCCGCGGCGCTCGACCGCGACTACCGCCAACGCGGCGTCGAGCTCCACACCGGCCGAAGCGTGAGCCGGGCGAGCAGCGGGCCGGACCGCGTGCAGCTCTCCCTCGACGACGGCACCGACCTCAGCGCCGAGCTCGTGATCGTGGGCATCGGCACCGAGCCGAATGTGACGCTGGCGCGCGAGCTCGGGCTGGAGGTGGAGGGTGGCATCCACGTCGACCGCTTCCTGCGCACCAGCCGCCCCGACATCTACGCCGGCGGCGACGCCATGGCCTGCCCCCCCGCCGCGCTGAAGCGGCGCGGGCGGGTCGAGCACGAGAACAACGCCACCGCCAGCGGGCACCACGCCGGCCGCGTCATGGCGGGGGTGGAGGAGCCCTACGAGCACGTGCCGTTCTTCTACAGCGACCTCTTCGACCACGGCTACGAGGCGGTGGGCGACCTGGGCGGCGACCTGCAGGTGGTGGCGGACTGGCAGCAGCCCTCGGACGGCCCCGACCGCAAGGGCATCGTCTACTACCACGACGGCGAGCGGCTGCGCGGAGTGCTGCTGTGGAACACCTTCGGCAAGGTCGACGCGGCCAGCGAGCTCTTGAAGCGCGGCGAGCGCGTCGACCTGGCCCGTCCTTCGCTGTGATGGACGATCGGCTCGGGGCCGCCGGCCCCCGTGCCGGCTCGGCCCGCGGCTGCCGACCCCTGCGCCAGCTCAGCCCTCCGCCGCCAGCCCCCTCGCCGGCTTCGGCGCCGGCTCGGGGGCGCCGGCAGCGCCCTTCGGACGGTAGGCGAGCAGCCGCAGCCCGTTGCTCACGACCAGGATGGTGCCGCCCTCGTGCCCCAGCACGCCCAGCGGCAGCGGCAGGAAGAAGAAGATCGTCACGATCACCATGAAGAGCATGATGCCGAGCGCGAACGCCAGGTTCTGCTTGATGATGCGGTTGGCCTTGCGCGCCAGCGCGTAGGCGTGGGGCAGCTTGCGCAGGTCGTCGGAGAGGAGCGCCACGTCGGCGGCCTCCAGCGCCACGTCGGAGCCGGCGGTGCCCATGGCCACCCCGACCGAGGCGGTGGCGAGCGCGGCGGCATCGTTGACGCCGTCGCCGACGAACGTCACGCGGCCGTGGCGGTTCAGCTCGCGCACCCTCTCGACCTTCTGCTCCGGCAGCAGGCCGGCGTGGATGGCGTCGGCGCTCAGCCCCAGGGCGCTGCCGACGTTGCGCGCGACGGCCTCGTGGTCGCCGGTGAGCATCGCCAGGCGCCCGACCCCCGCCGCCTGCAGCGCCTGCAGCGTGTCGCGGGCGCTGGCGCGGACCGTGTCGCCGATGCCGATGACGCCCAGCACCTCGGCAGGCGTCTCCGTGAGCCCGTCCGACGTGCCGGCGTGGTTGCCGCCCTTGCCGACCAGGATGGTGGTCTTGCCCTCGCCCTCGAGGCGTTGCACGGCGCGCTCGAGGGTCCCGGTCAGCTCGGCGCCGACCTCGGCCGCCAGCTTGCGGTTGCCGGCCCAGTAGCGCTCGCCGCCGCGCGTCACGCGGATGCCCTTGCCGGGCAGCGCTTGCGTGTCGGTGACGGGCTCGATGCGCAGGTTCTCCTCCTGCGCCTCCTCCAGGATGCTGCGGGCCAGCGGGTGCTCGGAGGTCTGCTCCACGGCCGCCGCGGCGGCCAGCAGCTCGGCGTCGCTCACACTCAGGCCGACGACGTCGGTGACGTGCATCTTCCCTTCGGTAAGGGTGCCCGTCTTGTCGAAGGCGATGACGTCCGTCGAGCCGAAGTCTTCCAGCGCGCCGCCGCCCTTGAACAGCACCCCCATGCGCGCCGCGGCCGCCAGCGCGGACAGCACCGCCGCCGGCACGCTGATGACGATGGCGCACGGGCTCGCCACCACCAGCAGGGTGGCGGCCTTGTAGAACGCCTCCCAGCGCGGCAGGCCGATGAGCAGGAACACGCCCAGTGCCACGGCCGAGCCGAGCAGCACGAACACCGTGTAGCGCTGCCCGAACCACTCGCTGAAGCGCTCGCTCGGGCTGCGCTGGGCCTGCGCCTGGGTGGTCAGCTCGATCATGCGGGCGAGCGTCGAGTGACCGGCCTCCTTGGTGACCTCCACCTCGAGCGCGCCGTGGCCGTTCATGGAGCCGGCGAAGACGTCGTCGCCCACCGCCTTGTCGACGGGGACCGACTCGCCGGTGATGGGCGACTGGTCCACCGCGCTGCCGCCCTGCAGCACGCGGCCGTCCACCGGCAGGCGTTCACCGGGACGCACCACCACGCGCTCGCCGATCGCGACCCGGCTCACCTCGACCGTCTCCACGGTGCCGTCCTCGCGCATCACGTTGGCCTTGTCGGGGCGGAGCTTCATCAGCGACACCACCGCGCGCTTGGTGTTGCCCATGGCGTAGTCCTCGAGGGTGCCCGCCAGGCTGAACAGGAACAGCAGGATGGCGCCGTCGCGCACCTCACCGACGGCGGCCGCGGCGAGCGCCGCCAGCACCATCAGCAGGTCGATGTCGAGGTGGCGGTGGCGCAGCTCCTTGAGGGCGTCCCAGCCGGCGGGGACGCCCCCCGCCAGGTAGGCGACCGCGAACAGGCCGGTTGTCAGCGCCGTGGGAGCGTGGGCGAAGGTGGCGACGACGCCGGCCAGCAGGCCGCCGGCCGTGAGCGCCGTGAGCACGATGTTGATGCGCAGAGCGGCTCGCTCCTCGCGCATCTCCTCCATCAGGCGTTGGGCGGACGAGGTCATGGCGGCATCTTATCTCGGAATCATTCCGATTTCAAATCCAAGCGGTGTGCTCGGCATGGTGGCTCCGGAGGGAGCGCGGAGGGAGGGTCTACGTCACCAATGCCGAGTGCGCGACTCGGGTTTCTTCCCTCCTGGACGGCTCGCGCCGCTTCAGTATGTACCGCGGCGGGCGGGACAGGGGTCCCGGCGACGAGCGGTCCGGAGCCCGCGCCGGGAGCCCGGGTCGGGGCCGCGCTGCAGTCCGCGCCCAAGACCGGGCCGGGGCGGCCTTCATCCTTCCGCCCGGTCCCGGACCTATCATGGGCGCGTCGTGACGAGAACCGGGATTCGCTGGTCGCGCCTGCCCCTGCTCGCACTCGCCTGGGTGATGGCCGGGGTGATGGGCTGCAGCGGGAGCGCGGCCGCTGCGGACGCGCCCACCCGGGCGCCCCAGGCCGTGACGCTGCCGGCCTCCGGGGCCGTTCCCGGCGGCCGCTACCTGATCGACCTGCCCCCCGGCGGCGGCCGCGGCGCCCCCCTGCTGCTCGCCCTCCACGGCGACGCCTCCTCGCCCGAGGCGATGCGCGCTCTGACGGAGCTGAGCCGGGCGGCCGCCGCGGACGGCGTGGCGGTCGTCTACCCGGCCAGCGACGGCGTGCTGTGGAACGACGGGCGCGGCGCCGTGCCGGGCTTCACCAAGCTGACGCCGCGCGACGACGTCGCCTTCTTGAGAGCCGTCGTCCACGACGCGGTGACGCGCTTCGACCTCGACGGGTCGCGGGTGAGCGTGACAGGGCTCGGCTCCGGCGGGTCGATGGCCCTCGAGCTGGGCTGCCGCGCCCCTGGCCTGGCCACCGCGCTGGTGGTCGTGAACGCCTCGCTGTGGGACTACCAGCAGAAGGCCTGCGCCGGCGCGTCTGGTGGCTCCTCCGGCGGCCCTTCCGGGCCCTCGCTGCTGATGCTGCACGGCGACGCCGACAGCCGCCAGCCGTGGGGTGGCCGCGACCTGAGCAGCGAGGGCGTGACCGCCAAGGAGCTCGGGGTGGACGCCGCGGTGGCGGCCTGGGCCAGCCAGCTGGGCTGCCAGGCTCCCGTGACGGCCGGCGCGCTCACGCTCGCGCACGGCTGCCCCGCCGGCACCTTCGCCGCGGCGGTGCGGATCCGCGGGGAGGGGGGCGGCTGGCCGCGCCCGGGGCGCAGCGTGACGGTGGCCGGCCGGCAGGAGACCGCGCTCGACGCCGCCGACCTGGGCGCGTCGAAGATCGCCGCCGCGGTGGCCGCCGGCACGCGCTGGCAGGGGCTGGTGCCCGCCGACCCGCACCTGACCGGGCCCGCCCCCGGCCGCAGCTTCGACGTCTACGTGCCTCCCGGCTACGACCCCTCGAAGGCGACGCCGCTGGTGCTGATGCTCCACGGCCGCGGCGACAGCGGCTACGGCATGGCCGCTCTCACCCGCATGAACGCCGTCGCCGACAGGCACGGCTTCGTGGTGGCCTACCCGGAGTCCTTCGGCGACAGCTGGAACTACTACGAGCGCGTGCCCGGCGTGAACCCGCGCAGCCAGGTGAGCGACCTGACCTTCTTCCGGCGGCTGGTCGCGCGGCTGGGGCTCGACCTGAACCTCGACCCCACGCGGCTCTACATCGCCGGCTTCTCCAACGGCGGTTTCATGGCCGAGCGGGCGGCCTGCGGCGTCTCCGACCAGTTCGCGGCGTTCGCGGTGGTCAGCGCGTCGATGCTGCCGGAGATGGTGTTCGACTGCGATCTGGCCCCCACCGCGCCGATGGTGCTCATGCAGGGCACCGCCGACACCAACGTGCCGTGGACCGGCATCGTGGTGACGCAGCAGGGGCGGCAGCGCTACGCGGCGCTGCCGGCGGTGCAGTCGGTAGCCTTCTGGACGTTGCGCAACGGTTGCGTCTTCCTGCCCGACCAGCAGACCCTGCCCGACGGCTCCGATGGGCAGACGCACGTGGTGCGGGTGCGCTACGGCCCCTGCGCGCTGGGGCGCGACGTGACCTTCTACGGCATCGAGGGCGGCGGCCACAACTGGCCGGGCGGCGCGGCCCTGCTGCCGCCGCCGGTCGCCGGCGCCATCACCAACGCCATCGACGCCTCCGAGGTGATCTGGCGCTTCTTCGCCGACCACCCGCTCGACGCGGCCCGCAACCGCCCGGTGGTGCCGCCGGCGGACGGCGGGACGCCCTAGGCCGGGGGCGGGCCCTCGGGCCGGGAGCGCCGAGTCGAGAGGGTCAGGTCGAGAGCATCAGCGGGTCGTGCCCTTCGGCCGCGGCCCCGCCGCGAGCCTTGGCGAGGTACATGCGCCGGTCGGCGAGCTCCAGCAGACCGGCCAGCTCGGTGCCGTCGCTGGGGAAGTGGACCACGCCGACGCTGCACGACAGCGCCAGCGGCTCGCCCCGCGGCAACCCCAGGTCGGCGGGTGCGCTGACGCGCCGGATCAGCGCGTCGTCGTCCTCGTGGCTGGCGTGGGGCGCGAGCACCACGAACTCGTCCCCGCCGATGCGCACCATGGTGTCGTCGGCACGCAGCATGGCGCGCAGGCGCCGGACGTAGCGCGCCAGCGCCAGGTCGCCGGCGCCGTGCCCGGCGCGGTCGTTGACGCGCTTGAAGCCGTCGAGGTCGATGTAGAGCAGCGTGATGCGGCGGGCGCCCCCGGCGGCGTACTCGGCGAAGCGCTCCTCGAGCAGCCGGCGGTTGCCGGCTCCGGTCAGCGGGTCGGTCGTCGCCTGCGCCTCGAGCTCGTCCTGGAGGCGGCGTACGTGCGTGATGTCGCGCTGGATGCCGAGGAAGCCGACGACATTCCCGGCTTCATCGACCAGGACGCGGTAGTGGCCGTCGATCCACAGCTCCCGCCCACCCAGCGACCGGACCGCGTGGACGACGTGGGTGGAGCCCTCCACCAGCATCCGTCGCAGGTGCGTGCGGGCGTTGGGGACGGCGAAGCCGGGCAGGTCGACGGGAGATCGGCCCAGCAGACGGGCTCGTGGGACGCCGTGCTGTCGGGCCAGGGCCGCGTTGGCGCGGGTCAGCCGGGCGTGGTGCAGGAGGTGCTCCACGAGCGCCTCCACGTCCGCTCTCGTTCCGGGCGGGTGCGCGCTGCGCGGCTGCGCGGCCGGCACGTCCAGCAGCATGAAGAAGCAACCGTCCGGGGACTGCTCGAAGAGCTCGTCCAGCATGGGTTCCGTGACGCGTGGCACGGGTCAGCCCCGCGCGGTGGGCGCGACGGCGCCCGTGTCCATCGTGCGAGTCATGTTCGACACCCCCCAGATGCCCGCCCCGCGCGCCCCCAGCGCTCCGCCACACGGCTGTGTACGGGGCGGGTACTCACGCTAGGCAACGAGGGCGAGGTTCCGCAAGGGGCGTTCGCCCCTGCCCGCCGGCGCACGGGTGGTAGCTTGGCGCATCGTGACCCGCCTGGACCGCGCCCTGGGCATCCTGCTCCTGCTGAGCCAGGGACGTACCTGGTCGGCCCAGCGCCTGGCCGAGCGCTTCGAGGTGTCGGTGCGCAGCATCTACCGCGACGTCGAGGCGCTGCAGCAGCTCGGCGTGCCGGTGGTGGCGACGCGCGGGGCGGGCGGCGGCTTCAGCCTGATGGAGGGCTTCGTGCTGCCGCCGGTCAACCTCACACGCCAGGAGGCGGTGTCGCTGGTGCTCGGGGTCGCCATCCTGCGGACGCTGCGCACCATGCCCTTCCGCGACGAGCTCGAGACGGCGGAGGGGAAGCTGCTCTCGGCCCTGCCCGGTCAGGTGCGCACGGTGCTGGCGCGGGCGCGCGAGCTGATCGGCTTCGAGCACGTGGCGGACGACGTCTTCCACCGCGAGCGCGAGCCCGTCCAGGACACGATCGAGTCCGAGGCCGTCGACGGCTTCCTGCGCGCCATCGTGGACATGACCACCCTGCGGCTGGGCTACGCCTCGCCCTACCGCGAAGGGCCCGAGCGGCTCGACGTGGTGCCGCTCGGGCTGCTATGGGATCGCGATCGCTGGTACCTGGTGGGGCACGCGGCCGGCGACGAGCGCGAGCGCCTGTTCCGCGCCGACCGGGTGACCGGGCTGGAGCCGCTGAAGCGGCTCGAGCACACGCCCGACTTCGACGTACGCGCCCTGCTCGGCCGCGGCTGGCTGGGCGCGGCGATGCGCCGCTGGGTGGCGGAGTCGCCGGAACCCGTCGTCATCCGGGTGTCGGCCGAGCAGGCCGAGCGGCTACGGCGCGACTGGTACTACCAGCACGCGCTCTGTCGTGACGATGAGGCTGACGGCAGCTGGACGCTGCAGTTCGCGGAGCGCGACCCTCAGCTCGTGTTCCAGCTGGTGCGGTGGTTGGGGGAGGGTGCGGAGCTGCTCGAGCCGCGCGCCTGGCGCGAGGCGCTGCGGCGGGAGCTGGTGGAGCTGGCGCGGGTGTACGGCTAGGCGGCGCAGTGCGCGTCGGGGCGGGTCCGCTCCAGCTGCCGCCGACGCAGTGCCTCGAGGTGCCGGCGGCGGCGGTCCAGGGCGGCGATGCGACGCTCGAGGCGCGCCTGCTGCCGCAGCTCGCGGCGCGCCCGCTGCGCGCGGCGTACGAGGAGCCGGTTCTGGAACGCGGCCTCGCGGTCGGCCACGAACGTCCGCGCGATCTGGTCCTGCATGAGTGACATCGCTTCTCTCCCTTCGAAGGCGGCCGGAAGGCTCCGGACCTTCTGCTAGGAGCATAGAGGGGCCCACCTGACAGCGGCTTGTCAGGTATCCGGGAGGCCCGTTGCCGGGCGCAGGGGGAGCGGTGGAGGCCCGGCGACGGCCCGGCGCGGCGACCGCCGGCGGCGACCGCGGCGACCCCCCGGGCCGGGACACCTGGCCCCCCGGCTCACGCCTAGAATCGACGCGAGGCACGACGTGGGACCGTCGCGGCGAGGGTCTCCGAGCCCACGCAGGCTGGCGGACATCTGCCGTGCTGGGCCCGGTTGGCCGGTGGCTGGCGCCGCCGCATCCGGGGCCGGAGGAGGACCCCATGCGGCTGCAGCCTAGGCATGCACGTCCTGTCAGCCTCTTCGTGCTCACCGTCGTGCTCCTGGTGGAGGGGGTCGCCGCCCTGTACGGCGGCATCCCGATGCTCCTCGACCCCCACGGCGAGCCGCTGGGGATGCCTCCCGCCCTGCTGGCGGGCTCGCCCTTCGGCAGCTACCTGGTCCCGGGCCTGCTGCTCACGTTCGTGCTGGGGGTCTACCCGCTGCTGGCGGTGCTGCTGCTGTGGTGGCGTCCCGAGTGGAAGGCGATGGCCCGGCTGGAGCGCGCCACCCGCCGCCACTGGACCTGGAGCGTCGGTGTCACCGCGGGGATCGCCATGCTGGTGTGGATCGTGGTGCAGGTGCTGATGCTGGGCGCCAACCACCCGCTGCAGGCGATCGTCGCCGGCCTCGGATTGCTGGTGGTGCTGGTCGCGTTCCTGCCCGACGTGCGGCGCGCGTACCGGCCGTCGGTGGAGCCGGCGCCGCACCTGGCGCCCGCGGCGTCCCGGAGGGGAGCGCGCCGGCGTTGACGCGATAGCGCGCCTTCAGGCTCGCTGCCGCGGACGGCGTCCGCGGGTGGATGGGCGGTCAACGCCCTTCGAACATGCGTACCCCAGCGCCGGAACGACCCCCTTGCCTCCGGGGACCAGCTCCCCCGAGCGGGGGGCGTCCGAGGAGGGGGAGGGGGGTGTGTTCGGGGGCCTTCGGTTGAAGGTCAAGCCTGGTTGGACGCGTCCGGCCGCCGACGTCGACCTACTCGGACACGCCGGGCGTCCTGGACGGCGCGTCCTGGCTCACCATCGACGCTACGCCTCGCTCCGGCGTTGGACGGTCAAGCCCGTTTGGACGTTGGCACCCCAGCTGTGGAACGACCCCCATGCCCTCCGCGGCGCGTGCTGGTACTCGACGGTCAAGTCCGGTTGGACATCCGCACCCGGGTACTGGAACGACCCCCGTGCCCCTACGGCCCACTTCGAAAGCCCGATGTGACATCACACGGCCGCCCGAGGCACAACGGGCCCGCCGGCCCGCGCGACCGCCTCACTCCGCCCCGCGCACCACCCGGTCCTTGCCCAGCCCCTTGCCCGTGTAGAGCGCGCGGTCGGCGCTGCGGATGGCGTCGAAGACGGTGTGCCCCTGCTCGAACACGGCCACGCCGATGGTGGCGGTCGAGCGGATCTCCACGCCGTCGAGCTGCAAAGGAGGCTCGGAGACCGCCGCGCGCAGGCGTTCGGCCACCTGTAGGCCGGTCTCGAGGTCGGTCTCGGGCAGCAGCAGCAGGAACTCCTCGCCGCCCCAGCGCGCCACCTGGTCCTGGGCGCGCACCGCGCCGAGCAGGCGCTGCGCGACGCAGCGCAGGGCGTGGTCGCCAGCGGCGTGCCCGTGGGCGTCGTTGATGCCCTTGAAGTCGTCGAGGTCGGCGATCAGCACCGAGAACGGGCGGCCGTGGCGCGCCACGCGGGTGGCTTCCGCGTCGAGCAGCTCGCTCATGGCGCGGCGGTTGAGCAGCCCGGTCAGGGTGTCGGTGCGGGCGAGCTCGTCGAGGCGCGCCAGCGCGATGCGCAGGTCGCGCTCCGCGCTCTGGGCGGCCTCCTGCGTCACGTACGCCAGGAAGCCGAGCGACGCTACGAACAGGAAGGCGTTGGCGACCGCCAGGGCGCTCAGGGTCAGGGAGGGGAGGTGGACCATGGAATCGGTCGCCTCGCCCAGGGCCACCACCCCCAGGAACGCCAGCGCCTCGCCGATGCCCCACACGACCTTGGTCGTGCGGTCGACCTGTGGCTGCAGGAAGGTGAGGACGGTGGCGAGCGGGATGTAGATGAAGAAGCCGGACGACAGGCTCAGGAAGATCGTCGCCACGAAGGCGTGCACGACGATCTCGAGGGCGGTCACGGCGAAGGCCGCCTGCAGGTGCCCACGGCGGACCCAGGCGAGGGCCAGCGCGTAGAGCATGACGCTGCCGAGGTTGACGGCGGCGAGCGGCCACACGCCCAGCGCGGCGAACAGCACGATGAACACGGTGTGCAGCGCGAGCGCGGCACGCACCGTGTTGCCCAGCACCCAGCGGAACCGCTCGACGCCGTGCACGTCCGCCACGACCTCGCGGATGGAGGTGTGGCTCCCCGTCGGTCGCTGGAACGCCGTCAGCAGGTCGGCGATCAGCCGGCCGAGTCGGGAGAGGAGATGGGTAGGTTCGGAGTCGCCCATGGTCGTTGCCGCCGGTGGGAGTGTGGGTCGCGCGCGGGTGTCGCGCTGCGGCTGGCGGTCCCCGCACGAGGCCGGGCGATGCCTCCCAGCATGCGGGTGTCCGCCATGCGCACCCCTGCCATGGGCTCAGTGTGCGCGACGGCGGCTTACGTGTCTCTTAGTCCGCCCCGCCGGCCGGCGGGCACCGACCGAAGGGCTCAGCCGCGCCCCGCGTGCCAGCGTTCCTCCTCGAGGATGCTGGCCGTCTCCTTGGGCCCCCACGTACCCGCCGGGTAGGGGTGGACGGAGGGCGGGTCCTTGAGCACGGGGGTGTAGAGCGCCCAGGAGGCCTCCACCTCGTCCGAGCGCACGAACAGCGTCTGGTCGCCCTCGACCACGTCGACCAGCAGCGTCTCGTAGGCGTCGGGGAGCGGGTCGAACGCCTCGGCGTAGCGGAACTCCAGCGACTGCTTGGTCAGGTCGAAGCTGGGCCCTGGCTCCTTGACGTCGAAGCCCAGGTGGAAGCCCTCGTGCGGCTGCACCGTGATGCGCAGCACGTCGCCGTGCGGCTCCACGTCGCCGTGGAGCGGGTGGAAGAACTCCGTGGGCGGCGCGCGGAAGATCACCGCCACCTCGGTCACCTTCTTGGGCAGGCGCTTGCCCGTGCGCACCACGAAGGGCACGCCCTGCCAGCGCCAGTTCGCCACCCCGAGCTCCAGGGCCACGTAGGTGGGCGTCTTCGAGTCCGACGGGATGCCGTCCTCCTCCAGGTAGCCGCGCACGCCGCTGCCCTCGATGTCGCCGCGGGTGTACTGCCCGAACACCGCCTTCTGCACCCCGTGCGGCCGCATGCTGCGCAGCACCTTCACCTTCTCGTGGCGGATACTGTCGGCGTCGAAGGTGGCCGGCGCCTCCATGGCGGTGAAGCACAGCACCTGGGTGATGTGGTTCTGCACCATGTCGCGCAGCGCGCCGGCGCGGTCGTAGTAGCTGGCGCGGTGCTCCACACCGAGCGTCTCGGCCACGGTGATCTCGACGCGCTCGACGCGGTCGCGGTTCCAGACGTGCTCGAAGATGGGGTTGGCGAAGCGGAAGGCGAGCAGGTTCTGCACCGTGTCCTTGCCGAGGTAGTGGTCGATGCGGTAGACCTGGTCCTCCTGGAAGTGCTCGTGGACCTGCGCGTTGAGCTTCTTCGCGCTCTCCAGGTCGGTGCCGAAGGGCTTCTCGATGACGATGCGGGCAAATCCTTGCCCGTGGGCGAAGCCGGGCGCACGGTTCAGGCCCTGCTTGCCGAGCCCGTCGATGACGTCGGGGACGGCCGCGGGCGGCAGCGCCAGGTAGAACGCGCGGTTGCCGGGAAGGCCGAGCTCCTTCTCCAGCTTCTCGATCCGCTCGCCCAGGCGCTGGAAGCTCTCCGGCGAGCTGTCCGGCATGGTCTGGTAGTGCAGGCGCCCCGAGCACCACTCCCGGCAGCGCCCCGTGTCGATGTCGCGCTCGCTGAGCCGGTCGAAGACGTGCTCGCGGAAGGTGTCGTCGTCGAGCTCGTCGAGGGCGGCTCCCAGCACGTGGAAGCCGTCGAGGCGGCCGCGGTCGACCAGGCTGTGGAGCGCCGGGATGAGCTTGCGCCCGGCGAGGTCGCCGGTAGCGCCGAAGATGACGAAGAGCGTGCGCGGGGTGTCGTGGTCGTGCGTGAACGCGTCCGTGGAGTCGTCGTCAGCCATGCGTCCACCATAGTCCCGACCCTCATGAGACGACGTCCGCCGGCTCATGAGACGGGCGTGCGGCGAGGTCCTCGGAAGACGCAATCCGTCCCGCTGCCAACGGGCGCGAGGAGACCGTGAGAGAGGTCTAATCCCACACTCCTCGCCCCCCGTTAGCGTGACGGGGTAGGCAGCTCGAAGGCCGGCGCGACGCATGTCGCGCCCGCACCGTGGGGCCGTGGGAGCGGCCCTGGGGGGCGTCGTCACCGGGCAGACAGGGAGGTGGCATCGTCGAGACCCGGACGAGGCCGCGTTCGAGCCGAGAGCACTCCTACCGACGAAGAGATGGGGGTTCCCATGCGAAGCACGTTGCGACTCGGTTTCGTCGTCTTCCTCGTGGCAGGCCTGGCGGCCTGCTCCCAGATCGCGCCGAAGGCGCCGACGGCGCCCAACGCCAAGCCCCAGGCGACCCAGGCGTCCAGCGGCACGGTCTTGCACATCCAGCCGACGGGTACGGCCACGTTCCAGCCGGCCCCGCAGGGCACCGTCTCGAAGGTGCGGAGCCAGGAGCTCGCGCCGACCAACATGGAGTCGAGCCTCGGCAAGGCGGCCGTGCAGCAGCTCCATCAGCAGGGCGTCTCGGCCCCCGGCCGCGGCGGGATCGTCACCAACCGCATCCCGAAGAAGCAGCAGGTCAACATCACGCCGCCGGGACCCAGCGGCGGCACCACGGTCGCGCCCTTCAGCACGGTGAGCAGCTTCCAGGGCCTCGACCACTACGACCAGCGCACCGCCGACAACGGCCACCAGTTCAGCGTGGAGCCGCCCGACCAGGGCCTGTGCGTCGGCAACGGCTTCGCGCTCGAGGCCCTGAACGACGTGGTGCAGGTCTACGACGCCTCCTCCCACCAGGGGAAGGGCGTGGCCTCGCTCAACCAGTTCTTCGGTTACCCGCCGGCGATCGTGCGCGGCAGCAACGGTAGCCCGAACGTCTTCGGCCCCTCGCTGACCGACCCGTCGTGCCACTACGACGCCGCCACCGGCCGCTGGTTCCTGGTGGTGCTGACGCTCCAGACCGACAGCTCGAGCGGCCACCTCACCGGCAACAACTACCTCGACATCGCCGTCAGCAACAGCAACGATCCCACGGGCACGTGGACCACCTACCGCCTCGACGTCACGAACGACGGGGCCAGCTCCTACAACCTCGGCGACTACCCGCACTTCGCGGTGGGCGCGAACGGCGTCTACATCACCACCGACAGCTTCCCGTTCTTCACGGCCGGCTACAACGGCGCCTGGGTCTACGCGCTCAGCAAGTCGCAGCTCGAGGCCGGCGGCACGGTGAACGTCTTCAAGACGCCGATGGTGGACTCGCAGGGCCTGGTCGGCTACTCGGTCGCGCCGGCGATCCCGGTGGGCGGCGGCACGCCGACGACCAACGGCACCGAGTACTTCATGAGCGGGACCACCGTCTACCAGTCCTCCGGCCACGCGGTCGACGTGTGGGCGCTCGACGGCACCCGCACGCTCGACAGCACCACGCCAGCCCTGAGCCTGTCGAGCACGCGCGTGCCGGTGGGCGCCTACGGCGATCCGCCGCCCGTGGTGCGGCAGCCGAAGGGCAGCGCCCCGCTGGCCCAGGCCTTCAACGCCAACCTGTTCGGCTACGGCAAGCCGCCGCACCACCAGCAGGAGAACGGCATCGCCACCAACGACAGCGGCATGAAGCAGACGGTGTTCGTCAACGGCCACCTGTGGGCCGCCCTCACCACCATCACCCAGGCGGCGCCGGCCGGCGGCCACAGCCAGGGTGCGACCCAGGCGGGCGTGGCCTGGTACGAGATCTCGCCGAGCATGAGCAGCAGCGGGACGGTGTCGGCGAGCCTCGTGAAGAGCGGCGTCGTGGCCCCGACCAACGCCAGCCTGATCTTCCCCGCCATCACCATGAACGCCAACGGCAAGGGCGTCATCGCCGCGACGCTGGTGGGGAACCGCATCTACCCGAGCGCTGCCTACGTGCCCATCACCCCGGCCGGTACGGGCAGCCTCACCGTCGCCCACGCCGGCGCCGGCCCGCAGGACGGCTTCTCCGAGTACTTCCTCGGCGGCGACCGCCCGCGCTGGGGCGACTACGGCGCCGCGGCCGTCGACGGGAGCGGCAACCTGTGGATCTCCTCCGAGGACATCCACCAGACCTGCTCGTACGCCGACTACCTGAACACGGGTGGCACGTGCGGCAACACGCGCTCCGCGCTCGCCAACTGGTCGACGCAGATCACGGAGCTCACGCCGTGAGCTAGCGCAAGCCGCGTCGAACCGACGAAGGGGCGGGCCCGGCATGGGCCCGCC
>JARRMM010000028.1:0-43600 GCA_037386005.1 Deinococcales bacterium | reverse complement strand
CCACCGGCGCGCAGAGCTCGTCGGCTTCCCAGGCCTTCCAGATCAGCTACACCGTCGACTTCTGAGCACGGTCGTAGCGCATTCGGCGTAGACACGCCAACCAGCGAGGCCCCGCGTACGCGGGGCCTCGCTCTTTGTTGGGGGGGTTCCGCTTACGGTGGGGGCCAGCGTCGAGAGGGTAGGACGCCTCAGGCGACGACGCGGAGCGAGGCCGGTGCGAGCTCGAGGACGAACTCCCGTGCCGCGGGTAGCGGCTCCCCCTCCACGTGTCCGGGCTGCTCACGTTCCCAGAGCAGACGCACACGGCGGCCATGGAACAGGTGCACGGCCGGGTGCCCCAGATGGGCGCCGCGCATCACCCGCGGCAGCAGCGCGAGGGTGCCGAGCCGACCCAGACCGCCTGCCACCAGCACCTCGAACAGTCCATCGTCGATCGACGCTCCCGGGGCGAACAGGAAGCTGCCGCCGGTGCGCGGGCCGAGCTGCGTCGAGACCAGCAGCGAGCGCCCGGCGTAGACGGGCGCGTCGTCGACCCATACCTTCACGGGCGCCGCGTCGAGCGCGCCGAGGGCGCTCACGACCGCCCACAGGTACGCCGCGAAGCCCTTGAGCGGCCGCGGCGAGGAGGCGACGCGGGTGGCTACGTCGGCGTCGAAGCCGACGCCGGCGGCGTTGACGAACGACTCCCCGTTCACCACCCCGGTATCGACCCGGCGGGTCTCGCCCGCGACGAGGCGCTCCAACGCGCCCCGGAGGTCCGCGCGGCGCATGCCGAGCGCGAAGGCGAAGTCGTCGCCCGAGCCCACCGGCAGCACGCCCAGGGTCCGCTCGGTGCCGATGCAGGCCTTGGCGACCTCGTGGGCCGTGCCATCGCCGCCGACGGCCACCACCGTGGCGTCGCCTGGGGTGCTTTCGGCCAGGCGCGTCGCGTGGCCGGGGGCTTCGGTGGCGAGGATCCGGTACGGAACCTCACGCGCCTCCAGGAACGCCCGGGTGTCGACGAGCGCTGCGCTCGCCCGGCCCCGGCCGGCGACGGGGTTGTAGATCAGGTGCAGCACGGCCTCGGTGATTCTATCCCGGCGCGGTCGCTCCTCGATCGAGCCGAAGGGCGCCGTGGGCGCCGGCCGTCGGGGTCCGGCGCCGCGCGGGCGCTTGCCGCCAGCAGCCAGGGCTACACTGGAGCATGCCATCCACTGGGGAGCTGTTCGACCTGGAGCGGGTGCCCGAGCCCCTGCGCGGGCTACTGGACGTGGCCCTGCCGTGGGAGGTGCTGGCCCGGCTCGACGCCTTCGCCGCTACCATGCCGACCGCGGAGCAGGGCAGGGTGCACCCGACCGCCATCGTGGAGGGTCCCCTGTTCCTCGGGGAGGGCGCCACCATCGGTCCGTTCGCGTACCTGGAAGGGCCCGTCTACCTCGCCCCGGGCGCGCGGGTCGGGCATGCCGCCTACCTCCGGGGCCCGGTGGTGTTGGGGCCCGACGCCCGGGTGCTCCACGCCTCCGAGGTGAAGCGCTCGGTGCTCCTGGGCGGCGCCCGGGCGCCGCACTTCAACTACGTGGGCGACAGCATCGTCGGACACGATGTCAATCTGGGGGCCGGCGTCAAGCTCGCCAACTTCAAGAGCACCAGGGACGAGGTGAAGGTGGACGGCCGTGGCATCGGCCTGCGGAAGTTCGGCGCCGCCCTCGGAGACGGGGTGTCGATCGGTTGCAACGCGGTGCTCGCGCCGGGAACGGTGGTCGGTCGCGGCACCATCATCTACAACGGCGCCATGGTGCGTGGCGTGGTGCCGGCGCACCGGGTGATCAAGCTGCGCCAGACCCAGGAAGCGGTCGAAGCGGTCCCGCGCGGCTCGTAGGCCGCCGGCGCGGCGCACCGGCGACGCCATGCTGCCCCTGCGGGATGCCAACCCCAGGCGCTCGTTGCCGTGGGTCACCTACGGCATCGCCCTGGCGTGCGTGGTCGTGTACGTCCATCAGGCGCGTCTGGGCAACAGCCTGGCGGGCTTCGTGTTCACCATCCGCTACGGCTTCATCCCCGAGCGCTTCTTCGGTCACCCGCTGACGGCTGCGCCGACCCTCGTCACCAACCTCTTCCTGCACGGCAACCTGCTCCACCTGCTGGGCAACCTGCTGTTCCTGCTGGTGTTCGCGGACAACATCGAGGACCACCTCGGTAGCATCCCCTTCGCCGTCTTCTATCTTCTCGGCGGAGCGCTGGCGAACGTGACGTACGGCCTTCTGTCGGGCTCGCCGCGCATCCCCCTGATCGGCGCCTCGGGAGCCATCAGCGCCGTGCTGGGCGGTTACCTGGTCGTGTTCCCGCGTCTCCGGGTGCAGGCCTTCATCCCGCCTTTCCTGCTGCCCTGGCTCGTGTTGTCGCTGTTCGCCCGGGTGCCCCGCTTTTTCCTATTGTGGTTTCCGGCGTGGCTGTTCATCGGCTACTGGTTCCTGGTCCAGCTGGTCGAGGCCACGACCCATGTCGCGACAGCGGCGCACACGCGCGCCGCGGTGGAGGTGACGACGATGCGGCGAGTGATCGCCTGGTTGAGCGTGCTGGCGCTGGTGGCTACGGCAGCAGCGCAGCAGAGTCCCCAGACCTACCTGTCCGACATCGCTTCGAACCCGTCGAGCACGGGAGGTCAGGCACGCCTGCTGCACTACCTGCCGCAGGACATGCCGATCACCGTGTACGTGCCGCCCGCCCCGGACGGGAATGGGCAGGCCATGCGCGACGCGGTGATCCGGGCCATCAAGGCGTGGCAGCAGGCGGCGCCCGACCTCGTGCACTTCGTGGTGGTGGGGCAGGCGACGCCCGACAGCATCCGCGTCAGCTGGCAGCCGTTGAGCGACAAGGTGGCCACTTACCGGTACGCCTTCTCGGTCGACCAACAAGGGCAGTACCGCTTCCACACGACCGAGGTCATCCTCGACCCCCGCTTCCAGCCGGACCAGCTCTACCGCTACGCGCTGCTCGTGTTCGGACAGGCGATGGGCATGCTGGGGCGCAGCCCCTACTCCGGTGATGCGCTCAGCGCCACGCCCTCGGGCTCCATCTCCAAGCGCGACGTCGCCACCCTGCGCGCGCTCTACGCCGTCCCCAGCGGCACGGTGCTCAAGCAGTGAGGGCGGCCGCCGAGCGGTGGGGAGCCGCCCGCCTCAGTTGGCGGGCTCGATCAGGCCGTAGTCGCCGTCGCTACGCAGGTAGATGACGTTGATCTCGTCCGTGTCCAGGTTCCGGAACATGAAGAAGCTGTGCCCGAGCGCCTCCATCTGCACGGCCGCGTCCTCCGGCGCCATGGGGCGGAGCACGTGACGCTTGACGCGCACGATGGTGGGCTCCTGCTCCACCGGCTCCGGCGGTGCAGGCTGAGGCTTCTCCTCGGTCCGCTTCGCGATGAAGCGGCCCTTGAACTTCTTGAGCTGCCGCTCGAGCTTGTCGACGACGAGATCGATAGCGGCATAGGTGTCCTGACCCCGCTCCTCGGCGCGTACGATGCCGTTCGGCACGTTGACCTGCACCTCGACGCGCGCCGGGTTGGCTCCGCTGGCGCCGTTCCCCTTGCCGTCGTAGGACATCACCACGCGGGCGTCCACGATCTGGTCGGAGAAACGGTCGAGCTTCTGGAGCTTGTCCTCGGCGTATTGGCGCATGGCGTCGGTGATGTCGATATTGCGACCGATGAGCTTGTAGATGTTCATGATGCTCCCTTCGGGCCCTTCGCCTGAGGTCGCGAGGTCGCCTGGTGAGCGTAGTGTAGCACCGGCTCACCCTTGCTCAGGAGGGAGGGACGTCCCCTGCCGCGCGCACGTTCTTGCCGTGTGCGACGCATGTCGGCTAGCGGTGTCGGCGGCGTCGAGGGGCGTGCTAGATTCGAACCGTACCCATGAGCGAACGCTGTCAGGACCCACACGACGTACGGAGCTGCCCCGCAGGAGAGGCCATCGAGATCCTGCAGGAGAAGTGGGTGCTCCACATCGTGCACTCGCTGCTGGCCGGGCCCAAGGGCTTCAACGAGCTCGGTCGCGAGGTCGGCGGCTGCAACCCCACGACCCTGACGCAACGGCTCTATCGGCTGGAGACGCTGGGCCTGGTGCGCAAGACCGTGCACTCGGTGACGCCGCCCCGCTGCAGCTACGACCTCACCGAGGCCGGGCTGGCGCTGGAGAACGTGATCGAGTCGATCCGTAGCTGGGCGCAGAGGCACCTGCCGGCCGTCGAGGACGGCGCCACGCCCCCGCTCGGCTAGGTAGGCCTCGGGACCCACCCACGTACCCGGGAGCGGCGCGGTCGCTCTCAGGATCGGCGGCGCTTGAACAGGCCGCGCGGAGCGTCGTCGCTCGGTGCGTTCACCTGCTCGAGGGCCTCCAACAATGCCTTGTTGCGACGTTCCATCTCGCGCACGCGGTGCTCGAGCTCCTGGACCCGGTCCTGAGGCTCGTCCACCGCCCGTGCGGCCGGCGGCTCCCGGGTCGGCTCGGCATCCTCGGCCGGCGAGCGCGGGTCGGGGACCGATGGCTCGGCGGAGCGGCCGCCGCTCACGATGTCGGCGTTGGCCTCCATCTCGCCGTCACGGCTCGGCAGCCCGGCCTCGAGGCGCGCCAGCTTGCGCCTGAGCGAGGTGACCTCACGGCGCAGCTCCTCGTTCTCCCGGTACAGCGCGTCCGCCGGCGGGGACGCTGCTGCGGCCTGACCGGCCGCAGCCGCTGCGGGCTCTCGCGGTCCGTCGTCGCCGGGTCTGTCCTCGCCGAGAGCCTCCAGCGCCTGCTCGATGATGATCGTGTTCTTCGTCGAGCGCCCGGCGCCACTGGCCGGCGTGTCCCAGCGTGACAGCAGCCGCTGCACGCGGTCGCGCAGGTTCTTGTCGCCCAGGGGCTTGGGCAGGACCAGGTCGGCGCCCGCCGAGCGGGCGCGCTCGCGGACGTCGGTGGCGACGGCCGCCCGCTTCTTCGGTGGCGCGACCGTCAGCAGCACCGGCACGGATGCCAGGCGCGTCACGCTCTTGAGCTTGCCGCACACCACGTCGCCCCCGAGGTCCGGGAGCTCGAGCGCCATGATCACCAGGTGGGGCGTGTGCTCCTTGAGGAACTCGAGCGCTTCGCGGCCCGATCCGGCGTTGACGATGGTGGGGCCGTCCTCCGCGAGGAGCATGTCGACGAGTTGGCGCTGCAGCGGGTCGGAGTCCACCAGGAGGATGGTTCGTGACGGCATAGCTACGACTGCGACGATACCACGACGCCTTGCTGTAGCATGGCCCGCATGGCGTGGCAGGGGTTGGTGATCGGTCTGGCGGCCGGCGTGTTCGGCGGCATCGGGGGACTCGGCGGCGGGGTGGTGATGGTGCCGCTGCTGGGGGTGTGGCTGCACCTGAGCCAGCACCGCGCGCACGGCACCAGCCTGGTGGCGGTGGTGCTGACCGGGCTGGTCGGGGTGATCCCGTACGCACTCGGCGGCGCCGTGGCGTTGCGGCTGGCCGTGGCGCTCGCGGCCGCCTCCATCGTCGGGTCGTCGCTCGCGGCCGGGCTGAGCCCCCGCGTGCCGGCCCGCGCGCTCCGGCGCGTGTTCGGGATCCTCGTCATCGTCACCGGGGCGAGCCTGCCCTTCGACGCACTGGTGCCGGCCCACGCCGTGGCCGGGGCCTGGGCCCTGCCCGCGGGGCTCGCCACCGGGCTGGTGGCGGGTGCCGTGTCGGGGCTGCTCGGGGTGGGTGGAGGCTCGGTCATGGTGCCGATGCTCGTGCTGCTGTTCGGCTTCGGCCAGCACGTGGCGCAGGGCACCAGCCTGGCGGTGATGGTGCCGGCTGCGCTCGCGGGCAGCGTGCAGCACGTGCGGCACGGTCACGTCGACGGGCGCGTGGCCCCCCTGCTGGCGCTCGGGGTGGCGGCCGGCGCCTACGTCGGTGGGCGGGCGGCGTTGGCGTTGCCGAACGACACCTTGCGGTGGATCTTCGCGGTGCTTCTGGTGGCGACAGGGGTGCGCTACGTGCTCACGAGCCGGACGCGTCGGGCCGGAACGTGAAGGCGTGGGCCGCGGGCTAGGCGTCCGCCTGCGACAGCGGCAGATTGGCGACGAACACCATGCGGTCGCCGTGCTGCTCGAGCTTCACGTCGTAGTCCGACTCCGAGGCCGGGAAGTACTTGGTGATCACGCCCATGAGCTCCTGCTTGAGCTGCTCCATGCGCCCGGGGGAGAGCTTGGCCCGGTCGTAGGAGAGCACCAGCTTGAGGCGCTCCTTGACGTGATCCTTGCTGCGTTTCCGTCCGAAGAGCCCGAACATCAGCCGCCTCCAAACAAGCGTCGGAGCCCCGTCAGGAGACCCCCCTGGGCCTGGAGCTGGGCGTACGGCACGTCCTCCCCACGGATGCGCTTGGCGATGTCGCGGAAAGCGCCGCCGGCACCGTTGCGGCTGGCCTCGTCGAGCGCCGCCGGACTGCCGACATTGGTGGACACCAGGATGCGCTCGTCCTCGGGCACGATGCCGATCAGCTTGACGCCGAGGATCTCGAGGACGTCGTCGACCTCGAGCATGTCGCCGCGCTTCACCATCTCCGGGCGCAGCCGGTTCACCACCAGCCGGACGTCGGTGATGTCACGCGCCTCCAGCAGACCGATGATCCGGTCGGCGTCGCGCACGCTCGACACCTCGGGGTTGACCACCACGAGCGCGCCGTCGGCCGCGCTGGCGGCGGTCTGGAAGCCGGACTCGATGCCGGCCGGGCTATCGATGAGCACCCGGTCGAAGCCCTCCTCCTCGGTGAGCATGCGGACGGTCTCCTGCATGCGCCCCTCGGAGAGCGCGCTCTTGTCGCTGGTCTGGGAGGCGGGCAGCAGGTGGAGCGTCTCGACGCGCTTGTCGCGCACCAGTGCCTGCCGCAGGCGGCAGCGTCCCTCGAACACGTCGATCAGGTCGAACACCACGCGCCCCTCGAGCCCCATCACCACGTCCAGGTTCCGCAGGCCCACGTCGGTATCGATGACGCAGACCTTCTCCCCCTGGCGCGCAAGGGCAGCTCCCACGTTGGCCGTGGTGGTCGTCTTGCCGACACCGCCCTTGCCGGACGTCACGACGATGGCTCTAGCGTTCACAGTAGGTGCTCCTCCTCGGCCGGCGCCCACGCGGCACCGTATCGTCGCGGATGACCACGGACTTGGAGAACTATACCACCGCCACGGCCGCCCCTGGTCGGCCATGAAGGCGCCTCGGGAACGGCTCGGACGGCTGCCGTGCGGGTCGGCCGGCGGCGGCCTCAGGCGGCGCTGAGGTTGGCGTACTTGACCAGCAGCCGCTTGGCGCCGGCGCCGTCGAACACCACCGTGATCTCCGCCCGGGCGCCCTCGCCGCTCACGCCGACCACGGTGCCGAGCCCGAACTTCGGATGACGCACCTTCTCGCCGCCGCGGTAGGCCGGGCCGGCTTCGCTGCCGGTGCTGCTCCTCCCGGCCGGCGCTGGCGCGCGGGGCGGCTCCCAGCGCTGACGCATGCGCTTGGCGAGGTGGCGCGGGTCCCCGAGCTCCTGCCCGAAGACGTCGACCTCGCTGAGCATCGTTGCCGGGATGTCCTCCAGGAAGCGGCTGGGGCGAGCGACCTCGGTGCGTCCGAAGGTCATGCGCGCCTCGCAGTGCACCAGGGTCAGCTCCTCCTGCGCGCGGGTGATGCCGACGTAGAGGAGGCGCCGCTCCTCCTCGATCTCCTGGAGGCTGCCGGTCGAGCTGCGGTGGGGGACGAGGTTCTCCTCCATGCCCACCAGGAACACCACCGGGAACTCCAACCCCTTGGCGTTGTGCAGCGTCATGAGCGTGACCGCGTCGTCCGGCACCTCGCCGCCGTTCACGGCCTCGACCGCGCGGTCGTCGACGCTGCTCATGAGCGAGGCCTCGTCGAGGAACTCCGCGATCGAGCCCCCCGACTCCTCCTGCCATTCCGACACCGCGTTCAGGAGTTCCTCGAGGTTCTCCAACCGCCCCTGCGCCTCGAAGCTGCCCTCGTCGCGCAGGGCCTGCATGGTGCCGCTCTGGTCCATGACCGCCTTGAGGAAGTTGGCCGCGGGGAGCTCCTCGGCCTCGCGCGCCAGGTCGTTCATGAGGTCGAGGAAGTCCTGCACGCGCTTCACGGCCGGGGTGCCGGCGAGCGCCTCGTCGACGTGCTTGAGCGCCTCGGCGAAGGACACCCGGCGGCGCGCCGCCCACGCTACCAGCCGGTCCTCCGAGGTCTTGCCGATGCCGCGCTTCGGGCGGTTGAGGATTCGCCGCCAGGACACGTCGTCGGCGGCATTGAGCGCGGCGCGCGCGTAGCTGAGCACGTCCTTGACCTCGCGTCGCTCGTAGAAGCCGACGCCGCCGACGATGCGCGCCGGCAGCCCGGCACGCCGCAGCGCCTCCTCCAGCACACGCGACTGGGCGTTGGTCCGGTACAGCACGGCGATGTCGCCGAGGTGCAGGCTGCGCTCGGCGAGCAGGCGCTCGACGCTGCGGGCCACGAAGTCGGCCTCGGCGCGGTGGTCGGCCGCCCGGTACAGGCGCACCTTGGCGCCCGCCCCCTTGACGGGGCGGAGGTTCTTCTCCAGCCGGCCCTGGTTGTGCAGGATGACGGCGTTGGCCACCTCCAGCACGCTGCCCACCGAGCGGTAGTTGAGCTCGAGGCGGTAGACCGCAGCATCCTCGTAGTCGCGCTGGAAGTCGAGGATGTTGCGCACGTCGGCGCCGCGGAAGGCGTAGATGCTCTGGTCCGGGTCGCCGACCACCATCAGGTTGCGGTAGGTGTCGGCGAGCAGGTGCGTGAGGCGGTACTGCGCCTGGTTGGTGTCCTGGTACTCGTCGACGTGGATGAACACCGCCCTCTGCTGGACGCGCTCGAGCACGTCCGGGTGCGCCTCGAACAGGTCCACCGTGCGCCCCAGGATGTCGTTGAAGTCCACGGCGTTGGCCCGCTCCAGGCGGGACTGGTAGCGCTCGTACACCTCCACCACGTGCTCGAGCGGTACCCCCGCGACGATGCGGCCGAAGGCCTGCTCGCCCCGCTCGGCGAGCTGCGCCGGCGTCCACAGGTGCGACTTGGCGCGGTCGATGACGCTGCGCAGCGCCCTCGGGTTCGCGTCCTTCAGCCCCTGCACCTGTTGCAGGACGTCCTTGAGGAGGTCGAGCTGGTCGGCGTCGTCGTAGATCGCGAAGCCCGCGTTGAGGCCGATCCGCTCGCCGTAGCTACGCAGCACGCGCAGGCAGGCGGCGTGGAAGGTGGCCACCCAGAGGTCGCGCGCGGGCTCACCGATGAGCTCCTCGACGCGTTCCTTCAGCTCGCCGGCGGCCTTGTTGGTGAACGTGACGGCGAGGATCTGTTGCGGATAGACGCCGTGCTCGGCCATCAGGTAGGCGATGCGGTGCACCACCGTCCGGGTCTTGCCCGAGCCCGCCCCCGCCAGGACCAGCGCGGGGCCCTGGAAGTGGCGTACGGCGGCGCGTTGTTCGTCGTTCAGGGGTGCGAGCAGCTCGTGTTCCGGCACAACGTGTCATCTTACCGCGGGCTCCGCCGCCCCCCGGATGCCCGGGCCCTGGCCGTCGCAGGCGGTAGGCTGGGCCCGTGATCCGGGCGCTCTGCTTCGACCTCGACGGGACCCTGGGCGGCTACGCCGGCGACTTCCGGTCGTTCCTGGCCCTCCTCCGACACGAGCTGCTGCTGCACGATTGCGACCTGAACCGCTTCGTGGAGGTCGTCCAGGACGAGCTCTCGCGCGACGGGCCGCTGACGCTGGAGCACGCGCTGCGCAGGGCCCTGGCGCGGCTGGACCAGCGGGCGCCCGCGGATCTGGCGGCGATGACGGAGGCCGCCCTGCGCGCCTACGCCGAGGACGTGCGCCCGGCGCCCGGGGCCGGCGCCCTGCTGGAGCGCCTGCATCGCCGGGGCGTGCCGATGGCCCTCGTCAGCAACGGTCCGGTCGACATGCAGCGGGCTGCGCTGGCCGGCCTGAAGTTCGAGACGTACTTCCGGAGCGTGCTGGTGTCGGGCGATCCCGACGTGGCCGCGCGCAAGCCCGCGCCGCGCATCTTCTCGCTCGCCTGCACCGGGCTGGAGGCGCTGCCGAGCGAGACGGCCATGATCGGCGACTCCGCGGCGTCCGACGTCGAAGGAGCGCTCGCCTACGGCATGCAGGCGATCCTCTTCGGCTCCGCCGCGGAGGGGGAGCGACTCGGCGTGCCGGCGGCCGCGGACGTCGAGGCACTCGCCGCGCTGCTCGAGGAGCGTCTCGCGTCGTGATGCCCCGCTCGCCGCGCGAGCTGTGCGTCAGCCGGCGTTCGCCACGCCTGTAGGGGGCGTCGGGTGCCGTAGACTGGGGTCATGAACGAGAAGGACGGCGCATTCTATCAGGCGTGGGCGACCCTGCTGCAGTGGATGCGGGACTACGCCGCCGAGCGCGAAGACGCCCGCTTCGAGAAGGAAGCCGACTTCGCCGACTACATCTACCGTATGGAACGTCCCTACGACCTGCCGACCACGGTGATGTCGGCGAGCCTGTCCGACGCGGGGGGCAAGCCGGTGCTGCTGGTGAACGCCAGCCCGCGGAAGGCGGTGTTCAAGGAGGTGGTGCTCCACCCCTTCGAGTCCCACACCTACCGCAAGCTCACGCTGGCGGCCGACGGCCAGAACCTGGCGGAGGGCAAGCGGGTGTTCACCAAGGAGCGCCTGTACCGCCTGGCGGACGAGCTCTTCGGAGTCGAGGAAGAGGCGCCGGCCTGAGCGGCACGTTGGCCTGAGCGTCCGGCCAACCTGAGGTCTTGTCGCCGTGCGCGGCGGCGGCGGCCGGGCGCGGCGCGCGCTTCCTGCTGCCGCGGGCCATTCACACGCCGATAGCCCGCGCCAGACGCTCGGCGAGCCGCTCGGCCAGGTCGGCCGAGCACAGGAAGCCCCTGCCCGACAGCGCACCGAAGAAGGCGACCCCGGGCTCGAGCTCCGTCACGAGCGGCCGAGGTGTGGAGGCCTGCGCGCGCACGCCGCTCCACAGCGACAGCCCCGTCGCCGTGCCGATGCCGGGGAGCACCGCGTCGAGCCGCTGCAGAAGGCGCTTGGGGCCCTCGGGGTCCGGCACCTCCGGATCGCGGTGGCTGCCGCCCACGAAGCCGCGCCCGTCGGCGAACGCGGCGTACACCGAACCACCCAGCGGTCGTGAAGGCGTGGCGGAGAGCGCGTCCGTCGCGACCTCGACCACGTCCCCCGCGACCGTGCGCAGCGGCGGCAGGGGCAGCTCCGGCGAGGCGTCGGCGCCCACGCACAGCGCCACGTGCGCGGCCGAGGCGGGTCCCGCGCTGGTGATCAGACGGACACCGCCGGGTGCCGGCTCCAGCCGCAACACGCGGACCCCCTCGCGCACCTCGGCTCCGAACGCCCGGGAGCCGTCGCGCAGAGCGGCGAGCAGGGTACCGGGTCGGAGCCAGCCGCCGTCCTCGGCCAGCAGCGCACCGTGGGGTGCGCGGTAGGGCGCCGGCACCTCGTCCGGCTCGAGCCAGCGCACGCCCGGCAGCCGTCGCCAGGCACGGGCGCGGCGCTCGCTCGGCGCGATGCGCAGCACGCCGCTGCGTGCGGCTCCGGCGTCGAAGCCTTGCTCCTCCAGCCGGGCGGCGAGCTGCCAGAAGGCGGCGAGCCCGGCGAGGTCTTGCTCGTGGGCGCGGGCGCTGTGGCCGCGATGCGGGTTGAGCAGCGCTGCCGGCCCGGAGGAGGCGCCCTGCGCCCCGATGCGGCCGCGCTCGAACACCACGACGGGGCAGCCGCGGCGGGCCAGCGCGTAGGTGAGGGAGAGGCCGGCGATCCCGCCCCCCACGACCGCCACCGCTGTCGCCGGGGAGACGCTCACGGCGTCACCGGCCGTCGTGCGACGAGCATCTCCCGCTTGCCGCCGGGAGGGCCGGGCGCCTTCGTCACCAGGAAGCCGAGGGCCGCGAGGCGGCGCCGCACCACCCCCTTGACGGTGTAGCTGACCAGGGTCCCGCCCGGGGCGAGCGCGTGGAAGAGCCGGCCCAGGAAGGCCTCGTCCCAGAGCTCGGGGCTGGCGTCGGGGCTGAACGCGTCGTGGTAGACCGCGTGGACCGCGGCCGGGAGGGCGGCGTCCTGGGCGTCCACCAGCAGCAGCTCGAGGCGTGCGCCTCCGAGCTCGGTCGCGTGAGCCCGCATCCCGGCGGGTAGGCGCTCGAGCCAGGCGAGCATCGCGTCGGCCAGCTCGGGCCCTGGCAGCAGCGAACGGTAGTCGAGGGCGCGCAGGGCGTCGACGGGCAGCAGCTCCGACTCCAGGGACACGAAGCGTAGCGGCGTGTTCCAGCGCGCGGCCTCGGCGATGGTGAGCAGGGCGTTGAGCCCCGCGCCGAAGCCCACCTCGAGGACCGTGGTGGGCTTCCCTTCGGCGAGCCTGCGGGCGACGCCGCTGCCGGTCAGGAAGACGTGACGGGCCTCGGTGAGGGCCCCGTACTGCGAGTGGTACGTCTCCCCGTAGCGCCTCGACAGCAGGGTACGGCTGCCGTCCTTGGTGACGCGAACGTCCACGCCTCACTGTAGCCGTGAACGGTGGCCGTGAGGAGCCGGGAGCTGCGGCCGGGAGCGGGGTATAACGGGGGCCGTGGCGGTGGCGGCTGACCTGGAGGGCACGTTGACGACGGGCCAGACGTGGCGCGCCCTGGGTGCGTACCTGGTGGCCCAGGGGCGCGGGGGCGCCTACCGGCGCACCTTCGCGCGCAACCTTCCGGCCGCGCTCCTGGCTCGCAGCGGCTGGACGTCCATGGAGGCGTTCCGCGAGCGCTGGTTGCACGAGCTGCTCGGGCTCTTCGCCGGGCAGGCCATCGATGCCTTCACGGCAGCCGCGAGCTGGGCGGTGGATCACGTGCTGTGGCCCGAGCGGCGGCCCGAGGTGGTGGCCGCCCTGCGGGTGCACCAGGCCGCCGGGGAGCGGCTGGTGCTGGCATCGGGCGCCTTCCAGCCGGTGGTGGAAGCCTTCGCCCGGCGGCTGCAGGTCGAGACCGGCTCCGCCGACCTCACCGCGATCGGCACGCCGCTGACGGTGACGAACGGTCGCCTGGCCGGCGGGTTCGACGGACCCCTCAACGTGGGCGACGCCAAGGCGCGACGTCTTCACGAGGCGCTGGGGAGCGAGAGGCTCTACGCCGCCTACGGCGACTCTGGGGACGATGTGCCGATGCTGCTGCTGAGCGATCGGCCCGTGGCCGTGTACCCCGATGGCACGCTGCGGCGCACGGCCTCGGACCTGGGCTGGTCCGTGTTCGAGCCCTGACCGGGATGCTGGATACGGCCCCGCGAACCGCTAAGCTGGTGGGGCGGGCCCCGACGTGGGACCGGGATTGGCCGGACGGATGCGACGCGTGTTCACGATGATGTGGGACCAGGTCCTGTCGACGGCGGACCAGCTCAAGCACTGGTGGCTGACGCTGTCGCCCGATCCTTCGACATGGGTGCCCTTCACATGGGTGCTGGTCGCCGTGGTGGCGCTCATCCTGGTGGTGCTGATCGTGCGGCCGCGTCGTCGCCCCGCCGCCCGCCGGCCCGAGCTGTTGATCTCCCACGGCGAGCTGCGCTTCACCGAGGACGAGCAGGGGGTGGCCTCGGCGCTCCACGCGCCGGAGCACGGGGCGTTCGCCCTCTCCATGACGGTGAGCAACTTGAGTGCGGTGCCGGTGCAGCTGCTCGAGCTCGCGGTGCGCACCAACGCCTCGCCGGCCCCCACCACGGCCGAGGTCCCGGCGGTGTTGCCGCCCCACGGCGCCGTCGACGTCAGCGCCGAGCTGCGCGAGGCGGGGGGCGACGAAGGCACCCTGGAGCTGTTCGTGTACGTCCCGGACATGCCGCCCAAGACCTTCCGCGTGCGCGCCCGGCTGCTGTGGGAGCCGTGGAACGCGCGCTTCCGGGTCCTGCCGCTCGACCAGAAGGTGGACGCGCTGCGTCGCCTCCCGAGCCGCGGTGGCCGGTCCGAACCCTTCGCCGGCTCCCTCGACCCTCGCTCCCACCGTCGCGCGGCGGTGGACCGCCGGGCCTTCGAGGCTCGCTTCCCCGATACGGTGCTGGAGCGGGAGGTGCGCTTCGAGCCGCGCCCCGAGTCCGCCCGGCCGCGCACGGACGACCACACCTGGCCCGGCGCACCCACCGGGCCGGAGGAGCGGGCGCCGTCGAACGACGAGCTCCGCCGCCGGGTCCCGACGCGGACGGGGGACGAGAGGGGGAAGACCGGTGCGACCTGGCCGCCACGCCGCACCTCCACGCCCGAGGGGGCGCCGACGGTCGAGGGGCGGGGCGCGGCCGAGGAGGCTCCCGCGGATCGTGGAGCGTCGGAGCGTGCGCGGGTCGATCGGGCCGATCTCGAGCGCCGGGCGGCCGAGCGGAAGGCCGAGCGCGATGCGGCCGAGCGTCAGGTGGCCGAGCGTCTCGAAGCGGAGCGCCTGCGTCGGGTCGAGGCCGTCCGCCGCGAAGCCGAGCGCCGGGACAGCGAACGTCGTGCACGCGAGCGCCAGGAAGCCGAGCGTCTCGAGGCGGAGCGCCTCGACGCCGAGCGCCGGGCGGCCGAGCAGCGCCGGGCCGAGCGCGAGCGGGAGGCACGCAAGGCCGCCGAGCAGAAGGAGAAGGCCCGGCGCGACGCCGAGCGCGCCGTGAGCGAGCGCCGGGCGGCCCAGCGGTTGGAGGCCCAGCGGGTCCGCCGGGACGGAACCGCGGGGCGACGAGGGCGGAGCCCCGGCGTTCGGCAACGGCGCCGGCGAGCGGGCCGGCGAGGAGTCCGCGACACCGAAGCGCCCGAAGCTGGAGTTCCCCGACGAGTTCTGAGGTCGACGGCGCCCCGGCCCCGCCGGAGCGCGACGGGATACCGGCAGCGACGGTATATTGGGCAGCCTGGAGGCCAGCATGAAGATCGAGAGGGTCGAGCTCCGTGAGCTGTCCGTACGGCTCAAGTTCCGGTTCGAGACGAGCTTCGGCGTCGAGCAGGATCTGCGGAAGCTCATCCTGGTGGCGCACGCCGACGGCCTCGAGGGCTACGGCGAGGTGACCGCCGGCAACGGGCCGGGCTACAGCTACGAGACCGTCGACACGGCGTGGCAGGCACTGGAGCGCTACATCCTGCCGCAGGTAGTCGGCCGGGCGTTCGACACGCCGGCCGAGGTGCTCGCCAGGCTCGCCCCGATCCGCGGGCACAACATGGCTGTGGCCGCGTTCGAGACCGCGTTCTGGGACCTGCAGGCCAAGGCCGCTGGCCTCCCCTTGTGGGCCCTCCTCGGCGGCGTCGCGCGGCCCATCGAGGTCGGCGCCTCGATCGGCATCCAGGGCAGCGTGGCCGAGACCGTCGACCAGGCGGAGCGCCACGCGGCGCTGAAGTACAAGCGCCTCAAGTTCAAGATCAAGCCTGGCTGGGACGTGGCGCCGCTGCGCGCCGTGCGCGAGGCGCTGCCCGGGATGGCGCTCAGCGTCGATGCCAACAGCGCCTACCGGCTGACCGACGCCCGCGTCTTCCGGGACCTCGACGAGCTCGGCCTCGACTACATCGAGCAACCGCTGTCGCACGACGATCTCGCCGACCACGCGAAGCTCCAGGCCATGCTGGCGACGCCGTTGTGCCTGGACGAGTCGGTGCACTCGCCGCAGGACGCCCGCAAGGCGCTGGAGTCCGATGCCGGTCGCGTCATCAACGTCAAGCTCGGACGCGTCCGCGGCCACCTCGGCGCTCGCCGGGTGGCGGACGTGGCGCTCGCCTTCGGTGCCCCGGTGTGGTGCGGCGGGATGCTGGAGCTCGGCATCGGCCGTGCCCACAACCTCCACATGACCAGCCACGAGGCCTTCACCCTGCCCGGCGACACCGCCAGCGCCAGCCGCTACTGGGACGAGGACATCGTCGAGCCCTGGCTCGATGCCGAGGAGGGCGTGCAGCGGCTGCCCGACGGGCCCGGCCTGGGCGTCACGCTCAAGACCGACCTGGTCGAGCGGCTCACCGTGCGGCGTAGCGAGCACGGCGCCGGCGCCCGCGCCGCTTGACGGCGGCGCTGGTCCAGGGGGCGGCGCTGGGCTTGTCGGCGGCCATGCTGCCGGGGCCGTTCCAGGCCTACGTGGTGTCGGAGTCGGCTCGGAGGGGCTGGCAACGGACCCTGCCGGTGGCGCTGGCGCCGCTGCTCTCCGATGGGCCGGTGCTGGTGCTGGTGTTCCTGGTCGTGAGCCGCCTTCCGGATACGGCGCTGGAGGGGCTGCGCCTGGCGGGTGGGCTGTTCATCGCCTACCTTGCCTACGGCGCGTTGCGCTCGCTGCTGGCCGGGGCGTCGCCGCAACGATCCGGCTACGGCGGAGTGCTCAAGGGTGCCGTCATGAACCTGCTCAATCCCAACCCGTGGCTGTTCTGGGGATTGGTCGGCGCGCCCATCGTGGTCGCGGCCTGGCAGGCGGCGCCGCCGCATGCGCTGGGGTTCATGGTGGCCTTCTACGCCGTGATGGTGGGCGTCACGGGCGTCTTGATCGTGGTGTTCGGCTCGGCAGCCGCTCTCGGCCCGCGCCTCAGGCAGGGGTTGCTGGGGCTCTCGGTCGTGGCCCTGGCCGCCTTCGCCGCGGTCCAGCTGGTCGTGGGGGTGAGCCGCCTCCTGGCCTGAACCGCGCTTCCACACCGCTGCCTGCCTTACCGAACGGAAGCGTCAGGGACCCTAGCATGGGCGCATGGAGCCAACCATGCAGGGGAAGGTGGCGGTGGTCACCGGCGCGAGCTCGGGGATCGGCCGGGAGATGGCGCGCGGGCTCGCCGAGCGCGGCGCCCACGTCCTCGCGATCTCGCGGGAGGACGGTGCGGGAGCCCGCGTCGTCGACGAGCTGCGGGCGGCGACCGGCAACGAGGCCGTCGAGTTCGTCCCGGCCGACCTGTCGTCGATGGCGCAGGTGCGCGACGTTGCCGAGCGCGTGCGCGGCCGCGAAGGCCGCATCGACCTGCTCCTCAACAACGCCGGCGCGTACTTCGCGCGCCGCCAGACGACGGTCGACGGATTCGAGATCACGTTCGCGCTCAATCACCTGGCGCCGTTCCTGCTGACCCACCTGCTGCTGGAGCCTCTCCTGGCGTCGGGCAGCGCCCGTGTCGTGGCACCGCCTCCGAGGCCTCGCGCGCGGCGAGGCTGCGCCTGGACGACCCGATGCTCGAGCGCGGGTACAGCGGGTGGGCGGCCTACGGCCAGTCCAAGCTCGCCAACCTGGCCTTCACGACCGCCCTCGCCAGCCGGCTTCAGAGCGTACCCGTCACGGCCAACGCCTTCCACCCGGGCTTCGTCGACTCGGGCTTCGGTGAGGGACCGACGCTGATGAATCGGATGGTGAGCCTCGCCGCACGGGTCTTCGCGCGCACGCCGGAGAAGGGGGCTGAGACCGGCCTCTACCTGGCCGTCTCGCCCGACGTGGCGGACGTCTCGGGCGCCTACTACGCCGACCGCAAACCGATCACGCCCAAGGCGCCGGCTCGCGACACCGGCACGACGGAGCGTCTGTGGGAGATCAGTGAGCAGCTCGTGGGCCTGACCGACGAGGAGAAGCGTCCGCTCGAACGTGTGGCGGCCGCCGCCTGAGGGGGCCCTTCTCAGGCGGAGCCGTGCAGCGGACGACGGCAGCGCACGCACGAGGCCTGATCGGGCACCCGCGCGCCGCAGTGGGGGCAGAGGCGGCTGCCGCGGATCACGGCGTGCACCCCCAGGGAGCCGAGCTCGCCGGCGATCAGTACCGCGTCCTCCTCCGTCACGTCCTGGATGGTCAGCTCGATGTCGCCCGCGCAGGCATCGACCAGGAACGTACCGTGCCGGTAGGGCTGGGTCTCGAGCCCCCGATTGCCGCGCGCGACGGCGGTCCGGACCTCCCGGAAGAAGCGCACAAGAGCGGCCTCGCTCACGGCTCCAGGGTAGCAAAAGCCACGACATCGTCGGGGTCCGGTCGCACGTAGACTCGGGCATGACCTCGCGCTCCCAGCAACCCGAACCGCCCGCTCCCCGTCGGATGGACGCCCTCATCGGGAACACGCCGGTCATCCGGCTGCAGCGGGTGGTCGAGCCGGACATGGCCGAGGTCTGGGTGAAGCTGGAGGGGGCCAACCCCGCCGGCAGCATCAAGGACCGCACCGCGCTGGGCTTGATCGAGGACGCCGAGGAGCGCGGCGTGCTCACGCCGGGCTCCGGGCAGCTCATCGTCGAGCCCACCAGCGGCAACACCGGCATCGGTCTGGCCTTCCTCGCGGCGGTCCGCGGCTACCGCTGCATCATCGTGCTGCCGGACAGCATGAGCCAGGAACGGGTCAAGACCCTGCGCGCCTACGGTGCGGAGCTCGAGTTCACGCCGGGCGCGCAGCGCATGCAGGGGGCCATCCCGCGGGCTCGGGAGATCGTGGAGGAGACGGGCGCCTTCATGCCCGACCAGTTCCAGAACCCCGCCAACCCCCGCGTGCACTACCGCGTCACCGGCCCCGAGCTGTGGCGTCAGATGCAGGGGCGCATCGACGCCTTCGTGTGGGGCAGCGGCACCGGGGGCTCCATCTCGGGCATCGGACGCTACTTCAAGGAGCAGAAGCCCAGCCTGCGGCTGGTGGGGGTCGAGCCGGCCCGGAGCGCCGTCATCAACGGCTTCGAGCGCGGCCCCCACAAGTTCCAGGGCATGGGGCCGGGCTTCCTGCCGAAGAACCTCGATCTTCCCTTGCTCGACGAGTGCCGGATGATCTTCGAGGAGGAGGCCTTCCCGCTCGCGCGTCGGTTGGCTCGCGAGGAGGGCGTGTTCGTCGGCATGTCCTCGGGCGCGGCCGTTGCCGCGGCGTTGCAGGTGGCGCGCGAGCTGGGGCCCGGCAAGGTCGTGCTCACGCTGGCCGCGGACACGGCCGCGCGCTACATGAGCACCGAGCTCTTCGAGGACCCCGGCGCCGAGGCTTGATGGTTCGGGCGCGGTGGCTGGCGGCGCGCTCTCAGAACAGCGGGTCGCTGGACGGCAGCTCCTGCGCCTCGGTGACGCGCTCGAGCCGGAAGCGCAGCACGCCTCGATCCTCGCTCGCGCCGGTGACCAGCTGGCCGTCGAAGGCGAGCACCTCGACGATGAAGGGGACGCTGCCGTAGAGCAGCCGGACGCGCCCGCGCCGGCGCGCGGCCCGCTGGAACAGCGCGGCCAGGTCCTCGACCACGTCGCGGCAGGGGTCAGCCCGCCACGGCCGAGCCGAGGTCGAGCATGGCGAGCAGCTTGCCGTGCAGGTGCCCGTTGCTGACGACGAGCGTGGGCTCTCCGAGGCGGTAGGGGCTGCCATCGGCGGCGGTCACCGTCCCCCCGGCCTCCTGGACGATCAGGTTGCCGGCGGCCACGTCCCAGGGATAGAGGCCGAGCTCCCAGAAGCCGTCGAGCCGTCCGGCGGCCACGGCGCAGAGATCGAGGGCGGCCGCGCCGGGGCGACGGATGGACTGCACCTGAGGGAGCATGCGCGCGAAGACCTCGAGGTTCCGGTGGACGGTGTCGTCGACGTAGGCGAAGCCGGTGGCGAGCAGTGCGCGCCTGGGGACGGTCTCCCCGGTCACCTGCAGGGGGCGGCCGTTGAGCGTGGCGCCCCGCCCGGCCACGGCGCTGAACAGCTCGTCGTTCAGGCCGTCGTACACGACCCCCACCTCGACCCGACCGTCGATCTCGAGCGCGATCGAGACGCAGAAGAACGGGAAGCCGTGAGCGTAGTTGACGGTGCCGTCGAGCGGGTCGACGATCCAGCGGAAGCGTCCGCTGCCCTCCTGCCCCTGCTCCTCGCCGAGCACGACGTGGTCCGGGTAGGCCCCCAGCAGCACCTCGCGGATCCGCGCCTCGCAGAGGCGGTCGACCTGGGTGACGATGTCGACCTCGCTGGACTTGGTGTCCACGTCCAGCTCCCCGTCGAGATGGGCGAGCTGGATCCTGGCGGCCTCGCGGGCGGCGGCGATGGCCGTGTGGAGGTAGGGGGTCCGAGGATCGGTGCCTTCGTGCATGGCGTCACCATACCAGGGGGCCACGGCGCCCCGGAGGCCCGTCGCTCAGGCGCTCGTGGGCTCCTCCGCGTCGTCCTCCGGCGGGGGCTGCGGGTTCCCGTCGGCTGGGGCCTTGCGGTTGGACGGGGGCGTCGCCAGCGCCTCCTCCTGGGTGGTGAGGGCGCCCTCGCGGTCGGCCACCTCCGCCGGCGAGGGGGCGGACTCCAGGATGAGGCGGGCGTGGCGCTCGTAGGTCAGGTAGTTGTAGAGCCAGCTCACCAGCGTGCTCACCCGGTTCTTGAAGCCGGGCAGGTAGAGCAGGTGGAGGAAGAGCCAGCCCAGCCAGCCGATGAAGCCGCGCAGGGCCAGCCCGCCGAAGCGGCGCGAGAGCTCGGCGATCCCCGCGTTCCGCCCCACGATCGCCATCATCCCGCGGTCGGCGTAGTGGAAGCGCTGGCGCGGCTCCCCGGCCAACGCCCTGCGGATCGTGCGCGCCGCGTGCCGGCCCTGCTGGATCGCCACCTGCGCCACCTGCGGGTAAGGGGTGCCGCGCTCGTCCACGGCGCCCGACAGGTCGCCCACGGCGAAGGCGTCGGGATGGCCGGGCAGGCTCAGGTCCTCCTCGGTACGGATGCGCTGCCCCTTGGCGAGCTCCAGATCGAGGGCTTCCGCCAACGGGTGGCCGCGTACGCCAGCGACCCAGATGAGCGTCTGGGTGGGGATGCTCTCGCCCGATGCGAGCACCACCTCACGCTCCCGCACCTCGGCGACGCGCGCGCCCAGTCGTACGTCCACGCCGCGTTTGCGCAGCACGCGCTCGGCGTAGCGCTGCGAGCGCGGCCGGAAGGGTGGGAGCACGGTGTCCGTCATCTCCAGCAGGAGCACGCGGGCCTTCGACGGGTCGAGTTCCGGGAAGTCCAGCGGCACGATGCGGTCGAGCAGCTCGACCAGGGCGCCCGCCATCTCGACCCCCGTCGGGCCGGCGCCCACGAGGACGAAGGTGAGGGCGCCGTCGTCGATGATGGAGGGATCGGCGCTGGCGCGCTCGAATCGCCGCAGGATGTGGCTGCGCAACGTGTTGGCCTCGCTGACGCTCTTGATCATGTAGCCGTAGCGCTTCACGCCGGGCACGCCGAAGTCGTGGTAGATGGCGCCGGCCGCCAGGATCAGGAAGTCGAACGCCAGGCGGTGGCCATCCTTGAGCAGGAGCTCCTCGGCCTGCCAGTCGACGCCCGCCACGGTGCCCTGGCGGAAGCGCAGGTTGCCCTGCCGGCGGAAGATGTCCCTCACCTGGTGGGCGACGTCGCTGACGTCGAGGCCTGCGGTGGCCACCTGGTAGAGCAGCGGTTGGAAGGTGTGGTAGTTGTGCTGGTCGACGATCAAGACGTCGACAGGTGCGTGCTTGAGTTCTTTGGCGGCGTTCAGGCCGGCGAACCCCGCACCGACGATGATCACGCGTGGACGGGTCGGCATGCGTCCACCTCCTCGGATGACGTGGCCCCTTGCCGACGACGCTACGGTACGCTCCCGCCGGAGCGGGTTCCGCGGCCGACACCGGGCCGACATGGCTGTGGCGTTCTCTCAGCGTCAGCGCGCCATCTTGAGGGCGATGCGGCGCCCCGTCTCGGTGGCGGCGATACCGCCCTCGCCGGTCTCCCGCAGCTCCGGTGGGAGCATCCGCCCGACCGACGCCATCGCCTGCACCACCTCGTCGGGCGGGATGGCCGACTCGAGCCCCGCCAGGGCGAGCTGTGCGGCGCTCACCGCGTGCACGCTGTAAAAGGCGTTGCGGGACACGCAGGGGACCTCCACGTAGCCGCCCACCGGGTCGCAGACCAGCCCGATGGTGTTCATCAGGGCCAGGGCGGCGGCGTGGACGCAGGCCTTGGCGTCGCCGCCGAGGAGCTCGGTCACGGCGGCCGCCGCCATGGCCGCTGACGAGCCGATCTCGGCCTGGCAGCCGCCCGTGGAGCCGGCGATGAACATCCGCGCCTGGATCGCGTCGCCCACCGCGGCCGCCAGCACCAGGGGCAGCACCAACTCGTCGTCGTCGAGGCCCAGGTGGTCGGCCGCGCCCAGCAGCGCGCCGGGTAGGGTGCCGGCGCTGCCCGCGGTCGGGGCGGCCACGATGCGCCCCATGCGCGCGTTCTCCTCGTTGACGGCCATGGCGTAGGCCTGCACCCGCTTGAGCAGCGGGACCCGTAGCGTGTCGTCGGCTTCCCACAGGCGTTTGGCGTTCCAGCCGACCATGCCGGTGCGGCTGGGCGCATCCGAGGCCAGCCCGCGCTCCACCGAGTCCCGCATCTCGCGGATCCGCTGACGCAGGGTCTGAAGGACGCGCTCGCGCTCCGCGGCGTCGGTCCCGACCTCGTCGGCGAGGGCGAGCTCCGACGCCTTGCCGGGCGCGCCTGCCAGCTCGGCCAGCGTCACGGCGTGCTTCCGATCTGCTCGGCTCCCTCGCCGGTCAGGACCTCGGGTAGCATGCGCAGCCAGTGGATGTAGGGCACGAAGGTGAGGTAGTCGAGCGCGTACTGGGCCAGGCGCCGGTCGATCTCGATCGACATCATCGCCTGACCGCCGCGCTTGCGGCGGGCCGAGTGGAGCGTCGCGACGTTGCCCTCGTCGTCGGCGATCACCCGCGCCACCCGGGCGATGACGCCGGGCTTGTCGTCGTGCAGGATCAGCAGGGTGTGGTAGGCGCCGGTGACGTTCACCTCGAAGCCCTGCACGTTGAACAGGCGCACCGCCCCGCCCCCGAGGCTGGAGCCGGTGATCAGGATCGTCTCGTCGTCGTTGCTGAGCTCGAGGCGGACGGTGTTGGGGTGGACGTCGCCCAGGTCGGCGATCTCGAAGCTGAGCTCGAGCCCCGCTGCCTCGGCTTCCGCGAACGCCTCGGGGATGCGTGCGTCGTCGGGGAAGAAGCCGAGCAGGCCGGCGACGAGCGCCAGGTCGGTGCCGTGGCCGTGGGCCGTCTTGGCGAAGGAGCCGTGCAGCGTGACCCGTGCCCGTCGCGGCGGCGCGAGCAGCGTGTGCCGCGCCAGCAGTGCCAGACGGCAGGCGCCGGCGGTGTGCGAGCTGGAGGGTCCGACCATGACCGGCCCTACCATGTCCAGAAGACCCACGAGCCCATGCTATACCCGTGCCTGCGCGGCCCGACGGCCCTGGTGCGACGTGGAGGCGCCGGCCGCGGTACACATGCCGCGGGATGTAAAAGCCCCTTGACATCTGTGGGTGCCGGTTGTAAAGTTACTTTGACATGAGGAGCACCCGATCCCGTCCTGCGGAGCGGCGCGACCAGGCGCTCCGCAACCGCGTACGCGAGCTGCGTACGGCCGCCGAGCTGACGCAGGCCGCGCTGGCCGAACGCGTCGGCGTGACGCGGCAGACGATCATCGCCATCGAGCGCGGGGGGTACGTGCCGTCGGTGGCGTTGGCGCTCCAGGTGGCACGTGAGCTGTCGGAACCGGTCGAGCGCGTGTTCTGGCTCGGCCCGTCGGAAGGGGACCTGGCATGACGATGTCGTTCCGATACCTTGCAACGCGCCTGGTCGTGGCCACAGCGCTCGCCCTCTTCGCCGGTCTCGCCACGGGGAACGCCTACGTCGCCGGCGCCCTGGGCGGGGTGGCGTTCGTGGCGCTGGTGGTGGTGAGGCGCAGCGGCCGCTACCTGGAGACGAGCGATGGGGCGGTGCTCCAGCGGGACGAGCGCGGCCGGTCGATCGCCGATCGCGCTGCTCGCAACGGCTTCGTGGTCCTCGTGCTGGCGACCGCCGCCCTCTCGTTGGCGTCGCACGCCCTGGGTCGCAGCACGGTGTCGGTGACGCTGGTCGAGGCCGCCCTGGCGCTGGGCGCGCTCACCTGGCTGGCGAGCGATCTCTGGCAGCGGCGCAGCTGAGACTGGCCGAGGGCTCCGGGCCGTAGGCCACGAGACCGGGGCGGCCGTGAGGCCGCCCCGTGATGGTTCTGCTGTCTGGGAAGCGCGTCTTACTGGCGCACCCGCTCCTTGAGGCTCTTGCCGGGCTTGAAGGCCGGGTACTTGCTGGCCGGGATCTTGATCTTCTCGGTGGTCCCGGGCTTGACGCCGGTGCGAGCCTTGCGGCGGCGCACCTCGAAGGTGCCGAAGCCGGTCAGCTGCACCTTGTAGTTGTCGTCGAGGTGCGAGCTGATCTTGCCCAGCATGGTGTCCATGACTTCCTTGACGTCCTTCTTCTTCATTCCGGTCTCGTCGGCCACCATATCGACGAGGTCCGCCTTGGACACGGTCTTTGCCTTGGCCATTCGACTCCTCCTCCTCGAATCCTTGAGCTTGGCTGCACTGTAGCAGACGGCACCCAGAAGAGCAAGTCTGTCACGGGGTTTATCGGATTTTTCACGCGGAAGTGTCGCCTGGGACGCGACTACGGCGAGACCGCCTCGCGCTCCTCGGAGTCCCCTTCCTGGTCTTGGAGATGTGGCGTCCTGGACGGCAACATCGCGTTCACCCGTCGCATCAGCTCGCGGGTCATGGCGCTCGCCTCGTCGCGGGTACGGCCGCTCGGCTCGATCGGGTCGCCGAAGCGTACGTGGAAGCGGCGCCCCTCCCGCCACACGGCCGCGGGCTGCAACGGCACGCCGGAGCGTTGCGCCAGGTAGGCGGCGCCGTCGAGCGCCTCCTTCTCCCCGGCGTTGCGGGTCCCCTGGGCGAAGATGCCCACCGCCAGCCCCGAACGGAGCTGGCGCAGGGCGTCCTTGATGGCGCCCACGTCGTTGCTGCCACGGTCCACCGGGAACGCGCGCAGGCCGTGCATCAGCAGGGAGCCGCCGACGCTCTGGAACAGCTCCTTCTTGGCCATGAAGTGGATCTCTCGCGGCACGGAGACGCCGACGACCGGCGGGTCCCAGGCGCTGAAGTGGTTGCAGGCGACCACCAGCCCGCGCTCGTCGCGAGGCACCTTGTGGGCGTCTTCGATGCGCAGGCCGAAGAACAGCCGGGTGAACGACCGGAACAGCGTGACGGCGAGGACGTAGAACCACTTGCCGCGGACCAGTCGATCGAGCCATCGGATCACGCCCCCATTGTAGGGTGCCCGCGGCGTCGGGCCGCCCCCACGGGGGCCCCCGGACCGACTGCCGAGCGCTCAGCCGGGGCTGCCCGTGAGCTCGTCGGGCGCGCCCCCTGCCCTGTGCCAGGCGCTGGTCTCGGCGGCCACCAGCGCGCCCACCAGGAAGAGCATCAAGGCGAGGTAGAGCCACAGCAGCAGGGCGACGAGGCTGGTGATGAAGCCGTAGATGAGGTTGAAGCGCTCGGCATTGAAGGTGAGCAGCAGCGCCCACCGGACCAGCAGGACGCCGAGGGCGCTCACCAGGGCCCCGCTGAGCGCGCCGGCCCAGGTGCTCTTCTCACGAGGCAGGTAGCGGAAGGCCAGCGTGAACGCCAGCACCGCGACCACGATGCGGGTGACGGCCAGACCGATGCCGGGCCGGATGCCCAACGGCAGACCCGGCAGGTGCACGTTGAAGTTGGCCAGCCACCGTGCGAGCGCATTCGACATCTCGTTGAGGCCCGACACCAGCGCACCGCCGACGACCTCGAAGGCGATCACCAACGCCACGCTGAGCACCAGCAGCACCGCCACCAGACGCTTGCGCCAGAACCCGCGCACGTGCGGGACGTCGAAGACCACCTCCAGCGCCTGCTGCAGGGAGGTGAAGAAGTTGCCGCTGGCCCACACCAGCACCACGAACGACAGCGCGCTCCTGAGCAGTGCCCCCTGGTTCAGCTCCTGCAGGACCGTGTCGAAGCTGTGGGCGACGAGGCCGGAGGTGTTCTGTTGGAGGGGGAGCGCCTGGTTGAGCAGGTCATCGAGGGCGCGCTGGTACTGCGCCGCCAGCTCGGGGTTGGTGCGCAACAGCACGCCGAGCCAGCCGGCGAGCAGCAACAGCAGAGGGCCCAGCGAGAAGGTCGCGTAGTAGGCCAGGGCCGCCGCCAGCATCTGCAGCCGGGTGTCCTGGAAGCGACGGACCAGGCGGCGGCCGAACAGGAGCGGTTGCCGCAGGGCCTCGCGCATGCGCCGCGGTCAGGGAGTCCGGGAACGTCTGCGGTGGAGGTAGATCGCCAAGAGCACCCCCGCGAAGGCCACCAGACCGTGGAGCACGATCCCGGTGCTCTCCTCACCGGCCCACGGGAGCGTCACGAGGAACAGCGGCTTCTTCGAGGCGGCGGCCACGAACAGCATGGGGACCACCTCGAGCGCGGGCGACAGCACGATCGCCACGTACGGCCAGGACCACTCCAGCGCCAGCATCGCCAGCAGGTTGGCGCTCATCACGATGGGCAGCATGGTGAGCCAGCCGGGGTCGCCACTGACCAGACCACCCAGCGGTGCCAGCAGCGCTGTCACGTAGGCGGCCGGCATGCCGGCCTCGGCGAACGACAGGTAGGCGAACAGCAGCACGCCGAGCGAGCGGAACAGCATGGGCATCGGCGCCACCGCGCTGACCACTGCCGCGAGGAACAGGAACACGCCCACGATCATCCTGCGGGGAGCAGGCGCCGTGCGGATCATGCCGTCGGCTCCATCATCTCGGACGTCTCTCCACGCCCGCATCGTACCGGGCGGGGCGATGAGAGCGTCAAGCGCACGGGGTGCCACGCCGACTCAGGCAACGTCGGCGACCTCCTTCAGCCGCTCGCGGATCTCCGGCACGTGGCGCAGGAAGGTGCCGGTACTGGACGTCTCGTGTGCCGCCACGCCCTCCGGCGTGCCCTCCGCCACGATGTCGCCCCCGCGCGCCCCGCCGTCGGGGCCGAGGTCGACGATCCAGTCGGCGGTCTTGATGACGTCGATGTTGTGCTCGATCACCACCAGCGTGTTGCCGGCGTCGACCAGGCGGTGCAGCACATCGAGAAGCTTGCGCACGTCGTCGAAGTGCAGGCCGGTGGTGGGCTCGTCCAGGATGTAGAGGGTCTTGCCGGTGGAGCGTTTGCCGAGCTCCGAGGCCAGCTTGACGCGCTGCGCTTCGCCGCCCGACAGGGTGGGCGAGGGCTGGCCGATCTTGATGTAGCCCAGCCCCACGTCCTTCATGAGCTGCAGCTTGCGGGCGACGTTGGGGATGTTCTCGAAGAAGTCGAGTCCCTCTTCGACCGTCATCTCCAGCACGTCGGAGATCGACTTGCCGCGGATCTTCACCTCGAGCGTCTCGCGGTTGTAGCGTGCGCCCTTGCACACCTCGCAGGGGACGTAGATGTCGGGCAGGAAGTACATCTCGACCTTGACGGTGCCGTCGCCCTTACACGCCTCGCAGCGCCCCCCCTTGACGTTGAAGGAGAAGCGACCCGGCTTGTAGCCGCGCTTGCGCGACTCCGGCGCGCGCGCGAAGAGGTCGCGAATATCGGTGAAGATGCCGGTGTAGGTGGCGGGATTGGAGCGCGGCGTGCGCCCGATCGGGCTCTGGTCGATCTCGATGACCTTGTCGATGTGCTCGGTGCCGTTGATCCTGCTGTGGGCGCCGGGCTGCGCCTTGGCGCGGTAGAGCTGCTTGGCGAGCGCGGCGTGCAGGATGCTGTGCACCAGCGTCGACTTGCCGGAGCCCGAGGCGCCCGTGATGCACGTGAGCGTCCCGAGCGGGATCGCGACGTCGATGTCGCGCAGGTTGTGCTCGCGCGCCCCCACCACCGTGAGCTTCTTGCCGTTGCCGTCCCGCCGCTTCTCGGGCACCTCGATCTTGCGCTCGCCGCGCAGGTAGGCGGCCGTCAGCGAGGTCGGGTGCTTCTCCAACTCCACGGGGGTGGCCGCCGCCACCACCTCGCCGCCGTGCACGCCGGCGCCGGGCCCCAGGTCGACGATGTAGTCGGCGGTGCGCATCGTCTCCTCGTCGTGCTCCACCACGATCAGGGTGTTGCCGAGGTCGCGCAGGCTCATCAGCGTGCGCAGCAGGCGGGCGTTGTCGCGCGGGTGGAGGCCGATGGAGGGCTCGTCGAGCACGTAGAGCACACCGGTGAGGCCGCTCCCGACCTGGGTCGCCAGGCGGATGCGCTGCGCCTCCCCTCCGGATAGCGTGTTGGCGCTGCGGTCGAGGCTCAGGTAGTCCAGCCCCACGTCCTCGAGGAAGCCCAGGCGGGCGTTCACCTCGCGCAGGATGGGGCGTGCCACCTTGCCGGCCTGGCCCGGCAGATCGACCTCCGAGAAGAAGCCGTGGGCATCCAGCACGGTCATGCCCGACACGTCGGCGATGTTGCGATCGGCGACGGTGACGGCCAGGACCTCCTTCTTGTAGCGGCTACCGCCGCACTCCCCGCACGGCACCAGCGACATGTACTCCTCGAGGCGCTCGCGCGCGTAGTCGCTGGTGGCCTCCTTGAGGCGCCGTTCCAGGTTGGGGATCACGCCCTCGAACTCGGCCTTGAAGCGCATGGTCTCGCGGCCGCCGCGCGTGTAGACGACCTCGATCGGCTCGGGCGTGCCGCGCAGTACCAGCGACTGGACCTCCTCCGGGAGATCGCGCCAGGGCGTCTGCAGGTCGAAGTCGTAGTGCTCCGCCATCGCCCGCAGGCGGTCCCAGTAGAAGACCTTGGAGCCGTCGGAACGGGCGCCGCTCCAGGGCTGGATGGCCCCCCGCGCGATCGACAGGGAGTCGTCGGGGACGATGAGCTTGGGGTCGAACTGCTGAAGGTAGCCCAGCCCCGAGCAGTGCGGGCAGGCGCCGTAGGGGGAGTTGAAGGAGAAGGTGCGGGGCTCGAGCTCCTCCAGGAAGGTGCCGTGCTCCGGGCACGCGAACTTCTCGCTGAAGAGCTCGTCGACGCCGTCGTCGGGCAGGAACACGCGCATCAGCCCTTCGCCGCGCACCAGCGCCAGCTCGGTGGACTCGGCCAGGCGGGCCCGGTCGTCCTCGCTGAGCTTGACCCTGTCGATGACGATGTCGATGTCGTGCTTCTCGTAGCGCTCCAGGTTGGCGTCGATGGCCTGCTCGAGGGTGTGCACCTCACCGTCGATGCGCACCCGCGCGAAGCCCTCCTTCTTGAGCTCCTGGAAGAGCTTGCGGTACTCGCCCTTGCGGCCCCGTACCAGCGGCGCGAGCAGCATGGCGCGCGAATCCGGGTAGCGCTCGAGCATGCGGTCGACGATCTCGCTGGCCGACTGGCGCTCGATGCGCCGTCCGCACACCGGGCAGTGCGGCACGCCCGCCCGCGCGAACAGCAGGCGCAGGTAGTCGTGGATCTCCGTCACCGTTCCCACGGTGGAGCGCGGGTTGTGGCTGGTGGTCTTCTGGTCGATGCTGATCGCGGGCGAGAGCCCCTCGATGGCGTCGACGTCCGGCTTGTCCATGATGCCGAGGAACTGGCGCGCGTAGGCCGACAGGCTCTCGACGTAGCGTCGTTGCCCTTCGGCATAGATGGTGTCGAAGGCCAGCGTGGACTTGCCGGAGCCCGAAACCCCCGTGAACACGATGAAGGCGTTGCGGGGGAGCTCCAGGTCGATGCCCCTGAGGTTGTGCTCACGAGCGCCGCGGATAACGATGTCCTGCAAGGTGCCTCCTGCTGGGACCGCCCGCCGGGGAGGGCGGGACGGCGGCGATACCGTGCGGCTTCGGCGGAACGTCCCGCCGCCACCCGCGGCGCGTCGGGCGGTGCCGCGGGTGCAACGAAACAGTTTATCAGACCCGTTCCGGGTTCCGGGGTGCCGGGGATGCCGAGGACGCAGCAGGGGGGACGCCGTGAACGGCGTCCCCCCTGCCTGCAGTGTGCTCGGGGCCGGGTTCGCCGGCCCCGAGCGAGCGCATCCCGTGGGGGCTCGAGGTTCGGCCCCGGCCCTCAGGTCTCGGTCGTCTCCCGCCGCAGGATCACCACGCTGCCCCGCAACGCGAACAGCACGATCACCAGCAGGAGCAGCAGCGGCCACACCTTCCACAGCAGGAACAGCCCGATCAGCGCTGCGATGGTGAGGGGCAGCCTCACGAGCACCGCGCCCTTGCGGTCGCGGAGCGCGAGCTGGCGCCGGTTGCCCTCGCGCAGCAGGCGGCCCAGGGCGCGCCAGAGCGCCTCGAAGGTGTCGCCTACGTTGTCCCAGAAGTCCTTGCGTGTCTCGGTGTCGCGTTCTCGTTCGTCCATGTCCTTCCCTCCAGGTGGGTGCTCGGTCGGGTTGGGGTGCGTCGCCGTCAGCGCGGGAGCTGCGGTGTGCCGGAGTCCTGCGACCCCGAAGCCGGGGGTGCTCCGGCGGTGTCCGGCGCGGCCCCGGGGGTGGCGCCGCGGCGCTCGACGGCGATGGTGAGGTTCGCGGCCAGCGCCGCGATGGCCCCGATCGCCGCCCACACGGGCAGGAGCACGGTGCCGATGACGCCGATGGTGAGGGGGATCTCGATGAGGGTGCTGCCCTCCTCGTTCTTGATGATGATGCGGCGGACGTTGCCCTCGCGCACCAGCTCCTTGATCTTGGCCACCACGGCCTCGCCGCTGACCTTGAACTCCTCGGTGAAGCTGTCGCCGTGGTGGGCCTGCTGCTGGGCGCCCTCGTGGCGCGTGTCGTGGTCGCTCATGGTGCTTCCTCCTCGGACAGGCGCGGCGGCATGCCGCGCTCGATGCCTGAGGGTAGGCGAGGCCGGGGTGAGTCGGCATCATCCGAAAGGGTGAGCCGGCGCCGTCACGGCGGGTGAGCGCTTCAGACCAGGCCTAGCTCGCGGGCGCGCGCCGCGGCCTGCGTGCGCGATGCCACGCCGAGCTTGGCGTAGATGTTGCGCGCGTGCGTCTTGACGGTGTTGGTGGAGACGTCGAGGCGGCGCGCGATCTGTTTGTTGGCCAGGCCGGCAGCGATCAGGCGTAGCACGTCGACCTCCCGCTCCGAGAGCGGTTCGTCCCCGTAGGACCCTGGTCCACGGGGAGCGCCGGCGGCCTCCTCCACCCCGGAGCCGTCCAGCGCCTCGCGCAGGGCGGCGCGCACCGCTGCGGGGTCGGGTCGGTCGTCCCGGGCGGCCGTGGTCGGGCCGGCGTGGCCCTCCTCGATGGCGCCGAGCGCCCGTTGGAGCTCGTCGCGGCGAGGGTGGCGCTCCAGAAGGCGAGCCACACGATCGTCGTCGCCGCTCAGCAGCGCCTGGAGGAGCGCCTCCTCATGCTCGCCACGGGCCTCCAAGGCCTCGGAGGCGCGCCGGTGCAGCTCCGCCAGCAGGTCGGGCCGGGCCGCTCGCAGGCGGTGTTGCAGCAGGTCCTGGAAGAACGCGTGGTAGCGGAACCGCTGACGCTGCGCGTCGAGCGGGACGAGGAACAGGTTGTGGCGCTCGATGTGCTCCAGCATGGCCTGGGCGTCGTCCTCGCGCGTGACGGCGCCTGCGAGCCCGGCGTCGAGCTCGTCCAGCACCGACGTCAACAGCAGGAAGTCCTGCACGTTCGCGGGCTGTCGCATGAGCACCTCCTCGGTGAGGTACTCCAGCACGAACCGGTCGGTCCCCGTGAAGAAGCCGATGAAGGCGTGGGGGTCGCTCTGCCCGCGCAGTGACAAGGCAGCGAGGTGCAGCCCGGCCGGCCAGCCCTCGGTGCGCAAGGTGAGCTCCTCGACGTCCTCGCGGGCGAGATGGAGTCCCTGCGCCGCCAGCATGCTCACGGCCTCCGCGGCGGTGAAGCGGAGCTCGTCGACACGCACCTCGGTCAGCGCCCGCGCCACGCGCAGCCGTGCCAGCGGCAGCGGCGGGTCGGCCCGGGTGGCGAGGACCAGCCGGAGCTGCTCGGGGGCGTGGTCGAGAAGGAAGCGCACCAGATCGTGGACGCGCTCGGCGTGGATGACATGGACGTCGTCGAGGACCAGCACCAGCGGTTCGGGGTTGTCGGCGACGTCGTTGACCACCGTGATCAGCGCGGCCTCGAGGTCCTCCCCCACGAAGTCGCCCAGCTCGCGCAGCGTCTCGTCGCGCCGCTGCAGGGCAGCCACCAGGTGACGCAGGAAGCGCTGCGGGGCGTTGTCCGCCTCGTCGAGCGACAGCCACGCCACGGGCTTCCCCGTATGCGCTGCCCAGCTCGCCAGGGCCGTCGTCTTGCCGTAGCCTGCGGGTGCCGATACCAGCGTCAAACGCCCGTCGGTGCCGCGCTCGAAGCGCTCGCGCAGGCGCGGCCGCGGCGCCTGGTCGGCGCGCACCGGGGGTTGGCGCAGCTTGGTGCTGAGGATGGCGTTCGTCAAGCAGGACTCCCGCCGCCCGGTGCCCCGGAACCTCGCGCCGGCCCCGGCCCCGCTGAGGGCGGCCGCCGGGTGTGGAGGAGGGGCCGCGGCTCGATCGAAGGCGGCTTGCGCTACGGTCCCAGCGCGCATTCCATGGGGAGGTGCCATGAAGCTCCGTTTTCTCGGTCAGTCCGGCTTCCAGATCCAACACGGCGAGCACGAGGTCGTCATCGATCCGTTCGTGAGCCAGAACCCGGCGAGCCCTGTGGAGGCGAGCGAGCTCTCGCCCAGCCACATCCTGCTCACCCACGCCCACGGCGACCACTACGGCGACACGCCCGACATCGCCAAGCGCACCGGGGCGACCGTGGTCGGGGCCGTGGAGATCGCCCAGTACGTGTCGCAGCACGGCATGGAGGGCCACGGCATGAACATCGGCGGGAGCTTCCAGTTCCCCTTCGGGCGGGTCCAGTTCACGCCGGCCTGGCACTCCAGCTCGTTCCCCGACGGCACCTACGGCGGCATGCCCACCGGCATCGTGCTGGAGATGGACGGCAAGCGCCTCTACCACGCGGGGGACACCGGTCTGTTCAGCGACATGCGGCTGATCGGGCGCAAGGGGCTGGACCTGGCGATGCTGCCCATCGGCGACTTCTTCACCATGGGTCCGGACGACGCGCTCGAGGCCGTGAAGCTGCTGGCGCCCAAGGCCGTGATCCCCATCCACTACAACACCTTCGACGCCATCGCCCAGGACGCGCAGGCGTTCAAGGTCAGGGTCGAGAGCGAGACCGACGCGCGCTGTCTCGTGCTCGAGCCCGGCGACAGCACCGAGCTCTGAGGGGCGCCACGCCCCGGCCCCCCGCCGCGCGGGCGCCTGTCGGCGGTGCGCGATGGTTCTCGTCGGGGGACGCCCCGGCCGGGTAGAGTGGTCTCATCATGGTGCAGTCGGTCGGGCGTTGTTGCGAGGCGCACAGCCCGGCGCGACCGCCGGAGGGGACGGGATGACCGCCGAGAACGACCAGCCCGCCTTCGTGCCGGGGGGGTATCGGATCCTGCACAAGCTGGGTTCGGGGCAGACCTCACACGTCTACCTGGCCGAGCACAGCGAGTACGGTCGTGTGGCGCTGAAGCTGCCCCGCGACGAGCTGCACCAGCGGCCGGTCCTGCGCCGCATGTTCGAGAACGAGGTGCAGATCACCGTCAAGCTGTCGCACGACAACATCGTGGGGGCGTTCGAAGGCTTCCCGACGGGCGAGCGGGCCTTCCTGGCGCTCGAGCTCTGCGGCGGCGGCACCCTCGATCAGCTCCTGTTGGAGAAGGGGCGGCTGTCGCTCGACCGGGCCTACGGCCTGGTGGAGGACGTCACCGCGGGCCTGGCGCATACCCACGAGCGCCGCGTGCTGCACCGCGACGTGAAGCCCGCCAACGTCTTCCTGACCGATACCGGCGTGGCCAAGCTCGGCGACTTCGGCACCGGCATCTTCCAGGCCGAGGACTCGAAGGACCGGGTCGGCACGGCCTTCTACATGGCGCCCGAGGTGTTCGAGGGGCGGCCCGCCAGCATGCGCGGCGACATCTACAGCCTGGGCGTGCTGGCGTACGAGGTGTTGTCGGGCGAGCGCCCCTTCGTCGGCGACACCTACGACAGCCTGATGCTCGCCCACCTCTCGGGCATCCCGCGCGACCTGGCGATGTTGCGCCCCGATCTGCCGCGAGGGGTGATCCGGGTGGTCACCAAGGCGATGTCGCGCGACGCGGAGAAGCGCTTCGCGTCGGTGAGCGAGTTCCAGGCGGCGTTCCGGGCGGCGACGGGCCGTGCGGTCCGGGAGCGCGAGGCGGTGGAACCGCCGCCACAGGAGCAGCGCACGGGCCGCGCCAGCCGGCTTCCGAGGGCCCCCGCCTCCGAGCCGGTCCAGTCGGAGGAGCGCGACGACGAGGAGCGCGGCGGCCTGCTGGGCTGGCTGCGCCGGCGACGCGACTGAACGGACCCCGACCGAGTACGGATGTGGGGATCTGGCCTACGCTGAGGGCGTGCCTCAGGGAGTAGGCTCAATCTTGAGCGGGTTACTCGACATTGGTCGGAAGCGCCGCTATACTAAAACTCGGAACGAGTCCTAGATAGGGCCGAGCCCATCGCTGACCGACCGATCCACGGACCTCACGAGGTGTTTGAATGAGCGACACGACCCTGGAAATCCGCAACCTGCACGCGCGCATCCGCGGTGGCGAGACCATCCTGCGCGGCGTCGACCTGGTGGTACCGCGCGGCGAGGTGCACGCGCTGATGGGGCCCAACGGCTCCGGCAAGTCCACCATGGCCAAGATCATCGCCGGCGATCCGAGCTACGAGGTCACGGACGGGGAGATCCTGCTCGAGGGGGAGAACGTCCTCGGCATGGAGCCCGACGAGCGGGCGCGGGCCGGCCTCTACCTGGCCTTCCAGTACCCGGTCGAGGTCCCCGGGGTGTCGATCGCCAACTTCCTTCGGCTGGCGCTCAACGCGCGGCGGCCCGAAGGGGACGAGATCGGTGTGATGGAGTTCTACCAGAAGCTCCAGAAGGCGGTCGCTGCGCTCGACTGGGACGAGTCGATCCTCGAACGGAACCTGCACGAGGGCTTCTCGGGCGGGGAGAAGAAGCGCAGCGAGATCCTCCAGCTCCTCGTGCTCGAGCCCAAGTACGCGATCCTGGACGAGACCGACTCGGGCCTCGACGTGGACGCCCTCAAGGTGGTCGCCAAGGGCGTGAACGCCGCGCGCGGGCCCGGCTTCGGCGCGCTGCTCATCACCCACTACCAGCGGCTGCTCAACTACATCATCCCGGACCGTGTCCACGTGATGGTGAACGGCCGCGTCATCACCGAGGGGCCCAAGGAGCTCGCCATGGAGCTCGACCAGAAGGGCTACGACTGGGTCCGCGACCAGGTCGGTGCATGACCGGCTCGCCGCGTACGCGCACGTCTCGTCGAAAGGGGAGGGACGCATGTCGGATCTGACGAACGTCAATCCCGATGCCGAGAAGCTCGAAGGCATGGAGCACACCAAGCAGTACGACTTCCGCCTTCCGGAGACGTACTTCTACCGCTCCGAGAAGGGGCTGGACCGGCGCGTCATCGAGAAGATCAGCTACTTCAAGGAGGAGCCGGAGTGGATGCTCCAGTTCCGCCTGAAGGCGCTGGAGATCGCCGAGAAGAAGGGCCCGCCCAAGTGGGGGCCCGACCTCAGCGGTCTGAAGTTCGACGACATCTACTTCTACATCCGCCCGAACGAGCGGCAGGGCACCGTCGACAGCTGGGACGAGATCCCCGAGGAGGTACGCGAGACCTACCGGCGCCTGGGCGTGCCGGAGGCCGAACAGCGCGTGCTGGCGGGGGTCGGCGCCCAGTACGAGTCGGAGATGGTCTACCACAAGCTCAAGGAGGAGTGGGAGAAGAAGGGTGTCATCTTCCTCGACACCGACACCGGCCTCAAGAAGCACCCCGAGATCTTCAAGGAGTACTTCTCGACCGTGGTCCCGCCCGAGGACAACTACTACGCCGCGGTCAACAGCGCGGTGTGGTCGGGCGGCTCGTTCGTCTACGTCCCCGAAGGCGTCGAGGTGGAGGTTCCGCTGCAGGCGTACTTCCTGCTCAACGCCCAGAGCATCGGGCAGTTCGAGCGCACCCTGATCATCGGCGCGCCCGGCTCGAAGTTCCACTACATCGAGGGCTGCACGGCACCTGCTTACAACACCGACTCGTTCCACTCCGGCGTCATCGAGATCATCGCGCAGGACGGCAGCAACGTGCGCTACTCGACCATCCAGAACTGGTCGCACAACGTCTACAACCTGGTGACGCAGCGCGCGCTGGTGCACGCTGGCGCCTCCATGGGCTGGCTCGACGGCAACCTCGGCTCCAAGGTGACCATGAAGTACCCGAGCTGCTACCTGGTCGGCGAGCACGCCCACGGCGAGGTGCTCTCCATCGCCTTCGCCGGCGACGGCCAGCACCAGGACGCCGGCTCCAAGATGATCCACGCCGCGCCCCACACCACCAGCAGCGTGGTGAGCAAGTCGATCTCCAAGGGCAGCGGCCGGAGCAGCTACCGCGGCCTGGTGCAGATCTACGAGGGTGCCGAGTCCGCCCGCTCCAACGTCGAGTGCGACGCGTTGCTGCTGGACGACGTGGCCAAGACCGATACCTACCCCTACATCGAGATCAACGAGAAGACCGCCCACGTCGGGCACGAGGCGACCGTCAGCAAGCTCGACGAGGAGCAGATCTTCTACCTGATGTCGCGCGGGCTGGCCGAGGACGAGGCGATGGCGCTGATCGTGCGCGGGTTCCTCGACCCGGTGGCCAAGGAACTTCCGCTGGAGTACGCGGTCGAGCTGAACCGCCTGATCGAGCTGGAGATGGAAGGGAGCGTCGGCTGAGCAGCCGGGCGCGCTCGGGGCCGGCCATGGAGCCGGCCCGGGGTGCAGGCTGCCGCCTGGAGTCATGGCAACACTCGTAGACAACCCCGCGCTGTCCGCCGACGCGGTCGAGCAGATCATCGCCCGGTACGACGAGCCGCAGTGGCTCGCCGACGAGCGCCGTGCCGCCCTGCGCAGCTATGAGGCGCAGCCGTTCCCGACGGCGCGCGACGAGCGCTGGCGCTATACCGAGCTGGGCCGCTTCGCGCTCGATGGGCTCGAGCGCGTGCAGGAACCGGCCGATCCGTCGGTGTCGGAGCGCATCCGCATGCGCATCACCGACTCGGACGCCGAGGGCGTGCTGGTCCACAAGGGAAACCAGGTCGTCCACCGCGAGGCCACCATCGGCGAGCAGGGCGTGATCTTCACGGACCTGCGCACCGCCCTGCGCGAGCACGAAGCGCTGGTGCGCGAGCACCTGTACAAGGTGGTCAACGCCACGCAGAGCAAGTACGCGGCGCTCAACTCGGCGCTGTGGGAGAACGGCACCTTCGTCTACGTCCCCAAGGACGTCGAGGTCGCGCTGCCCCTGGGCGCCTTCACCAGCGCCGACCGCGGCGGTGTGGGGCTCGGGCGCACGCTGGTGGTGGTCGAGCCGAACGCCAAGCTCACCTACCTGGACGAGTACACCTCGGACCCCTTCGACGAGCGCCTCTTCTACGACGCCGCCACCGAGATCGTCCTCAAGGAGGGTGCCAAGCTTCGCTACGTCAGCCTCCAGAACTGGAGCCGCAACGTCGCGCACATGAACAAGCTGCGCGCCCACGTGGGGCGCGACGCCCGGCTGGAGTCGCTCACGGTCAGCCTGGGCGCCGATGCCGCCCGCGCCGAGGTGGAGTGCCGGCTCGAGGGACCGGGGGCGGAGAGCGAGATGCTGGGGCTCTACTTCGCCGACAAGGGCCAGCACTTCAACCAGTACACGCTGCAGCACCATGCCGCCGACCATGCCCATTCCGACCTGCTCTTCAAAGGCGCCGCGCGCGACGCCAGCTCCGCCGTCTACTCCGGCATCATCGTGGTCGATCCGGGGGCTCAGAAGACCGACGCCTACCAGACCAACCGCAACCTGCTGCTCGACACCGAGTCCGAGGCCGTGAGCATCCCGCAGCTCGAGATCGGCGCCAACGACGTGCGCTGCTCGCACGGCTCGACCACCGGCCCGGTGCCGGAGGACCAGCGCCTCTACCTGATGAGCCGCGGGTTGCCGCCCGAGGTGGCCGAGCACGTGCTGGTGACAGGCTTCCTGTACGAGGTGACGAGCCGCGTGACGCTGCCCAAGGTGGCGCAGTACGTGGAGCGGGTGGTGCAGGCCAAGCTCGGCGTGCCCGGTGTGAAGGAGAAGCTGTGAGCACACTGACGCGCACCGATGTCGGGGCGGTGGACGACTTCCCCGACGACGGCATCACCGCCCTCCAGGTGGAAGGGCGCGACGTCGTGTTGATCCGCCAGGGGGACGAGTTCTTCGCCCTGCCCGACCGCTGCACCCACGCGCGCTACCCGCTCAACGACGCCGAGCTGCTCGAGGGCAAGATCAAGTGCGCCCACCACGGCGCCACCTTCGACCTGCACACGGGCAAGCCGACGTTGCCGGCCGTGAAGAAGATCCGGCTCTACGACGTGGAGATCCAGGACGGCCGCGTGATGGTCTCGATGCAGGAGGCGTAGGCGGCTCGCCGCCCGCCAGCGCCTACGGGCGCACGGGGTCGCCGCGGACGCGGCGGCCCCTTTCGCGTGCGCGAAGGGGGGACGGGTCACGGCTACTCCATCTGCAACAGGACGGTGACGCGCGCCTGGATGAAGTCCGGCGCCATCCCTTCGCTCGTCTTGAAGGTGACGCCCACCCTGGACGCGTCGATGCCCAGCTCGCCTGCCACCTGGCGCTGGATGTCGCGCCGCGTCGGGCCGAGCCTGGGTTGGTCGAGCACCACCACCGCGGACAGGTTCACGATCCGGTAGGTGCCCACCTGGTCGGAAAGGCGCTGCAATACCGTCTGCAGGATCACGCGGCTGTCGAGCCCGCGGTAGTTGGGGTTCGAGGGCGGGAAGTACTGGCCGATGTCCCCCATGGCGCAGGCGGCCAGCAGTGCGTCCGACAGGGCGTGCAGCAGCACGTCGCCGTCGCTGTGGGCGACCGTGCCCACGGGGCTCTCGTCGATGGAGACGGCGCCGATGACCAGCGAGCGCCCCGGCGCCAACGCGTGGGCGTCCTCGCCGTAGCCGATGCGCAGTCCGTTCATCGCGTCATTCTATGCCGCGGCCCGCGCGCCATGCCCATCGCACGCGCGCCGTGCGAGAATGTCGGGCATGCCGCCCGCCGTCGGAGCCGCCGCCCTGGTGGGCATCACCCTGATCTGGGGCACCACCTTCGTGGTGATCAAGGACGCGCTCCACACCATCCCGGTGCCGCTCTTGCTGGCGGTGCGCTTCACGCTGGCGGGCCTGCTGCTGAGCTGGGCCCGGTTCGACCGGCGCGCCGTGCGCCCCGCCATGATGCTGGGCGTGCTGGCGTTCGCCGGCTTCGCCACACAGACGATGGGGCTGTCGCTGACGTCGGCCTCGAAGGCCGCCTTCATCACCGGCCTCAGCGTGATCCTCACGCCGCTGGTGGCCGCCGCGTGGCTCGGCCGCCGGGTGGCCGGGCGCGCCTACCTGGCGGCGCTGGTGGCGCTCGTCGGGCTGGGTTTGATGACCTTGCGCGGGGGCGTGGAAGCGGTCAACGGTGGGGACGTGTGGGTGCTGGCGACCGCGCTGGCCTACGCCCTCTACATCGTCTACCTGGGGGAGGTCGCCGGGCGCGCCTCGGCCACGTCGCTGGCCGCCCTGCAGCACGTGCCGATGGCGCTGTTGGCGTGGCTCTGGGCGCTGCCGCAGCTCGGCGCACTGCGCCACGTGCCGCTCACCACCTACCTCGCCATCCTCTACCTGGCCGCGGTCGCCACCGCCCTGGTGGCGGTGGTGCAGACCTACGCCCAACGCGTCGTCCCCGCCCACGTGGCGGCCCTCATCTTCGTGCTGGAGCCGGTGTTCGCCGCCATCTTCGCCTTCTTCCTGCTGGGCGAGCGCCTCGGGCTGCTCGGCTGGATCGGCGGCGGCCTGGTGGTGGCGGCGATGTTCCTCAGCGAGCTGCGACCACGCAGGCGTCCGTTGCCGGCGGGGCACCCGCTGGCGGCCTCGCGGGACGCTGCCGGCGCACCGCTCGATCTCGGCCCCGGCGAGCGCTCGGCCGGCAACGACCCTCCACCCTAGCGGCGTCGCCGCTACCGGCGATCGGACCTCCGGCCGCGTGGTCCGATCATGCCTTCGCCACCCTCCACCGTGGTCGTGGGACCGCCGGCTCCTTGCCCCGAGGCCATGTTCCGCAGCAGCCGCCGCATGATCTTGCCGGAGCGGGTCCTCGGGAGGGCGTCGGAGAAGCGGATCTCGTCGGGGCTCGCGATCCCGCCGATCAGGCGCACCACGTGCCGCCGCAGCTCGTCGCGGAGCTCGTCGCTGGGCTCGGCGCTCCCCGCAAGCGTCACGAAGGCGACGATGGCCTGGCCGCGGATCTCGTCGGGCCTGCCGACCACGGCCGCCTCCTCGACGGCAGGGTGCGCGACCAACGCCGACTCCACCTCCATGGTCCCGAGGCGGTGCCCGGAGACGTTGACCACGTCGTCGACCCGCCCCATGATCCAGAAGTAGCCGTCGTCGTCGCGCCTGGCGCCGTCGCCGGAGAAGTAGGCGTGGGGGATCTCGTTCCAGTACTGGTTGCGGAAGCGGTCGTCGTCGCCATCGACGGTGGCGAGCATGCCGGGCCAGGGTCGCCGGAGCACCAGGTAGCCTCCCTCGCCAGCGGGGAGCTCGTGCCCCTCGATGTCGACCACCGCTGCGTCGATGCCGGGCATCGGCAGTCCGGCTGCTCCCGGCCTGGCGTCGTGCGCGCCCGGCACGGTGGCGAGCGTGATGCCGCCGGTCTCGGTCTGCCACCAGGTGTCGACCACCGGACAGCGTTCGCCGCCGATCACGGTGTGGTACCACAGCCACGTGTCCGGATCGATGGTGTCGCCGACCGTGCCGAGCAGACGCAGACTGCTCAGGTCGTGCCGCCCCGGCGCCTCGTCGCCCTGCTTCCTGGAGGCCCTCAGGGCGGTGGGGGTGGAGTAGAACACCGACACCCCGTAGCGCTCGATGATCTCCCAGAAGCGCTCCGCGCTCGGGTGGGTGGGCGCTCCCTCGACCATCACCTGGGTGGCCCCGTGGCTCATCGGGCCGTACACCACGTAGCTGTGGCCGGTGACCCAGCCCAGATCCGCGGTGCACCAGTAGACGTCATCCTGCGCCAGGTCGAGCACCAGCCCGGTAGTGAAGTGGACGAAGGTCTGGTACCCGCCGGTGGCGTGGAGCAGCCCCTTCTGGCTTCCGACCGGACCCGAGGCGTGCAGGATGAACAGCGGGTGCTCGGAGGGGAGCGGCTCGGCCGGGCAGACATCGGAGGCCTCCCGGACCAGCTCGTCATACCAGTGGTCGCGCCCGTCGCGCATCTGCACCTCGTTTCCGACCCGCCGCACCGTGACCACCGCTGCTACCGTGCCCGCGCCCTCGACGGCCTCGTCCACCCGTGCCTTCAGCGGCAGGACGCCGCCGCGCCGGTGGCCGCCATCGGCGGTCACCACCACCTTCGCCCCGACCTCGGCGACGCGATCGGAGAGCGCCTGGGCGCTGAACCCCGCGAACACCGCGACGTGGGTCGCGCCGATGCGCGCGCACGCCAGCATGGCGACCACCGTCTCGGGCACCATCGGCATGTACAGCACGACACGGTCGCCCTTGCCGACGCCGAGTCCCTTGAGGGCGTTGGCGAAGCGCGAGACCTCGGCGAGCATGTCGGCGTAGGTGAGGGTCCGTCGGTCGCCCGGTTCGCCCTCCCAGTGGAAGGCCACCTTGTCGCCGAGGCCCCGCTCGACCTGCAGGTCGAGGCAGTTGTAGGCGAGGTTGGTCCGGCCGCCGACGAACCAGCGTGCGTGCGGCTCGTGCCACTCGAGCACGCGCTCCCAGCGGTCGAACCAGTGGAGCTGCTCGGCGGCCTCGCCCCAGAAGGTCTCGGGGTCGTCGAGGGACCGGCGGTACAGCTGCTGGTAGGCCTCCGCACTGGCGATCCGGCTGTGGGCGCGGAACGCTTCCGGCGGGGGGAAGCGCTGCGGCCCCGGCGGCATCGGCTCGCTGCGCTCGGGCATGCTACCTCCTCGATGGGTCCGCGCGAACGGGGCTCGGAGCGGAACGTCGCGGTTCGGGGACGAGCATACCGCGCCGGGGCCGATCCATCGCGGTCGTCGGCTCAGGAGGGCGAAGCCGGGCGCCGCCGGGGCAGGCGCCACCAGCCGGCCGTGAACACCACGAACACCGTGACCACCTCCAGGCGACCGGCGTACATGTCGAAGGTGAGCAGCAGGCGGCTGAGCGGGTGAAGGTCGCCGAAGTCCACCATCGGCCCTACATGGGCCAGCCCCGGCCCGATGTTGCCGAGGCAGGCGATCGACGCGGTGAAGGCGGTGACGAAGTCCTGCCCCAGGAGCACCAGCGTCACCGTGCTCGCCGCGAAGAGGCCGACGTACAGCGTGATGAACGCCGCCACCGAGCGGAGCACGTCTTCGGGCACCACGCGTCGGCCCAGCCGCACCGGCAGCACTGCGCGGGGGTGGAGCGCACGGCGCACTTCGCGGGCGGTGTTGCGGGCGATGATGAGCCAGCGCACGACCTTGATGCCGCCGCCGGCCGACCCGGCGCTGCCGCCGATGAACATCACCACCACCAGCACGGCCTGCGCTCGCTGCGGCCACTGGGCGAAGTCGGCGGAGGCGTAACCCGTCGTCGTCATGATGCTGAAGACCTGGAAGAAGCCGTGCCGCAAGGCGTCGCCGAGGCCGTAGCTGCCCAGCAGCAGCGCCGCCAGCACGGCGGAGGCGATGACGGCGATGCTCACGTAGGCGCGGAACTCGGGGTCGCGGAGGATCTCGCGCGGACGGCCCACGGCGCCGCGGTAGAGCAGCGCGAAGTTGGCGCCCGCGAACAGCATGAAGACGGTAGCCACCCAGTCGAGCGCGGGACTGGCGTACCCCTGGAAGCTACGCGCGTTGGGGCTGAAGCCGCCGGCGGCCAGCGTGGTGAAGGCGTGCGCGACGGCGTCGAACATCGGCATGCCGGCGAGCGCGTAGGAGGCTGCGCACAGCACCGTCAGGCTCGTGTAGACGGTGACCACGGCGGTGGCGGTATGCCGCAGGCGCGGGGTCAGGCGTTCCTCGGTGGGGCCGGGCGCCTCGGCGAAGAAGAGCTGCCGGCCGGCGATGGCGAGCTGCGGGAAGACGGCGATGAAGATCACCAGGATGCCGATACCGCCGACCCACTGCGAGAGCGCTCGCCACAGGAACAGACTCGATGGGAAGGAGGCGAAGTCGGTCAGCACCGTGGCGCCGGTGGTCGTGAAGCCGCTCATCGACTCGAACAAGGCGTCGATCGGACCGAACCCGGCGGTGATGGCGTAGGGGAGCGCACCCAGGGCGGGGACGGCCAGCCAGGACACCAGCACCGCGATGAGCGCTTCGCGCCGCGTGGGCTCGGCGTTGGGCGCCCCCAGGCGCCGAAGCGTCCAGCCGAACGCTGCAGCCAGCGCTGCCGTCACCAGGAAGCCGGTGACCGGTTCGCGGGCCAGGGCGGCGTACCCGGCGAACAGCAGCATCACGCCTGCCAGCGTGAGCAGGCCGGTGCCGACGACGTAGGGGGCGAAGCGGGCGCGCACGCCCGGCTCAGCTCGGCACGGCGCGCCGGGTCTCGAGCCAGCGCTCCACCGCGGCGGTGTTGTCGGGGGTGGTGACGAGGAACAGGTGGTCGCCGTGGCGCACCACCGTGTCGCCGTGCGGCACGAACACGGTCTTGTCGCGCAGGATGGCGCCGATCAGGCTGTCGCGCGGCGCACCGATGTCGCGGACCTTCCCCTCACCGCAGTCGGCGGGGTAGCTCAGCTCCATCACCTCGGCACGGTCCTCGATGGAGGCGAGGTGGTCCACCTCGTCGACGCGGAGCCAGTTGAGGACCTCCTGCACGG
>JARRMM010000027.1:0-29312 GCA_037386005.1 Deinococcales bacterium | reverse complement strand
CGAACAGGGCGACCCCCACCAGGCCCTGCCCTACTGGCAGGCGTTGGTGGACTTGAAGCCCGATGACCAGGCCGCCCGCTACTACCTGCAACGCACGCAGCAGCAGGTGAGCGTGGGCGTGAACGCCAGCGACGCCTATCAGCGCGGCCTCGACCTCTACGACCAGGGCAGCAAGCAGCAGGCGCTGAGCGCCTTCGAGCAGGCCCTCTCCGCCAACCCCGATTTCACCGAGGCGGCGGTGTGGGCCGGGCGGACCGCGCTCGATCTGGGGCGACCGGAGACCGCGGTGGGCTACTGGAAGCAGGTCACCAGGGCACGTCCCAGCGACCAGGGGGCCGCCTACTTCCTCCAGCTCGCGCAGGCCGAGGCAACCTGGGGCGTGGACGCAGGCAAGGCCTTCTACGACGGGCAGTCGCTCTACCAGAAGGGGCAGGTCCAGGCCGCCAACGACGCTTTCGTCACGGCGCTGCGGGCCAACGACGCCTATCTGGAAGCCTGGGTGTGGGCCGCGCGCACGAGCCAGGAGCTCGGGAACTACGGCGATGCCGTCCTCTACTGGCAGGGGGTGCTGCAGCGCACCCCCGACGACAGTCGCGCCAAGTACTTCCTCGACCAGGCCAAGCAGCAGCTCAACTACGGTGCCGACGCCGGCAAGGCGTTCGTCTCCGGCGTGCAGGAGTACCAGTCCGGGCGGTTCGACGCCGCCGAGAAGGATCTCGTGGCCGCCACCGAAGCCAACCCCGACTTCCCGGCGGCCTGGGGCACGCTCGGTCGCCTCTACTTCCAGCAGCAGCGCTATGCCGAAGCAACCGACGCCTTCGCCCATGCTCTGAAGCTGAAGCCCGACGACGCCAACTACGCCTACTTCGAACGGGAATCCAAGCGCCTGGCGGGGCAGTGACCCCACCCAGCGCAGAAGGCAGGAGCAGGGCATGAAGCAGTACGAACGCCTCACCGACGAGCACGGCAACCCCTACCTGGCGACCGACCTCCCCGGTCTGATCCTGACGCGGCTCCCGCTGCTGAACAAGAGCACCGCGTTCACCCCGGAGGAGCGCAAGGCGCTGGGCCTGGAGGGGCTCTACCCTCCGCACGTGTCGACGCTCAACGAGCAGCGCTTCACCACCAACCTGGACAAGCACATCTACCTGCGCGTCCTGCAGGACCGCAACGAGGTGCTGTTCTACGCTCTGATCCAGCGGCACCTCGAGGAGATGCTGCCCATCATCTACACGCCCACGGTGGCCGAGGCGGTCCAGAAGTTCAGCCTCATCTACCGCTGGCCCCGCGGCGTCGTCGTCAGCACCGAGAACATCGACCGCATCGACGAGGTGCTGGAGAACGCGCCCATCCCGGACGTGCGCCTGGTGGTCGCCACCGACTCCGAGGGCATCCTCGGCATCGGCGACCAGGGCTACGGCGGCATGGCCATCTGCATCGGCAAGCTCTCCATCTACACGGCGGCCGCCGGCTTCGACCCGGCCACCACCTTGCCGATCGAGCTCGATGTCGGGACCAACCGCCAGGACCTGCTCGACGACCCGCTCTACCTGGGCGTGCGCCACGAGCGCCTCACCGGTCAGGCCTACGACGACTTCATGGAGCGCTTCGTGCAGGCCTTCAAGCGCCACTTCCCCGAGGCCGTGCTGCAGTGGGAGGACTTCTCCAAGCAGAAGGCGTTCAGCGTGCGCGACCGTTACCAGGACGTGGTCCCGAGCTTCAACGACGACATCCAGGGCACCGGCGCGGTGGTCCTGGCGGGGCTCCTGGCGGCGTCGCGCAAGTCGCGCCGGCCCCTCACCGACGAGGTGTTCCTGGTGCACGGCGCCGGCGCCGGGGGCATCGGCGTGGCCAGCCAGATCCGCGATGGGCTGGTGCGGCAGGGCCTCGACGCGCGCCGGGCGGCGGAGCGCGTCTTCGTGGTCGACTCGCGCGGCCTGGTGCTGCGCGACCGGCCCAACCTCGACACCTACAAGGCGGAGCTGGCGCAGGACCCCGCACGCGTGGCGGGGTGGAAGGTGTCCGGCTCGGCGCCGTCGCTGCTCGAGACGGTGCAGCAGGGCGGGGTGACGGCGGTCATCGGGCTGTCGGGTCAGCGCGGCGCCTTCGACCAGGCGATCGTCGAGGCGGTCGCCGCCAACACGCCGTCGCCCATCGTGTTCCCGCTGTCGAACCCCACCGATTACTCGGAGGCGATCCCGGAGGACGTGTACCGCTGGACCGACGGGCGGGCCATCGTCGCCACCGGCAGCCCCTTCCCCGAGGTGACCTGGAAGGGCGTGCGCTACAGCGTGGGGCAGGGCAACAACGCCTTCATCTTCCCGGGCCTGGGGCTGGGGGTGAAGGTGTCGCGGGCTCAACGCGTGACGCCCGGCATGCTGAGCGCAGCGGCCGAGGCGCTGGCGGACTACACCGACCAGGGACGCATCGCCCAGGGCGCGGTCTACCCGCGGGTGAGCGCCATGCGTCGGGTCAGCCGCCACGTCGCCACCGCGGTGGCCCAGGAAGCCGTGACAGCCGGCGTGGCCCGCGCCGACCTCGGGGACGACCTCGGCCAGCAGGTCGAGACCGCCATGTGGGAGCCGCGCTACCTCCCCATCCGAAGGCGCTGAGGGACCCGTGCGCACGGTGGTGCTGCGCGTCGTGGCGCTGGCACTGCTGCTCCTGCTGGCGCTCGTCGCCGTGCTCACCGTGCGCACGCTGCACCGGCTGCCGAACACGGTCGTCTACTTCGTGACGTCCGACGCGACCAGCTTCCATCTCGCCCCGGTGTACCGCCGCGGGGGCGGGGGCGGCGGCGCTGTCGCGCGCGCCGAGCGCCAGGTGGCTGCGCTGGCAGCCGGCCCCACGCCCGGCGAGGCGGCGACAGGTCTGAGCAGTGCCGTCCCCGCCGATACCCGCGTGCTGGGGGCGCAGCTCCACGGCACCACCTTGACCATCGACCTCTCGGCCGCCTTCGAGCGGGGCGGCGGCAGCGCCTCGATGATGGGGCGCCTCGATCAGCTCTTCTACACCCTCACCCGGCCCGACGGCATCGACGCCGTCTCGCTCGAGGTCGAGGGGCAGCCGGTGACGGCGTTCGCCGGCGAGGGCATCCTGGTGACCAACCCTTGGCGCCGTGCGGATCACCCGAGCGACCCCGTCTGGTGAGAGCGTGGCCGCCTGCTCACGCCCGTGCCGGCCGGGCGCGTGCGCGCGACCGTGCATGCGCTTACCGACGAAGGACCGTGCCGCCCCTACGCTAGGGCATCATGAAGCGGTGGCCATGACGAGGATGCCATGACGCCGAAGTGGCTGGGCCGCTGGCTGCTGACGGCGCTCGCCGCGCTGACGCTGGCGACGCCTGCCTGGGCCGCGTCGCAGCTGTGGGCCTCGAGCCAGGGGCGTGAGCGGGTGTTCCAGGCGCTGGTCGACGTCTTCCAGGACCGCTACTGGGATCCCGGCTGGATGGACTGGCAGGCGTGGGCCGAGCGCTATCGCGCTTCGGTGGTGGACGCGACCTCGCGCGCTTCGTTCGACAGTGCCATGCGGAGCATGGTCGACGCGGTCCATGACGATCACTCCCACTGGCTGGGCCTGGCGTCGTACGGAGGGGACGCCACCGCACCGCAGGAGAAGCCGACGATCGGTGTGGAGACCGCCTACCTGAAGGGGGCGGGGCTGGTGATCACACGCGTGCTGCCCCGCTCCCCCGCCGACAAGGCCGGTCTTCGGCGCGGCGACGTCATCACCCGGGTCAACCGGGAGGCGCTGGACGGCGCCGCGCGCTGGGATGCCGGCCTGGTGCTGACCCGGGCCGTCGATGCCGGCGACGTCGCGCTCGGACTTCGCCGGGGCTACAAGGCCTTTGACCGCATCCTGAGTCCTGCCCTGCTCGCCCAGCGGGTCCTGGCAGAGCAGCCGGTGGCCCGGATGCTCGACCCCACCACCGGATACCTCTACCTCCCGAGCCTCAACCTGCCGAACACCGGCACTCGCTTCCACCAGCTGCTGGGGGAGCTCGAGCAGCAGGGAGCCACCTCCCTGATCCTCGACATGCGTGGCAACTACGGCGGTCGGCTGGGGCAGCTCGGGCTGGTGCTGGGGGCGTTCGTGGACGGCTCCTGGGCGAAGGCGGTGGGTCGCAGCGGGGAGGTCTGGGAGGGGCGTTACCAGATCGTCGACGGCGAGGGCGTGTCGAGCCTGCTTTCCGTGGACGGCGCCGTACTGGAGGAGGACCGCGTGCCCCGGCCGGTGCACTTCGGTGGGCCGCTGGTCGTGCTGGTCGATGGCCAGAACAGCTCCGCGGGCGAGGTGGGGCCGCTCGCCCTGCAGGACCTCGGGCGCGCCAGCGTGGTGGGGGTCCGCACCGACGGCAACGTCGAGGCGGTGCAGGGGTTCACGCTCCCCGATGGCAGCGTGGTGATGGTGGCGGTCGCCAACATGGAGGGGGCGGACGGCCGCGCGTTCGACGGCGGCGTGGTGCCGACCGTGTCCGCACACATGACGCTCGACGGGCTGGCCCGGGGCTACGATGCGCCGCTCGCCGCGGCCCAGGCACTGTTGCACGGGTTGCCCTTCGAGCCGGGCCGGGTCTTCTGAGGCCGCACGCAGCGCCAGGACGCCGCTCAGGGAGCGGTGTCGCGTCTGGAAACTCTCATGGAAAGCCCGTGGTACACTTCCTCTGCTTTGAAGCCCGTACGTCGTACAAGGCCTGAACACGATGGGTGCGCGAGGAAGAGGATGTGGTGCGCCCGACAGGATTCGAACCTGTGACCTTTCGCTCCGGAGGCGAACGCTCTATCCGGCTGAGCTACGGGCGCGCGAAGTCAACTAAGAAAGCTAACAGAGGCGCTGGGAGGAAGTCAAGGCAATGAAGTTCAACCGTCGCACCAACACGATCATCCTATGGATCATCTCCATCGGGTTGCTGCTCGGCATGATCATCACCTTCACCCCGACGCTCGGCCGCCTGGGCGGGCGCAGCACTGGCAACAGCCACGGCGCGGTGGAGCTCGAGGTCAACGGGCAGCCGATCTACCAGGACGCCGTGGCGCGGGCGCGGCAGAGCCCGCTCTACAACGCCGTATCGCAAGGTGAGGTCGCCAACGACCTGCAGCTCCTGCTGGTCGACAACCTGATCCAGAACGCCGTCCTCGCCCAGGCGTCGGCCAAGATCCACGTCTCGGGCGGCGACGTGAACAAGGCCGTCGACGACTTCCGCAAGTCGCGCGGGGTCGCCGGCCGCAAGAACGACCAGGCCTACCTCAACCTGATCGGCAACGCGGGCTTCACCGACCACACCTTCCGTGAGTACGTGCGCGAGTCGTTGCGCGAGCGCCAGTGGGAGACCCAGGTCACGAAGGGCGTGAAGGTGACCGACGCCGAGGTGAAGGCCTGGTACGACACCCACCACAGCAACTACCAGACCGACCCCCAGATCAAGGCCCGCGAGATCGTCGTCAACGATGCCAAGCTGGCCGTCGAGCTGCAGAAGCAAGCGGTCGCGGGGGCCGATTTCGCGGCGCTCGCCAAGGCGAACAGCAAGGATCTGGCCGACCGTGGCGGCGCGCTGGGCGCGGCCAAGGGGCAGACGACGCCGCAGCCGGTCGGCAAGCCCGCGCTTCCGACCGCGGTGGCCAACGCCGCCTTCGGCCTCAAGGGCCCCGGCATCACCGACGTGGTGAATGCAGCCGGCCAGTACTACGTCGTCAAGGTCGAGGCCTACATCCCCGCCACGCTGCAGCCCTTCGACAAGGTCAAGGACCAGGTCAAGGCGGACGCCCTCAAGGCGAAGCAGTCGGGCGTGGTGCAACAGAAGATCGACCAGCTGAAGAACGACGCCAAGGTGACGGTGCCCAAGGGTAGCTCGCTGAGCTACGACAACCCGGTCGTGGCCAAGGTCGGGGACGCCACCATCACCGCCGCGGACCTCGACCGTGCCACCTACACCAACCCGCAGATCCAGCAGGCGCTGTCGCCGCAGAGCGCCAGCCTGGTGACGCAGTTCTTCAAGCCTGCCGTGCTCGGCCAGCTGATCGACACCTACGTGGCCTACCAGGGCGCGCAGAAGCTCGGGCTGGCCCTGGTCGGCACGCGGCAGATGGTGGCCCAGGCGGCGTTGAACTTCGTCTCGCGCGACGCCAAGGCGGCCGATGCCGCCATGAAGAAGTACTACGACAGCAACAAGGCGAGCTTCACCATCCCGGCGGAGGCCGAGGCGACGCGCGTGGACTTCACCAAGAAGGCCGACGCCGAGGCCTTCCGCAAGGCGATGCTGACGGGCCAGGCGCTCGATGCGGCCGCCAAGGCCGACAGCGGCACCGTCAAGAACCTCGGTACCGTGCAGCCCGGCGACCTCGTGACCGAGCTCGACACCGCGCTGTTCAAGACCGACGCCTTCACACCCCTGCCGACCAGCAAGCAGGGCATCTCGGACGTGCTGGTGCTGTCGCAGCCGGTGAAGAACGCCAACGGCTCGAGCGGCAGCACGAGCACCCCCAGCAGCACGAACGGCAGCTCCACCACGACCCCTTCCTCGAGCAACGGGTCGAGCAGCAACACCGGCGGCGAGGCGGGCAGCGGCAGCGCCTCGAAGCCCAAGACCCAGGACACCTACGTGGTGCTGCTGGCGATCCGCACGCCTCAGCGCACCCGGACCTTCACCGAGGTCAAGGACCAGGTCCGCTCGGCGGTGCTGTCGAACGAGCAGCAGACGATGCGGAGCGACTGGCTCGACAAGATGAAGAAGGACATCAAGGTGGAGAACCTGCTGTCGAAGGTGCAGCAACAGCAGCAGGCGCAGCCGTCCGGTTCCTCGAACGGCGCGTCCTCGGGCGGCGCGAGCACGCCGGCGAACGGCTCGTCCGGCTCGAGCGGGTCCGGCAGCTCGTCCGGCGGCGCCCCGTCGAGCTCCACCCCGTCGAGCTCCACCCCGTCGAGCAGCACCCCGCCCACCACAACCCCGTCCGGCTCGGGAGGCACCGGGTCGGGCTCCGGGGCCGGAACCTCGAAACCGTGAGTCCCAGAGGCGGGCGCCGTTCCCAGGCGCCCGCCTCGTTCTGGAAGGTGGTACAGCGATGCCTCGAGCACTCCTCAGCGTTTCGGACAAGCGCGGCCTGGCGCCGTTCGCACAGGGGCTGGTGGAGCTGGGCTACGACATCGTCTCGACCGGCGGCACGCTGCGTGCCCTGCGCGAGGCGGGCGTCCCGGCGGTCGCCGTCGCCGACGTGACCGGCTTCCCGGAGATCCTCGACGGCCGGGTGAAGACGCTCCATCCCCGCATCCACGGTGGGTTGCTGGCCCGCCGTGACGAGGCCCATCTGGCCGAGCTGCGCGAGCACGACATCGCTCCTATCGATCTGGTGGCCGTCAACCTCTACCCGTTCCGGGAGACGGTGGCGCGCCCCGGCGTCGGCTGGGACGAGGCACTGGAGAACATCGACATCGGCGGCCCCAGCATGCTCCGGGCGGCGGCGAAGAACCATCCGGCGGTGCTGGTGGTGGTGGACCCCGACGACTACCCGTCCGTTCTCGACGGCCTCCGCAGCGGACCGGACGAGGCCATGCGGCGGCGGCTGGCGCGCAAGGCGTTCGCTCACAGCGCCGCCTACGACGCGGCGATCGTGGCGTGGATGGAGCGCGACGAAGCCCTGCCGGAGCACCTGAACCTCGCGCTCGAGCGGGCCGAGGTGTTGCGCTATGGCGAGAACCCGCACCAGCAGGGCGCCCGTTACCGCGAGGTGGGAAGGCGGGGCTGGTGGGATTCGGTCGTGCAGCACTCGGGGATGGCGCTGTCGTACCTCAACCTGTTCGACGCCGAGGCGGCGTGGCGGCTCGCCCACGAGCTCGGCGAGGGGCGGGCGGCCGTCATCGCCAAGCACGCCAACCCGTGCGGCGCCGCCGTAGCGGAGGATCTGGCCGCGGCCTACGCCGCCGCCTTCGAGGCCGACCCCAAGTCGGCCTTCGGCGGCATCGTGGCGTTGCCCGGCACCGTCGACGGGGCGCTGGCGCAGGCCATCGTCGGCAACCCCAAGGCCGACGTCCTGATCGCCCACGGCTACGCGCCGGAGGCTCTCGCGCTGTTCGCCCGCAAGCGCAAGAACATGCGTGTGTTGGAGGCCCAGCCTCCGGGGGCGCGGGCGCTGGAGCTGCGCCGCATCGACGGCGGCTTCCTGGTGCAGGAACCCGATCCGGTGCGGGTGGACCGCGCGGGCTGGCGGGTGGTGACGGAGGCCCAGCCCACCGAGGCGCAGTGGCGTGACCTGGAGCTCGCCTACCGCGTGTGTGCGTTCACCTCGTCGAACGCCATCGTCTTCGCTGCGGGTGGCAGTGCCGTGGCGGTCGGCGCCGGGCAGCAGAGCCGCGTCGACGCCGTGGAGATCGCCGCACGGAAGGCGGCAGGCCGGGCACAGGGCGGAGCCTGCGCCAGCGACGCGTTCTTCCCCTTCCGGGACGGCGTCGACGCCGCGGCCGACGCCGGTATCGCGGCCGTGATCCAGCCGGGCGGCTCGATCCGCGACGAACGGGTGATCGAGGCCGCCAACGAGCGTGGCCTGGCGATGGTCCTCACCGGGGAGCGTCACTTCAAGCACTGACCGGGTCGTCGGGTACTAGATGTTGTAGCGACCGCGGTCGCGCCAAGTAGGGCCGGGGCGGCGAGCGCCCGCCAGGGCGCTGCTCCTGGCTCGTCCGGGCGCGACCGCTCTCGCTTCGTATACAACATCTTGTACTCGCGAGCTAGCCGCTCCCCAGATGATGGCTGTCGGCCCTTGAAGGCGGTGGCTGCCGGTGATACCGTAGGTCCCGGGAGGCGATGGGGCCTACGGGGGCCGACGACGGACCGGGCGACGTACCGAGATCACGTTGTGAATCCTGTTACCGTGACAAGATGTTGTATCTTGCTAGTCTTTAGAGACAATATCTAGCTGAGTGGACAAGGGGCGGCGCGCCGTCGTCGCCGACATCGATCGAACAGCCTTCTCGAGCGCCCTCTCGGACGCTCTCGGGACAGGGAGGATGATTGTGGCCAAGGCACGCACGTCCCACGATGCAGGCACCCTCGCGGGCTTCGACGACCACGCCCGGGCGATCGCCAAGCGGCAGTACTTCCAGCCTGGCGACGCCACCTTGGAGGACATGTTCGCGCGCGTCGCGAGCTGGGTCGCCAGCCCCGAGGAGGACGGCGTCCGTGCCGACATGGCCGACCGCTTCTACGACCTGATGGTCAGCAGGCGCTTCTGTCCCGGCGGCCGGGTGTTGGCCGGGGCCGCCACCGGTCACGGCAACGTGCTGAACTGCTTCGTCCAGGACGGCAGCCCCGAGAGCCCGGCGACGACCGCGTGGGTGATGCGGCTCGCCACCAAGCTCGCACTCGTCACCAAGGTCGGAGGGGGCAACGGCCTCAACCTCGACCCCATCCACCCCAGGCGGGCCTTCACCGGGCACAGCGGCCACCTCTACCTGACCATCGACCCGGCCCACGACGACTACGACAAGGTCCGCTCGGGCACGTTCTTCGATCTCGTGCGCGGGGAGTACGTCACCCGCGGCTACCGCGCAGCGACCTTCGTGGAGCGGCACGAGGCGCCCTCGGGCGTCAAGGTGGAGACCGTGGGCGACTCGGTCGAGAGCATCTGGCAGGGCGGCAGCACCATGATCGAGGGCCTGCTCCGAGGCGAGGACATGCTCTTGGACCTCAGCGCGCTCCGGCCCGAGGGCACGCCGGTGCAGGGCTCCGGGGGCAGCTCCAGCGGGCCCTCCAGCTTCGCGGTCGAGGTCTTCGACAACTTCGCGATCTGGGCGAGCCTGGGCGGCGCCGAGTTCGCGGGGCCGGTGGCGACGCTGCGCTACGTCTTCGCGCCGACCCTGCGGGTCATCCGCCAGGGCGGCACCCGCCGCGGTGCGGGGATGGCCACCATCTCCATCACCCACCCCGACGTGCGCGACTTCATCACCGCCAAGGACCTGGACCGCGAGCAGGCCGAGGGCGACATCAGCACCTTCAACATCTCGGTGCTGGTCAGCGACGCCTTCATGCGCCAGAGCGTCGCGCGCGAAGGCGGCGACGTGCTGGAGGAGATCGCGCGGCACGCCTGGCAGACCGGCGAGCCGGGGCTCATCTACGTCGATCGCATCAACGAGTTCAACCCCATGCGCGAGACCCTGGGGGACATCAAGGCCACCAATCCTTGCGGCGAGATCCCGCTCTACCCGGGTGAGCCGTGCGACCTGGGAGCCATGAACCTCGCCGCCTACGTGCGGCAGCCCGGGGAGGGCATGGCCGGCTTCGATTCCGAGGCCTTCCGCGCCGACGTCGGCACCTGCGTCCGCTTCCTCGACAATGTGCTCGACGTCAACCGCTTCGCTCTGGCCGACAACCGCGCCATGAGCATGAAGCTGCGGCGCCTCGGGTTGGGCGTCATGGGCCTGGCCGACGCGCTCATCCGTATGGGCTACGCCTACCACAGCGATGAGGGCCGGGAGGCCGTGCGGAGCATGATCACCGAGCTACGGGAGGCCGCCACCGCCGCCAGCGAGGCCCTGGCCGACGAGCGGGCTCCCTTCCCGCTCTTCCGGGAGAGCGGCCTCGACACTCCGCGGCGCAACATCGCCGTGCTCACGGTCGCCCCGACCGGCACCACCAGCATGCTCATGGGGGTCTCGTCCGGTGTCGAGCCGGTGTTCGCGCCGTTCATCTACCGCAAGATCGGCAGCGACTACGTGGCGCTGGTGCACCCGCTGTTCCGCGAGCTGATGGCCGAGCATGCCCCCCACCCCGACTACGCCGACGGCGACGAGTGGGACTGGGACAAGGTGGTGGAGGCGGTGCAGGCCAACCACGGCAGCGTACAGGGGCTCGACTTCGTTCCCGATGCGGTCAAGGCCGTGCTCATCTGCGCCCACGACATCGCCCCGTCGGACCACGTTCGCATGCAGGGCGTCGTCCAGCAGGCGTTCGACGGCGGCAAGAAGGTGGCCAACTCGATCTCCAAGACCATCAACCTGCCCCGTCACGCGACGGCGCAGGACGTCTTCGACGCCTACGCACTGGCCTTCGAGACCGGCTGCAAGGGCATCACGGTCTACCGCGACGGCTCGCGCGAGTTCCAGGTGCTGTCGACCCAGGTCGCCAAGGAGCCGTCCGCCCAGGATCGCGGCGCCACCTCCGAACCGGCGCCCGCCGCCGAGATCGCCTCGGCCGTCGCCGGCCCTGCAGCCGACACCTCGCCCGGGGCCGCGGGCGGCGCACAGCGGGACGGCCGGCTGGACCGACTCCCGAGCGAACCCCTGTTCGAGCGGCCGCTGCGCCTGACGGGCTTCACCGATGCCGTCAAGCTGATGCTGCCGAACGGCGAGAAACGCGGCTTCTTCGTCACCGTCAACAAGCAGGACGGCTTGCCGACCGAGGTGTTCATCGTCTCCGGCAAGGCCGGGGACGAGGCCAACGCCGACAGCGAGGCGCTCGGGCGGGTCGTGTCGATCGCGTTGCAGTACGGCGTGCCGGCCGAGGCGCTCATCAAGACGCTGCGGGGCATCAACGGCGGCATGTACGGCAGCTACCACGGCCGCCTGGTCGCCTCGAAGGCCGACCTGCTGGCGGTGGCGCTGGAGACTGCCGGCGCCGAGAACGTCCTCAACCGGGGCAAGGCCTGCCCCGACTGTGGCGCCCCGCTGCGCTTCGAGGAGGGGTGCCAGAAGTGCGAGACGATCGCGTTGGGGTGTCGTCGCCGGCCCCGCGGACGGCGACGACGGCGCTAGGAGCCCGAGCCCAGCGAGCGCAGGAGCGCGTCCAGCCGGCCCTGGAGCGTCGTGCGCTGCGCCTGCAGCTCGGTCGTCTCGCTGCGGAGCGTCTGGAGCTCGTTCTCCTGGCTCTGCAGGTCGCTGGCGTAGCGCCGGTACAGGGCGCTGGTCCGGTCGAGCGCCGCCATGTTCCGCCGGATGCGGTCCTGGTCCTGGAAGATGGCGTCGATCCGCGAGCGGTGGTCGGCGATGCGCCGGTCGAGGTCCGCCAGCTGTTGCTTCAGGTCGAGGACCTGCGTGAGGGTGGCGCGGTCGTCGGCGCTGAGCTCGACGTTCTCGAGGTAGGTGGCGATGTCGCTGGAGGCCACGTTGGAGATCGCGACCGTGCGCTTTACGGTGCGCTCGAGCACGACGTCGAGCGTGCACGGCCCGCCGGCGTCGCACTGGAGGACGGTGGGCACGGCACTGTCGCCGGCCGGCGCGGGCTGGTCCGACCCGGCCAGCGCCACGCCCAGCCGGTAGCTCTGTGCCGTCTCCGCCGGCGCCTGCGTGGGGGCGACCATCGTGTACCCGGAGCGCTTGGGGTGCTCCAGCACCAGGAAGCGCGCCTCGCCGTCGCGAGCGGTCAGGGTGTAGGTGGTCGTGAGCCGCTGCTTGGCCGTCGCGACCAGCATGCCGTTCGTCAACGATACGGCGGTGACGCGCTCCGGCGTGCTCGAGCCGGTCGTGCTGACGTCCACGCCGAGGTCGACGGCGTAGGTGAGCACCCGGTCGTCGCCCGGGACGATGTCGCTGATGCGGGTGTCGCCGGTGAAGCCACCGGCGTCGTACACCGTCACCGGCCCGGCAGCGAGGTGGAGGCCGGTGTCGTTGACCAGGCGCACCCCCCGCAAGGGGTGCGCGCTCAGCACGGTGGGATCGACGACCGACAGGGGGCGTGCGTGCACCGTCTCGAGCACGATCGGGATCATGGCCGACTCGTGCCGCGCCACCGTCACCGGCTGGTCCACGCGGTACTGGAAGGTCGCACCCGTGCCCACGAACTGCGCCTTCGCCTCCACGCCGGCGCCGCGGAGCTGCGGCGCCGCGGGCGCCTGCGCGAGGCCGCCGACGGCGCGCTCGGCCGGCGCGGGGGCGGCGACGCTGTCGGTGCTCTTGGCGGCCGGGGCGCTCTCGCCGGCGTAGGCGCGCGGCACGATGCCCTGGGCGAGCTCGAGCGCCACATGCGGACGCTGCCGGTAGATCGGGTCGTAGAGGCCGGCGACGAAGGAGATCGGCTGGCCCGCCACGAACGTCATCTGCACGTCCGTGAGATCGAGGTCCGTGGGGTTGTCGACGATCGCCCACCCCTGCAGGTCCGCGGTACCGTCCCCTTGCAGTACCAGGCGGTAGCTCGTCTTCCAGACCGGCATCTCGCGCACGTAACCGACCCGCACGTGGCGCGTCCCTTGTCCCTCGAACAGGAGCTGCACCGTGCTGGCGTCGTTCCTGCGGGTCCGCGCGATGGCCGCCAGGGCGGCCTCCAGGTCGGCCTGGACGGTGGGGTCGTCGAAGCGCACGCTGCGGACCTCGTCGAGGTCGATCCGTTGCAGGCCCGCCGCGGTCAGGAGGGTGAGCCGCGTGGAGGGCGGCCCATCCGGCAGCGGCACCCGCTCGACGTTGACGACGGTACCGTCCAGGCTCTGTCCGGCCTCGAGGTGCACTCTCTGGCCGCGCGCCTGCGACAGCAGGTCGGCCAGGCCAGGGTCGTGCGAGAGGTCGAGCGTGTAGCCCGCGAGGATGCGGCCGAGCGGATCCTGCGACGGGTAGCGCACCGGTCGCACCGTGCCGCCGCCCGCGTCCTCGACGACCAGGCTCTGCAGCAGGTCGTCCATCTGGTCGGCGGCCACCGGCAGATCGAGGCGCTCTGTACCGGTGACCGTGCCGCTGTGATCGAAGTCCCCCACGCCGGTGGTGCAGAGCACAACCTTCGTGACGGGCAGATCGGCCGTGGACGGCGGAGCGGGAGGGGAGGCGTCCTGCGCGGACGCTCCCAGCGGAAGGCCGACGCTCAGGAGCGCCAGCAACACCACCTTGCAGACACGTTGTCCCATACTGCGATGCTACGCGGCGCACCCGCCGCTGCCTGTGGGCCCTTCCGCACGGGGGCTCGGCCTCAGCCGGGCCGTGCCAGGTAGGCCTCCAGGCGCTTCAGCGCCTGAGGCAGGTTGGCCCTGCCGTAGCCCACACGGAGGTGGCCGGGCTCGTCGTACACGGTGCCGGGCAACAGCAGCACGTCCGCGCCCTCGGCGACGCGCGCGCAGAACGCCTGCACCCCCTCGTCGCCGTGGAAACGTACGAACCCGATCGGCCCGGCGTCGGGCCGCACCCACGAGAACAGGCCCCCGTGGCGCTGCAGGAAGTCGTCGAGCAGCGGAAGGTTGCGGTGCACGATGGCGAGGTTGCGCGCGGCCAGCTTCGAGCGGTGCCGCAGGGCCAGCTCGGTGAGGAACTCGCTGGGGGCCGGGCTGCAGATGGTGGTGTAGTACTTCAGCTCGCGCACCCGCTTCAGCACCGCGCGGTCCTTCGACGCCAGCCACCCCAGGCGCAGACCGGGCAGCCCATAGGTCTTCGAGATCGAGCCCAGGGATACGGCTCCGGGCTCCGCGTCGCAGGCGGCCGGCAGGCGGGTCGCCGGGTCGTGCTCGAGCTCGCGGTAGACCTCGTCGCAGAAGAGCGTGAAGCCGCGTTCGGTTCCCAGGGCGAGGACGCGCTGGTAGACCTCGCGCGGCATGAGCAGGCCGGTCGGGTTGTGCGGGGTGTTGATGTAGACCACGCGGGTGTTGGGTCGAAGGAGCGCCTCGAGGGCGTCGAGGTCGTGCGCCCAGTCTTCCTCGACCCGGCGCTGCCAGACGCTGACCTCCGCGCCGGTGCTGCGGGCCAGCTGCAGCGCCGACTCGTAGCAGGGGGCCTCGACCACGGCGTGGTCGCCGGGGCCGAGCAGCGCGTGGTAGAGCAGGAAGATCCCCTCCTCGGCGCTCGAGCACACCAGCACGTCCTCCGGCGTCAGCGTCTCGTAGACGCGGGCGACCTCGCGCCGGAGAGCGGGGGAGCCGGCCGCCTCGGTGTAGCCCAGGCGTTGCCTCGAGAAGCGCTCGAGGGCGTCGGGCTCGAGCGCCAGCAGCTCGCCGATGCTGCGGCTCTCGGCGTCGGAGCTCGATAGCATGTGGCCGACGCGGAACTCGTGCTCGTCGTAGTACTGCTCGATGCGGAAGGGCGGGATGCGCATGCCCCGAGCCTACCGGAGGGTCGGGTAGCCTGGGTCATGGTCCGGATGAAGCGCGTCTACGAGGCTGCCGAGCCTGCCGACGGCACGCGCGTGCTGGTCGACCGGTTGTGGCCGCGCGGGGTGAGCAAGGAGGCCGCCGCCATCGACTGGTGGGCGCGTGAGCTGGCGCCCTCCAGCGAGCTGCGACGCTGGTTCGGCCACGAGCCGGGGCGCTTCGAGGACTTCGCCGAGCGCTACCGTGCCGAGCTCCGGGGCTCCGAGGCCCTGGCGGCGTTGCGCCGGCTGGCAGAGGGCGGCACGGTGACGCTCGTCTACGCCGCCAGGGACGAGCAGCACAACAACGCCCGCGTGCTCCGCGACCTCCTGCAGGCTTGAGCCGCTGCCCTCAGCGTTCGTCGCCCGAGCCGCCCAGCACGCCCCGGTCGCGTCGGCTGGCGAGCTTCTCCAGGTTCGTGCGCCCGATCGCCTCCAGCGACAGCCCCAGGTCGGCGGCCAGGTTCGCCACGTACCACAGCACGTCGCCGATCTCCTTGGCGAGCGCGTCGCGCTGCCCCTCGTCGAGCTCGGCTCCGGGCAGGAGACCCTCGTCTCGCATCAGCTTGCCGAGCTTCTCGGCGACCTCGCCGGCCTCACCGGCGAGCTTGAGGGTGGGGTAGAGCACGCGCGCCGCCTCGGGGTAGATGGCGGTGGTGCGGGCCTGCGCCTGGTACTCGTCGAGCGTCATGGCGTCATCCTACCGGCTGGGGGTGCCGCCGCGAGCGCGACGGGGCGGCGGTTGCGGGCGCGCACACGGCGCCCCGCGCCTTGCGTGGGCCATCGACCTCTGGTAGACTACGCTTCGCTTTCGGCGGGGCCCCGTCCCCCGGGCGCGCGGTCGGCGGTAGCTCAGTGGTAGAGCGGTCGGCTGTTAACCGATTGGTCGTAGGTTCGAATCCTACCCGCCGAGCCAAGAGAGAACCCCGTCACTGACGGGGTTTTTTCGTGCCGCCTGCGGCCTGGGGGCGAGGCGCGCGCCGCCACTCCCTGCCGACCCGGGTCGAGCCCTGGACCCTAGCCGTCCTCCCACGGCAGCACCACCAGCTTGCCCACGTGCTCCCTGCGCAGGAACGCCTCCTGCGCCTCCACGATCGAGGCCAGCGGGAACGTTCCCGCCACCACCGGCCGGATCTCGCCGCGTTCGATGTAGCCGATCAGGCCGGGGAAGACGGCCTCGTCCCAGGCGGTGCTGCCGAGCAGCGAGAGGTCCTTCAGGTAGAGGTCGCGCAGGTCGAGCTCCACCCGCGGGCCCGCGATCGCGCCCGAGCTGACCAGCCGGCCGCCCGGGCGCAGCAGCTTCAGCATGGCGGAGAAGCCCTCGCCGGCGACGTTGTCCACCACCACGTCGACCGAGCGTTCCCCCAGCACCGCTGTCAGCTCGGTCGAACGCTCCAGGACCCGCCTGGCCCCCAGCCGCTCCACCTGCCGCCGCTTGCCGGCGCTGGTCACGGCGATCACCTCGGCGCCGCGGCGCCGGGCGAGCTGGACGGTCGCCGAACCGACCCCGCCGGAGGCGCCGGTGACGAGCACGGTCTCGCCCGCCTCGACGCCCGACCGGTGCAGCATGTTCTCGGCCGTACCGAAGGCGCACGGCACGGAGCCGAGCTCGGCGTCGCTCCAGTCGGACTCGACCGGGAACGCCTCGCTGGCGCGCACGCGCACGTACTGCGCGAAGGCGCCGTCGAAGTCGGAGCCCATCCACACGGTGTCCAGAACGTCGAAGCCGTGCTCGCGCACGCACGGGCGCACCAGCACGCGCCGCCCGACGAGGGCCTGCCCGGCGCCGGGGGCGGCCTCCACCACGTGGCCGCAGGCGTCGGCGCCCTGGATGAGGGGGAAGGGCGGGGGCCGATTCCAGCCCCCCTCCGCACGTTCCGGCGATGGTCGCGCCGTGGGGCCGGACGCGCCGCCGCTCGCCGCCGGCATCGCGGAGGCGTACCAGCCCGATCGCAGGTTGATGTCGGTGTTGTTGATGCCGGCGGCTCGTACCTCGACCAGCACCTCGCCCGGCCCCAGCTCCGGCACCGGCACCTCTCGCAGTTGCAGGACCTCGCTGCCGCCCTGCCCGGTGGTGACGACGGCCCTCATGCTGGGCCGTGGAGGGCTCAGCGCGCCAGTCCTAGCGGGTTCGACAGCGCGTGCCGGGCCGCATCCCAGGCGCGCTTCAGCTCGAGCTCGTCCGGCCCGAGCTGCGAGGACGGCAGGTCGGCGTAGCGCGCGACCTCCTCCTCCTTCGCGTTCAGGATCCGGTTCAGCACGGCGTGGAGCGATTCCCGTACGGCCAGGCCCTCACGTAGCATGTCCTGGAGCTCCAGGACGCGGTTGACGAGATCGTCGTGGCTCATGGCCTCGAGTTCGGCGCGCGTGCGCTGCATGGTCCCTACTCTAGCCTGTCGACGTGTCGGCGCGGCGACGCGGGACGGCGGTTGCGAGGGAGCGCACGCCTGACGCCGGGGGCCCGCGCGGTATGCTGCCCCATGGCCCCCGATCCCACGTCCCTGACCGTTCTCTCGCTGGCTCGGGCCTACCGCTCGGGCGCGCTCGATCCCGTCGACGTCACGGAAGCCTACCTGGCGGCGATCGATCGGCACCCCCAGGGCGAGGTCGTCTACCGCAAGGTCACCGCCGAGCGGGCGCGCCGCCAGGCGCAGGAGGCGTCGCGCATGTTCCGGGCGGGTGTCGACACCGGCCCGCTGCAGGGCGTGCCGGTCGCGGTCAAGGACCTGTTCGACATGGAGGGGGAGGTGAGCGCCGCCGGGTCGAAGGTGCTGCTCGAGCGGCCCCCGGCCGAGCAGGACGCGCCGGTGGTGGCGCGGCTGGACGCCGCGGGCGCGGTGTTCCTGGGGCGCACCACGATGACCGAGCTGGCCTTCTCCGGCATCGGCATCAACCCGCACTTCGGGACGCCGTCGTGCGTGCGCGACGCGGCGCGGGTGCCCGGGGGCTCCTCGTCGGGGTCGGCCGTGGCGGTGGCGTCCGGGTTGGCGGCGGCCGCGCTGGGCTCGGACACGGGCGGCTCGGTCCGTATCCCGGCCGCCGTGAACGGCATCGTGGGCCTGAAGACGACCGACGGACGCATCCCCACCGAGGGCGCCGTGCCGCTTTCGACCACCCTCGACACGGTCGGCCCGCTCACGAGGGACGCGGACGACGCTTGGGCGCTGTTCCAGGCGATGGCCGCCGAGCCCTACCGGGAGCTGGCCGAGCCTCCCGAGCGGCTGGTGCTGCTGGCCCCGACCACGGTGCTGCAGGCCGACCTGGAGGGTGCGGTGGAGGGGATGTTCCGCGCTGCCCTGACACGCTTGGAGGCGCTGGGGATGGAGGTGCGGGAGGGCGAGCTGCCGTTGCTGGCCGAGGTGCCCGAGCTCTACCGCCACTACGGCAGCTTCGCCGGCCACGAGGCCTTCGCGCTCTACGAGGAGTTGCTGACCGAGCGTGGCGATGCCATGGACCCGCGCGTGGTGGCGCGCATCCTGCAGGTCGGCGGCCGCCCGTCCGCCGACTACATCCGCCTCGGCTACGCCCGCGCCGACCTCAGGCGTCGCTTCTGGCCGGAGCTGGCGGGGGTGGACGCGGTCGTGGCGCCGACGCTCGCCATCCTGCCGCCACGCGTGGACGCGCTCGCCGAGGACGCCGACTACTTCGCGGCCAACGGGCGCATGCTGCGCAACACCACGGTGTTCAACGTGCTGGCCTCGCCGGCCGTGAGCGTGCCCGCAGGCGACTCCCCCGAGGGGCTGTCGGTCGGCCTGATGGTGGTCACTCGCCCGGGCGAGGAGGCGCTGGCCCTGGGGATCGCCCGGCGGCTGGCGCGCGCCCGTGACGAGGTCGGCAGCGGCGAGGCGGAAGCCGACCGGGGCCGCTAAGAAGGGCGGCGCGGGAGGCCCCGAGGAGCCGCCCGGCCGCCCGCGTCGCCTGCGTGATGCCTCAGCCCGGGGCGACCAGCAGGTGCAGGACCTGCGCGATGAGCGCCGGCCCCTCCAGCCCCTCGATCTCCACGGTGCACTCGAAGCTCACCAGCAGGCGGCCGTCTCCCTTGGGGCGGACGTCGGAGACGACGGCGCGCAAGCGCACCCGTGAGCCCGACGGTACCGGCGTCACGAAGCGGAGCCGGTCGAGGCCGTAGTTGACGACGGTGGTGCCGTCGTCGGGGAAGGCGCCTAGCGACGCCAGCATGGGGACCAGCAGCGACAGGGTGAGGTAGCCGTGGGCGATGGTCCCGCCGAACGGCCCGGCCTTCGCCCGCTCACGGTCGACGTGGATCCACTGCCGATCGTCGGTGCACGCCGCGAAGGCGTCGATGCGATCCTGGTCGATGGGCATCCAGGGCGAGGCGCCGAGCTCGCGCCCGGCGGCGTCCCGGTAGCCGGCGAAGGTCATGGTGGCCATGGCGCTCCTTCCGCCGCCCGTCCGGTCGGTCCCGACGCCGCGCGCTGGGTGCGGCCCGGCGCTGTCGAACCTCCGGCGTCGGGGCGTGCGGGGGTCCCGTCGGCGCGCCCGGCGGGCGACCCCTCAGCCTACCAGTGGGCGGGCTGCCGGCCGCGGCTCAGGGTGCGTCCACGGGCGCGACGCGGCGCGCCAGCGCTGCCGGGAGCTCGAGCAGGCGGGTGGCGGCGACCATGCTGCTGCCGTACTTCACGACGATGTCGGTGGCGATCACCTGGAGGAACCAACGTGGCGTGGCGAAGTCCTGCCCCAGGAAGGCGAGGAAGGTGAAGATGAGGGTGTCCATCGGGGCGCTCACGGCGTTGGAGGAGGCGACCCGGGTGATCCAGCGGCGGTGGATGAGGCGCTGGTAGATCTCGGTGTCGGTGGTCTCGGACAGCACGATCGACAGGAAGCTCACCCCCACGTAGCGCAGCGGCGTGCCGAGGTGCGACGACAGCAGCACGTTGGCGAGGGCGGCGCTGAGGATCATCGCGTAGACCGCGCGGCGACCGAAGCCGTGGACGCGGTCGCGCTGGGTGAACGTCACGCCGAAGAACAGCGTGCCTACGTTGAGCAGGAAGAAGCCGCCCACCGGGAGGAAGCTGTCGAAGGTGTAGTTGGCCAGCAAGGTGCAGCTCACGTACACCGTCATGGCGGCAAGCATCTCGGCGTGCCCTTTCGCCCCGAACCGCAGCAGCGCTGCGGCCGCCACCGCGGCGAGCGGCGCGAGCGCGTAGCGGAGGTCGGCGAACGGCAGCCACCAGGCCGCCAGCACGCCCGCCACCAGCGCAACGCTCAGTGCCAGGGCGGCGCGCTCGGCGCGGAGCCCCAGCGTCACGTCGACGAGCAGGCCGGTGAACAGCAGCCCGAAGAGGGTGACCAGGGCGAACGGCAGGACCGGGTAGGGGTGCTGGCCGAACTGCGAGAGCCGCCACAGCAGGCCGTTGCCGAGCGCGGCGGCGAGGCCGACGACGAGCGTCGCGAACAGCGCCTCACGCAGAGGAAGGGTCTGGAGCACGGTGTTGCCACGGGACACGGGGGCCTCCTCGAGAGAGCGCCCGGGGCGGTAATGTCACCTCCCGCCCGGGTCAACGGCGGCCAGTATAGCAGGGGGTCCGTCGAGCGGCGGCCCCCACCGGTGTAGCCTGGCGCCATGGCCGAGCACACCGCACCCCGCGCCCTCACGGGAACCCAGCCCGACACCCTGATGGAGACCCTCGGCATCGTCATCAACGAGGCCACCCCCGAGCGGGTGGTGGCGACCATGCCGGTCACGACCAGGCATCATCAGCCCTACGGCATCCTGCACGGCGGCGCCTCGGTGGCGTTGGCGGAAACGGTGGCCAGCTACGGTTCCATGGTGAGCGTCGACGGCTCCGGCCAGCAGGCGGTCGGATTGGAGATCAACGCCAACCACGTGCGGCCCGTGCGCGAGGGAACGTTGACGGCGGTGGGCACGCCGATCCACAAGGGTCGCACCACGCAGCTCTGGGGTGTCGAGATCCGAGACGACGCGGGTCGGCTGGTGTGCGTCTCGCGCTGCACCCTGGCGCTGGTGAAGGCGCGGTCGTGGGCGTCCTCCCCACGAGAACGCGGGACCTCCGAGTGAGCAGAGGTCCCGCTGTGTGGTCGGGGCGAGAGGATTCGAACCTCCGACCCCATCGTCCCGAACGATGTGCGCTACCAGGCTGCGCTACGCCCCGACGCAACTAACAACTGTACTAGGCAGGGGGCGGGGGGTCAAGGCGACAGGCGTCCTTCCTGCGACGTCCATCATGGCCACTTCAACCGTCCTCCTGCCACCACCCCAGCCGGTGGATCGCCGCCGTCGCCACCTCGGCCGCGAACCCGCGGCGGGCCAGGAAGGCGAAGGCGCGTGCCCGCTCCTTGAGGGTCTGGCGGCGAGCCTCGGCCTCGGTGCGCTGGCCGTCGCCGGCCTCGCGCGGCTCTCCGCCGTGCAGGCCTCCTTCGTCGCCGGTCGGGCGCGCTGTCCGGGAGGTGGACCGGCGCGACGAGCTACCGGGACGGTAGCGCCACGCGAAGCGCTGCAGCAGGGCCGCGGCAGCCGTGATCTGCTGCTCCTCGCTCAGGGGGCCGAGCTCGCGCTCGACCAGGGCCGCATCGACACCCTTCCGGCGCAGCTCGGTGCGGAGCGCGAGCCGCCCGCGCGAGCGGCGCCGCGATGCCACGTACTGCTCCGTGAAGCGCGCGTCGTCCGCCAGGCCGAGCTCGCGAAGGCGCGACAGCAGCGTGTCGGCGGCGTCGTCCTCGATGCCACGACGCCGCAGCCGGGCGCGGAGCTCCGCCTCGGTGTAGTCGCGCCGCGTCAGCAGATCGAGCAGGTAGGTCCACGCCCTCTCCGGGTCGAGCGGCATGCGCCGCGCCATCAGCGGAGCACGTCCACCGGGTCGAGGTTGGCCGCTCTCCGAGCCGGGAAGAGCCCGGCCAGCACGCTGGTACCGATGGAGAGACCGCAGACCCACAACACGTCGGTCCATTGGAGCTGCACGGGCAACTGCGTGATGAAGTAGAGGTTGCCCGGCAGGGGGTACGGCTGCAGACGGAAGTAGGTGCTGACCCCGAGGCCCAACAGCGCGCCCAGCAGCGTGCCGGTTGCCCCCAGCAGCAGGCCCTCCAGGGTGAACACGGCCAGGACCTGCCGTTCGCTCGCGCCCAGGGCGCGCAGGATGGCGATCTCCTCGGTCTTCTCGGACACCGTCAGCACCAGGATGTTGGCGATGCCCATGGCAGCGACCAGCACGATCAGGAAGACGACGACGGCGATGACCGCCTTCTGGAGCCGGAGCTGGCTGATGAGGTTCGCGAACAGACTGTCCCACGACACCGGCCGGAGCCCGAACACATTGCCGAGGGTCACCCCGATGGCGCTGGCGCGTTGCGGATCGGCGAGGCGCAGATGGTAGCCGCTGATGCGGTCGCCCACGTGCATGTACTGCTGCAAGTTCGCGAGGGACATATAGGAGGCGACGCCGTCGATCAGCTCGTTGCCCACCCGGAAGGTCCCGGCGACCGTGAGCTCGGCGGTGTGCCCGGTGATGTCGCGCAGCATCACCTTGTCGCCGGGGAGCACACCGAGCTGTTGGGCGAGCGAGGCACCGAGCACGATGCCGTCCTTCGTCTCGAGCGCCGTGGCCTCGCGGGAGAGCACGGGCAGGTTCAGCACCCGGGTCTCGGCCGAGGGGTCGATGCCGATGATCTGGGTGTAGCCCTGCCGGGCCGTGACGCCGAGGCTGGCGCTGGCGCGTCGAGCGATGAGCGCCTGGGTGCTCAGGAACGGCGCTACCGCCGTGACCGACGAGCGTTCTCCGAGGGCGCTGCGTACCTGGGGATCGTTCGGAAGGGTCTCGCCGGAGACGTAGCTCTCCAGCGTCAGCATGGGCGTGGCCTTGAGGGTGCTCTTGATCAGCTCATCGACGAAGCCGTTGGTGAGCGAGAGCGCGACGATCAGGACCATCACGCCGACGGCCACGCCGAGCACGGTGAGGCCCGACTGCAGCCCGCGTCGGCGGACGTGTCGCCACGCCAGGTACGGTACGAGGCTGCGCACGGGCCAGTCTACCGTGGCCGCAGCGGACCCCTCCCGCAGCCTGGGCGCGCGCCCAGAGGGCCACGGCGATCGCTCGGTCCGGCGTTCCGGTGGGGTCGCGGCGCCGCGCCGCGAGGCAACGGCTCGCCGGGCTCAGCGCGAGGCGAGCAGGCGCGGCGTGCCGCTGAAGCTGCTGGCCCGCGTCGGTTCGAGCTTGGGTCCGGTACGACCGTACCGGATGACCTCGACGCGCACCTTGCGCATCCCCCAGTTCACCGCGCTCGCGTAGTCGCTGAACCAGATGTCGATCTGGTCGCGTTTGCGGTAGTGCATCGTGTCCTCGACGATGAACAGCCCCTGGTTGTCGAGCAGGCTCTGGTACCGGCCGTAGCCACGGCCCGTGTAGTAGTTGCCGAGGTCCTGGATGCGGACCAGGCTCCCGTACGGCAGCGCGTGCGACAGCAGGTCGGGGCTCACCGCGATGATGCCGAAGCGCGTGCGCTGTCCGGTCGAGGTGATGTAGGGCGTGGAGTCGGTCTGGTCGACCATCGAGTTGTAGCCCGTGGCCCGCAGCACGTACGCCGGATTGGCCTCGGGACCCACCAGGCGGGTCTGCACGGCGTCCGTCGGCGTGGGGGACGAGAGCACCGTGGCGGTCGGCGAGATCGCCAGCGGGACCGCCGGATCCTGCGCGCTGCGGGGGGCGCTGAAGGCTGTGATCAGAGCGGCCACGACGAGGCCCAGGGCCACGAGCTTGCCGCTGATGTGGAGTGCCATCCACACCTCCCAAATCACACGATCGTAAACCGGCGCGCCCGGGTCGTTGTGACGGCTGGGCGACAGGTCATACTGTGCAATGATACACAGAAAGCGAGATGTTTCACACGAGGATGTCACGAGCGCGTGACGTTCGGGTCTCGATCGCCTCGCGCCGTTGACGCCTCCGAGCGCCGTGACGGATAGGACTACTACGTGATGCCAAGGTTCTTCGGCCTGTCCGCGATGCCTACAATCCTGCTCAACAGCATTCTCGGCGCGTTCCCTGACCGTAGTGTGCCGGTTCGTGGACCCGATCGCCTGGCCGTCGTCTCACCGATGTACAACGAGGAGCGGGGGGCGCGTCGGGCACTCGGCTCCCTGCTCTCGCAGAGGCCGCTGCCGGACGAGCTCGCCGTGAGCATCAACGGCTCGACCGACGGTACGCACCGCGTGGTGACCTCGACGCTGGAGGCGTTCGGGTTCCAACGGCTTGCCTCGGGGCCGGCGCCCGGTCTGCCGGCCACCCTGGAGCGGTGGCACCGACCGGGGCACGCCATGGCCGTGTACGTGCTGGTGTACCGGCAGCAGACCGCGAAGTCCGAGGCGATCAACAACCTGGCGGCCAGCGACATCCTGCGTGCCGAGCGCGTCCTGCTGGTGGACGGCGACACCGTCTTCGACCGCGGGTTCATCGCTGCGTTGCAGCAGAACTTCTACCGGCTGCGCTGGCACAACGGCCAGCCCGTGCTGGAGGACTACGCACTGCAGTCGGGGGCGGTCAGCTCGTTCGTACCCCCGGAGGCGACCCGCACGCATCGGTTCATCGCCGCGGGGCGGTCGGCGGAGTACGCCTTCTCCGGCCTGCTCAGGCGCGGGCAGGTGCATGTGGGCGGGCGCGGTGCCACCTGGGGAGCCACGCGGCTGTACACCGTGGTCGGATGCGGCTTCGCCGTCCGGCGCGACGCGTTGCCGATGCCCCCGGACACGCTCACCGAGGATCACGATCTGACGCTGGCCGTACAGGCCGCCCCCTGCACCGTCGAACGCGTGCACCCGGCGGAGCTGACGCGTCGGGGCTTCCGGCTCGTGGTGGAGGGGGAGGAGGTGCCGTTCGAGGCCGCCTTCGATCGGGAGGACGGCATCGAGCTGCGGCACGGCGGCAACGCCCGCTTCGTGGGCGGCGCCCTGATGCACACCGAGGACCCTGCCTACGTGGGGGGCTTCCTCAGGCAGATCGAGCGATGGCACGGAGGCGGCATCGAGAACGCCATGAAACGGTTGTTCGGCGACGCCTCCGAACGGACCATGACGCCGAACGTCCGCTTCACGCTCCTCGCCGCCCATGTCGAGAACCTGCTGGGGCTGCTGCTCCTGCTCCTCTTCCCGATCCTGCTCGCCCTGGGGGTGGAGGGTGCGCTCGCGCCGGAGGCCGTGATCCGTAACCTTTCGCTGTGGGTGGGCTTCGACTTCGCTGCCACGGGCCTCATGACCTTCGCCGGCTTCTATGTTCAAGCTCGAGACCGTCATCAGGCGCGCTGGAGGGCGACGCGCCGGGCGTTGGGCCGGACGGTGCACACCTGGTTGCCGTACATGGTCCTGAAGATGGCCAACCCGGTGAGCTTCGTGGCGGCCGCGAGCCGTGTCGTGCCGGCCTTCGTGTGGCATCGGCGGTTGCTCCAACGCCGGCTGGTCACCCGCACGCAGGGGGTGGCGTGGGAACGTCCCACCACGCGCGCGGTCGACCCGCGCATCCTGGGGGTGGCGGCCACGATGGCCACCTCCCTGGTCGGCGTCTTCGTCGGGGTCGTGGCGCTGGTGCCCGGCCCGAGCGTGGACCAGCTCGCGACGCAGCGACTCCTGGCGCGGGCCACCCGCGTCGACATGGCGCAGCACGAGATGCTGCCCCTCGCGCCGTTTCAGAGCACCCCGAGGCTCCCGGTAGCGGGTCGGACGAGCGTCAGCGTCCCGGTGCTGAAGGCGTCCATCGCGATGCCGGTCGACGGGGGCCCCGCGCCGCTCGCTACCGTGCCACGCCCAGGGGCCTTGAAGAGCCTCCCCATGCGGGTGGTGCTGAGCCCACCGGGCGCCTCCGCCTCGGTCGCCTCGGCTGGGGGGAGCGGGTCCGCATCGCCCTCGACCGTTGACGTATCGATCGCCTCGGCAGCGTCCGGGGCCACGCCCCCCTCGCCGGGCGTGAGCGTGTCCACGTACTGTCGGCCCGCCTTCGTCCGGCACCCTTCGGCGGCCCCGCAACCGCTGCCCGGCTCGGCCGCCAACTACCGCCCGCTCAACCACTTCGAGCTGCTGATGCTGGGGCGCCTGGCGCCGATCGAGCCCTTCGTGGAGGACGCTGCGACGGCCTACCACGTGCCGGTGCGCTTCCTCCTGCAGGTGCTGATCAACGAGTCGTACCTGAATCCGCTGGCCGTCGGGGAGACGGGCGACAAGGGGCTGTCCCAGATGACCTCCGACGGGCTCACGTTGCTGCGGGCCGTTTCGGAGGATCCCGGCTCACCCTTCTACAACCCACACCTGGTCGACGGCCCGTTCAACGTGTTCGACCCCGACTTCTCGATCTGCGCAGGCACCGCCAAGCTGGCCTGGGCCATGGCGAAGCCGGCCGCCACCAACCAGAAGACGGCCTACGCGCTGTACATCAACCCGGTCCACGGTCTGGCACGGGATGGGGAGATCGTCCCCAAGCTGCAGGGGCCGGTCGACGCGATGGTCCACCTCGGCCCGCTGGCCGACGCGCTCGGAAGCGCCTACCACGCCTTCCGCAAGGACCCCTCGAGCGTGAGCCCGGCGGAGCGGAAGCTGATCGGCGTCAGCGAGGCGGTGGCCCAGGGAACGCTCGGCCTGCCCGCCGCCTACCGTCGGAGCCGTGCCATCGTGTCTCGGTACGGCGTGGACGACCGGCCGATGTACGACGCGGTGTTGCAGCGACTGTTCTCGGGCACCCGGGCCGAGGCCCCGGAGCCGGTGCAGGCTAGCGCACCGTGATGCGGTGCAGGGAACCGTCCATGCTGGTGAAGTAGAGACGGCCGTCAGGTGTCTGCGCGAACGACGTGATCTGCAGGTGCGTATCGGCGAGGAGCTCGAGCCGGTGGGGCGCCGCTCCGTCGACCATCAGCGACCAGACGCGGCCGTTCACGAAGTCCCCGAACAGGTAGCGACCGTCCAGGGCCGGCCAGCGCCGACCGCGGTAGACGACCCCCCCGACGATGGCGTTTCCGCCCCGGGGGTCGATGGACGGATGAGCGTAGGCGGCGATCGGCGCGCGCAGCGGCAGGAGGGCGCACTGCGGGTCGACGAGCCCGGCCGTATCGGGGAAGGCCTGGCATTCGGGCCCCTCCCGGATCGGCCAGCCGTAGTTCCCGCCCGCGACCACCTTGTCGACCTCCTCCCAGCGGTCGTTGCCGACGTCGCTGAGGTAGAGGGCACCCGTCTTCGGGTCGAAGGTGAACTTCCAGGGGTTCCGGAAGCCGAGCGCCCAGATCTCGCCGCGCGCGCCCTGCCGATCGACGAAGGGATTATCGGGTGGGATGGCGTAGGGGTCGCCGTGGTCGACGTCGATTCGTAGGACCTTGCCGCGGAGGGTGTCGAGCCGCTGCGCCATGAAGGGGGGCTCGTGCAGCCAGTGGTTGGCCTCCTGCCCGTCGCCGGTGCTCACGTAGAGGTAACCGTCGGGGCCGAAGGCGAGCTGGCCGCCGTGGTGGTAGGGCTGGTCGACCGGGACCCGCAGCACCTGCTTGTGGTAGCTCGGGTCGGCCCGACCGGTGGCCGGGTCGAGCCGGTACTCCATCACCACCAGCGCGTTGCCGCCGACCGGCGTGAAGGCCGCGTAGAAGCGCGGGTCGTGGGGGTAGCCGGGGTGGAAGGCGATGTCGTAGAAGCCGTCCTCGCCACGCAGCGCGGTGACCTGGCCGGAAAGGTCCAGGAACGGGCGGGGTAGCAGGGCGCCCGCGCGGAACACGCGCACGATGCCGTTGAGCTCGGAGATGTAGAGCTTGCCGTCGGCGCTACCGTCGGTGGTGAGCGACACCGGCAGGTGCAGGTCCTTCGTCACCGTCTCGATGCGGAGGCCGACCGTGGCGGGCGAGACGGAGGGGATCGGCTGCAGCGGGGGCGCGGCGAGCGCGATCGCCGACAGCGCGAGGAGCGCCGCGACCGCCCCCGGTAGGAGGACGCGCAGGACGGTGGGTCGGGGGAGCTTCACCCGCCCAGCCTACCCCGCCGGGCGTGGACACGCGCATGCGTGCGGCCGGCTCAGCGGCTGGCGACGGCCTGTGCGCTCGGGGCGAGGTTGGCGCGGGCGGACTGGATCACCGCGAGCGAGTTGTCGAGACGCCAGTCCATGTCGTTGTTCTGATTGAACCAGATCAGTGCTCGGATCCGCGGGAACCGCGTGGTGTCGAGCATGTTGGCCACCCACCTGGCCTTGTCGCCCCCCTTGCCGGTGGACGCGACCTCCGCGATCCATACCGGCTGGGAGCCGAGGGCGGTGATGCGGGCGTACGGCTGCTGGAAGATGTCGTTGAAGCTCCGCCAGGAGCTCCAGCTCTGCGTGGTCCCCCAGTTGTAGCCGTCGAGGGCCAGCACGTCGACGTAGGCGCTGCCCGGGTAGTACAGCTCCATGGCGTTGGAGGCGGTGCGGGGCTGATCGGTCACGTTCGGGCACCACACCCAGCGCACGTTGGTGGCATGCTCCGCGTGGAAGACGTCGACCATGTGCCGCCACGCCTTCACGAACTCGGCGGGATGCCCGTTCCACGGTTCCCAGTCGCCGTTCATCTCCGGGAAGGGACGCACGTAGACGAGGCCCGGGGTGCTGCGCACGCCGTCGGCGAAGCGGCGGATGATGCCGTCGTACTTGCCGGCGGCGATGTCGGCGACGGACTGATGGTGGGGCTGCCAGGTGATCAAGGGAAGACGTCCGCCGGCGCTGGCCTTCTCGACGAGCGAGACGTCGTACGGCGTGTCCCAGTTCATGAACCAGTGCACCACGTCCAGCTTGCGGCCGAGCAGGTCTTCGAGCTGATGCACCGGCTGCATGCCCTGCCACACACCGCCGTAGGTGAAGGCGCCGAACATCGGTTTCGCGCTGGCGTCGGGCGTCGACGAGGCGCCTCCGGGAGGCTGGCCGGCGATGCTCGAGCACCCCGCGACCAGCAGCAGAAGAAGCCCCATGGCTGCGAGTCTCGCCGTCCGCACGGAGCGTTCGAGGCCGAGGCCGACCGTGTCCCGGCGGCTCCCTCTCGTGGGCTCTGTGCTGAGCGTCGTCGGCATCCTCGCCACCTGAAGGCTCTCGGGGCGCCTGACCGACGATGGGAAGCCTGCACCTTGCGGACCTGCCTGGCCGGTTGCGCTACTCGCTCCACCTGCCCCAAGCGCCCAAATGCAGGACAGGCTTCATCGCTTCCGAGGGCTCCAGACGTCGCCGCCCGTTCGGGGCGTACGGATCGCCCGGCGATCCCTCCGGTCGGCCCCGCGAGGGGCCGGCGTGGGCACACGGTTCGGCTGAGGATGAGGATCGACTCATCTTGGCCGGTT
>JARRMM010000026.1:0-23173 GCA_037386005.1 Deinococcales bacterium | reverse complement strand
GCGGCGCGGGGGGTCAGGGGCGCGTCGATGCCGACCCGTTCGAACAGGCGGCGGTTGCGGCTGCGGCCCACCCGGGTGATCACCTTGGGGATACCGAGCTGCTTGCTGAGCAGCGACACGAGCAGGTTCTTGCCGTCGTCGTCGGTGACCGCGACCATCACGTCGGCGTCCTCGATGCGTTCCTGCTGCAGGAGCTCGAGATCGGTGCCGTCCCCCTTCAGGACCAGCGCGTGGGGCAGCCATTGCGCCAGCTTCTCGCAGCGCGCCTCGTGCTGCTCGATGATGGTGATGTTGGCGCGGTCGGCGGCGAGCTGCTCCGCCACCATGAAGCCGACGTTGCCACCTCCCACCACGGCCACGTTGAGCGAGCGCCGGCGCGGCGCGAAGCGGCGCTCGAGCGCGCGCATGTGCTCGGCCGAGCCCATGAACACGACCTTGTCGCCGGCCTGCAGGGTAGTGCTACCGGTGGGGATGGTGAAGGCGTCGCCGCGGATGGCGCCCGCCACCAGCACGCCGGCGGGCAGCTCCGCCTGCCCCAGCGGCCGACCGAGGTAGGGGTCCTGCGGCTCGAGCCGGTACTCCAGCATCTTCAACCGCCCGCCCGCGAACCCGGCGCTGGCCAGCGCCCGCGGCACCCGCACGATGTCGGCGATCTGGTGGGCGAGGGTGCGCTGCGGCCACAGCACCCGGTCGATGGCGAGGCCGATGGTCTCGAAGGCGCCGGCCGCAGCGAAAGCGTCGACGTAGCGCTGGCGCGTCACGAACGCCATCGTCTCCACGTCGGCCAGCCCCTTCGCCGCCAGGCAGGCGAGCACGTTGACGTCGTCGTTGGTGGTGCAGGCGATGAAGGCGTCGGCGCGGTCCACGCCGGCGACTCGCAGGTCGCTCGGATCGGCCCCGTTGCCACGCACGAACTGCACGTCCATGGTCTCGAAGGCCGTCTCGCGTTCGGCCTCCGTGTCCATGACCGTCACGTTGTGCGTTCGGTGCAGCGACTCGGCGATGAGGGCGCCGATCTCGCCGCCGCCGACGATGACGACGTTCATACGCCCGCATTAAAGCACGCCGTCCTCGCCTCCCGGCGGCCGCGTGCCGCGCCCTCGCGGGCCTAGCTGCGTCGACGGACCAGCACCACCAGCGTGGCCAGTGCCGTGAGCACGGCCAACGCCGGGATGTACCAGCGCCCGAAGCGCACGAACGGGGTGCGCGTGTCGCGGAAGGCGAAGTGCACCGTCAGGGCGCCCGCCACGTGCCGCGGAAGCCGCTCGAGCACGCGCCCGTGCGGATCGACCGCGGCGGTGATGCCGTCGTTGCCCGCGCGCAGCAGGTAGCGCCCCGTCTCGATGGCGCGCATGTTGCCCATGGCGAAGTGCTGTTCGGCGCCGTTGCCCTCCGAGAACCAGGCGTCGTTGGTGATGTTCACCAGGACCCTGGCGCCATCGCGGACCATCACCCGCTGCACCTGTGGGAACACCGACTCGTAGCAGATGTAGGTGGCCACCGGCCCGTGCGGCGTGCGGAGCGGGATCGGCCCGGGGCCGGCCGCGGTGTTGACGAGCATGGGCAGGTGGAGCAATCCGAAGATGGCGCGGTAGAGCGGTTTCGCCGTTTCGAGCAGCGGCCACCGCTCCCCGAAGGGGACCAGGTAGGCCTTGTCGTACCGGTCGATGACCCGGCCGTCCGCCACGCTGTAGGCGCTGTTGTAGTCCTTGCCGCCGTCGAACGCCCGTCCCCCGACGATGAAGGCGGCGCCGGGGGCGCTGGCCTGGATGGCGGCGCGGGTCGCCTCCCCCTGCGGGCCCTCCACCGAGTAGCCGAGCACCGCCCCCTCGGGCCAGATGACGAAGGTGGGCGTCCGGCCGAGGCGGGCCACCGCCTGCCGGGTCAGGCCGGTGTGGACCCCGAGATCGCCGGCCGGGCTGATGGCCCGCCCGAAGGGATCGATGTTGCCCTGTACCAGCACCGCGGTGCGGTCCGGGGTGGGCAGCGGCCGCGCCAGATCGGTGGCTCCCCACGCCATGGCCGCTCCCACCAGTGCCACCGCCAGCAGCGGCGCCGCCAGGCCCGCGCGTCCTGCCGGAGTGGGTGGCACGATCTTCGGGCGACCCGCGGGCGGCACGAACGGAACGGCCACCAGGGCGGCCGCGCCGGCGGCGAGCAGGCTCAGACCGTACACCCCCACGGCGCTGGCGATCTGGGCCGCCGGCGTGCCCAGCCACAGGTACCCCAGCGTCCCCCAGGGGAAGGCCAGGTACCCCTGGGTGCGGAGCCATTCGGTCAGCACCCAGAAGCCCGGCAGCAGCCACAGGGTGCCGCGGCCTCGGCCCCCGACCCAGCGGGCGGCGAAGGTGACCGCACCCCAGATCAGGCACAGAGCCGCCAGCAGCAGCGGGAACACGCCCCAGAAGAAGGGACCGAGCATGGAGGGTTGGGAGAAGCTGCGGGGCAGCCACAGGATGTAGATGCCGAAGAAGGGCAGCGCGAAGGCCGCGCCGAGCCAGAACGCTCGTCGGGCCGAGGGTGCGCGTGCGACCAGTGCGAAGAGGGGAGCCAGAGCCAGGAAGAGGGGCCACACGCCGGTCGGCGGCAGGGCCAGGCTCAGCAGCGCGCCGGACGCGGCCGCGACGAGCACAGCCAGCATGCGGTCCAGCGTAGCACCGCCGTTCTGGGCTTCTATGAGCCGGTGCCGTCCCCGGCGATCAGCGCGGCCACCAGGGCCAGGCGCTCCAAGGTGGGCCGTACCCGGATGTGCTCGTGACGCGCGTGGGGACCGGCGCCGACCGAGCCGAGCCCGTCGAGCGTGGGGACGCCCTTCGCCGACGTGAACGACCCGTCGGAGCCGCCACCCACCACGGCGCCCTCCAGCCGCAGCCCGAGCGCCGCTCCGAGCCGCCGCGCCTCGTCCCACAGGGCGGTGTTCCCGTCGGTGCGTTCCAGCGGAGGCCGGTTGAGGCCGCCGGCGACCTCCACCGTCACGCGCGGGTCGCGTGGCTCGTAGGCCGCGAGGGCATCCAGCACGCGATCGGCTTCCGCGGCGCGCAGCACCCGCAGGTCGACCTCGGCCGAGGCCTCCTCGGCGATGACGTTCCCGGTGCTGCCGCCGCGCGCCACGGTGAGGTTGACCGTGGTGCCGGCGTCCGGGTCCCCGAGGTCTTCGACATAGAGCAGCAGGTGCGCCAGCTCGCGGAGCGCGCTGGCGCCGTCCTCGGGGTTGTTGCCGGCGTGGGCGCTGCGGCCGGTCAGCCGGAGGCGCACCTGCCCCACGCCCTTGCGGCCTACCTTGAGGGCAGCGTCGTCGCGACCCGGTTCCAGCACCAACACCCGTTGGTGGCGTTCGGCCAGGCGCTCGATGAGCTCCCTCGAGTGGTGGCTGCCGGTCTCCTCATCCGAGGTGACGAGCAACGTCACCGGCCCACGCAACCGCGCGGAGGCGCGGCGCAGGAGGCGTGCGGCGTGGATGGCGGTGGCGATGCCCGCCTTCATGTCCAAGGCGCCGGGACCGTGCACGCGCTCGCCATCGCGCCGGAAGGGCATGGCCGCGAGCGTGCCCGCGGGCCACACCGTGTCGTAGTGGCACAACAGCAGCGTGGCGGGCCCAGCCTCGGGCCCGAGGCGGGCCACGAGCACATCGCCGGCGTCGGTGCGCGCTTCCAGCTCCACGTCCCAGCCGTCGCCGGCGAGGACGGTCGCCTGGTGATCGGCGAGCCGGTCGCACAGGGCCTTGTCCCGGGTGGGCGACTCGAAGGCGACGAGCGCCTCGAGGGTCGCCAGATAGGCGTTCTCTTCGGCGAGGGCGAGCGCGAGGAGGGAGTCGGAGCTCATGCGCTCCATGCTACCCGCCCGGGTTCAGGGTGGCCGTCGCTGGCCGGCCGGGCGCGAGCGTTCGGCTCAGCGGGGTTCGACGGGCGCAGGCACGGCGTCGGGCAGGGCGCCCAGCCGCTCGCGCCAGAGCTCCTCCGCGAGCTGGCGGACGGTCGGTTCGTGGGTCGTGCGGGCGTAGCTGTAGCCCATGCGGAGGTCGCTCTCGGCGGCGTCGGCATCGACCGCGTGCCCGATCTGGTAGCGCGACAGGTACACCTGGGCGAGAAGGACGTCGCGCATCCGCTGCGGGCGAACGGCGTGCAGGTCGCGCAGCGCGTCCTGGTACGCGAGCATGGCCGCGCGCACGTCGCCGCGTTCGGCCAGGGCCCGACCCCGCTTGAAGTGCTTGGCGGCGTTGTAGAGCAGCTCGCGCATCGTTGTCTCATCATAGCGTCCGGTCCGGGTCGGGCGGCGCTCGCCGCGAGGCCAGCTCCGCACGGGCGGCGGCGTGGCCGGCACGCGTGATCGGGAAGCGCCGGACCAGCACGATGGCGACGACGAAGACGGCGGCGGCCACGGGGCCGGTCATCCAGCGCAGGCCGGCGACGGTTCCCGGCGCTTGCAGCGAGGCGCCGGCGACGTAGCCGAACAGCGAGGCGGCGATGGCGTTGGCGAACACCCCGACGGAGCCGGCGAGCTTCTGGCCGAAGGTGAACAGCGCCGCCACCACGCCCTCCCGGCGCCGGCCCGAGGCGAGCTCGTCGAACTCCACCACATCGGGCAGCATCGCCCAGGGGAGGAGCATGACGGCCGAGAGGCCGCATCCGGCGACCACCGTCAGCCCGAGCAGGGTGGGGCCCACCCGCCCGGCCGGAGCGAACAGCGTGAGGGGCAGCAGCCCGAGCACCAGCACGGCGAGGCCGAGGCTGAGCGCGTCGCGCTTGCCGAGTCGTACGGAGAGCGCGTTCCACAGGGGGAAGGCGGCTACGGCACAGCCGAAGAGCAAGCCCAGCACGGGCGTCTGCTGCGCGCCGGGGATGCGCAGTGCCGACTCCAAGTAGAACGGCAGCATCGAGTTGACGATCATGATGCCGATGGTGATGGCGACGAAGGACGCGAACAGCTCCCGGTAGCCGGCTATGCGGAAGGCGTCACGCACGTCCTGGAGGCCGCGGGCGGGCGGGCGCGCCTGTGGTGGGTGCGCGGGCTCCGGCACCGTCCGGGCCACCACCAGGTATGCGAACAGGGTGAGGGCGCCGAAGAGCACGCCCATCACTGCCCACCCGCCCGGCGCGCTGCCGGCGAGCGTCGACCCCGGCGTGACCGTCAGCACCACGACCGGCGGCACGGCCACGGCCAGCAGCGAGGCGACGGTGCCGAAGGCGACGCGGTAGCTCGACAGGGCGGTCCGTTCGTCGTAGTCGGGGGCGAGCTCCGGCGTCAGCGCCATGTACGGCACCTGCACGATCGTGTACGCGAGCGAGAACAGCAGGCTCAGGACGAGGGCGGCCGCGAAGGCGTGGTGGGGCCGGAGGGCGGGCACGGTCCACAGGGCGGCGAACAGGGCGGCGAGCCCGGGAGCGCCCCAGCGGACGAAGGGGAGCCGGCCGACCCGCCATCGCAGGCGGTCGGAGAGGATCCCCATGAGCGGGTCGAGGGCGGCGTAGGTCGCCGACGCCGTACCCCAGGCGGATCCGCCTGGGGAGGCCGACGGTCGCGCGTCGGCCGCGACCGGTGGCCGCGGGCGCTTCCACGGCCTCAGGCCACCGCCTGGATGCGGTCGCGCCCGGCGTCCTTGGCCTGGATCAGTGCCCGGTCGGCCTGCTGGATCCAGCTCTCGAGCATCGTCGAGCCGTCCGGCACCTCACCGCCGGCCACGCCGACCGAGAGGGTCAGGGGCCACGCGATGGGGGGCAGGATCCGGCCGCGGAGCTCCGCCCGGATCCGCTTGACCACCTCGATCGTGGTCCCGCGGTCGGCGTCGTAGAGCATCACCAGGAACTCCTCGCCGCCCCAGCGCGCCGCCAGGTCGTTGTCCCGGAGGTGCCGTTCGAGGATGCTGGCCACCTCGCGCAGCGCCCGGTCGCCGGTGGCGTGGTCGTAGAAGTCGTTCACGCGTTTGAAATGATCGAGGTCGAGCATGGCCACCGTCACCGGCCGGCCGTGATCGCGCGAGCGCAGGAGAAGCTCGGTCGACTGCAGATCGATGCCCCGCCGGTTCAACAGGCCGGTCAACGGATCGGTGATGGCGCGCGTACGCCACTCGGCCTGATCGAGGGCCTGCTGGATGCGGCCCGCCAGGAAGGGCGTGACGGCATCCAGGATGGAGGTCTCACGCGGTTGCCGGGTGAAGTAGAGCCGCCCCACCTCGGTGCCGGCGCTGACCAGCGGGAAGGCGTAGCCGCGCGGCTCGCCCGCACGGAGCTGACCGTCGGCGTACACCTCGACGCCACTGACGTGCGGCATGCGGGCAGCCAGCGCGTCCAGCAGGCCGCGCAGGGTCCCGACCGTGCCGAGCTCACCCGGCTCGACGGTGACGACGCGGTCGATCACCTCCCCCCAGGCTTTGAGCTCGTGCTCGGCGCGGATGCGTCGCTGGCGGTCGGAGAGCAGCACCAGCATGATGCCCACGAACTGCACGTACGCCAGCAGCAGCACGATACCCACGGTGGCGGGACCGCCGATCAGTCCGCTGCGGTAGAGCAGCGTCAGCATGATCCCGGAGACCGCCTCCAGGCCGAGAATGGTGGCAGCTGCCGCCCACATGCCCGATTCCTGGTCGCTGAGCTCCATGGCCACGCCGATCGCCACGAAGGCGTAGGGGAGCAGCCACAGGACGAAGAAGGCGTGACCGAGCCCGGGGACGGCGTAGAGCCAGCTCATGGTGCCGGCGGTGAGCGCCCGCACGAAGAACCCGAAGGTCCACAGCAAGCGGCCCTCCGAGGCGCGGCCGCGCAAGGCGGCTTCCAGCGCGGGCAGGGTCGCCAGCACCAGGATGATGTCGACCACGGGGAAGCGCAACGACTGCACGAGCGGCACGTCCCGGGTGTCGATCCATACCAGCAGTCCCAGCGCCGGCAGGAACGGCAACGACAACAGCGTCGGGGAGCGGCGTGTGCTCAGGAGCAGCAGGGCGGCGACCCACAGGGTGGTCCCGCCGTACGTGGCGATGTCGGTGAGGACGAGGTGGGAGGGGCCCCCGGACAGCCGCACGAAGGCCCAGATCCCTTCCTCGATCGTCCAGAGGGCGCTTCCGGCTGCGGCCAGGCGCCAGGCGGGCATCCGCGAGCCGCTGCCGACGAGGGTGGCCGTGAGGACCAGGGCGGCGAGCGGAAGGGCCAGCTGCGAGGCCGTGTACGACAGTGCCGCTGCCACTACCAGGACAACGACCGATGCTGCGACGACGACGGTCCGACGCTTCACCCGCGACCCCTTTCCCCTGACCGGCGACGAGTCGCGCACCCCCCAACTCCTGCTGTCAGGCAAGGGCCCTCGACCACGACAGGGATGCCGCGATTGTACTCGAGAACCCTTCGCGTCGGAAGCGTCCGGCCACGAGCGGGGGGTCGTCGGGGCGCGCGTTCAGCGACCGCTCACGACCTCGGTGCCGGTCAGGGTGAAGGGCTGCTCGAGACCCGCCTCGGCCGCTACCAGGGCCTCGGCTGGGGCGAAGCTCAGTGCCCGCGCGCCACGATACGCGCGCAGGGCCGCGTCGCGCCGGCCCGCCAGGTCGTAGAGCTGACCCAGCCGGGTGAGCAGGAAGCCGGGGAGGTAGTAGGGATCCACGAAATCCTGCGTGCTCGCCTGCTCGAGCACCTGCAGGGCGGCGTCCGGCTCGCCGCTCTGGAGCAGCACGTTCGCCTCGAGGTAGCGCGCCTCCGGCTCGTCGATCTCCTGCAGCTGGTCGAGCAGCGCCTCCGGGTCGGGGGCCTCGCCGCGCATGGCGTAGTCGAGCAGGCTGCGGCGACGGACCGCCTCGTCGACCGGCGGCGACGGCGGACGGCTCAGCTCGGCGCGCCCGTCGAGGGCGGCCAGCAGCGAGGGTACGTCGTCAGCCGAAGCCAGCACCGCGACGCGCTCCCCTTCGAGGTCCAGCACCGCCTCGGCCATGAGCGCGGCCCGCTGCTCCTGGAAGCCGGTGCCGGGCCCCTCGCCGAACGCGTCCCGACGCCGCTCCTGGAAGCGTTCCACCGCCGGGACGAGCTCTTCCAGGATGCTGTCCAGGGTGAGCGGCCGGTCGAGCAGCTGGCGGATGGGGCGCTCCTCGGCGTCGACCGAGGCCAGCAGCGCCTTGCCGCCCTCGAACGTCTCCAGGTAGCGCCGGAAGTCCGCCTCGGCGCTCTCGTCCTCGGGGGTGGCCCCGATCTCGGCCAGGGGTATCCCCGTGCGCCGCGCCCACGGCACCACGGTGTGCGGCAGCGGCAGCTCCGCGCACTCCTGCCAGGCCGGGTTCTGGAGCTGGCCCTGGGTGAGGGGAGCCAGCGCGACCACGGACGGGCGGAACGCCTGCACCGAACGCAGCACGCTGACGGCGTTGTACTGCGGCAGCCGCACGTGCAGGGGGCCGAGGAGCGGCACCACGGTGACGGCCTTGGGGGACGGATCGCTCATGTGCCCATGGTACGCGTTGCCCCGAGCGGCGGCCGCTGCCGGGCCGACCCGACCGGGGGTCGGCACGGTAAGCTGACGCCATCGCCCGCTCGCGGGCCGGGAGCGCCGGAGGCGGCGACCCCGAGGATGAGGAGTCGATGCTGCGTACCGAACGAAGCCCCGCCTGGCAACGCGACGTCAAGTGGTTGAGCGCCATCGTGTTGGTGCTCGGCCTGGCGGTGGCCACCCTCACCTTCAGCCTGGGCGAGTTGACGGTCCGTCAGCGCGCGCTCCCGGTCCTGCACCAGATGCTCCAGCTCACGCTGATGCCCGAGGGCTCGGGCAGCGGTGGGCTGGCCGTGCGGACGGGAGCGGCCTACCAGCCCGGGAAGAAGCTCACGTTGTTGCCCGGCGTGGAGGTCTATGCGGACCCGACCGAGGTCTCCGGCTTCACGGTCGATCAGGCCATCAACCGTATCGCCGGGGTGCTCACCGACAAGACCATCCAGGGCGGCAGCGCCGCCGCCCTCGCGCTCGTGACCGATGCCGGCATCCATGCGCAACTCGAGCAGGCGCTCAAGGGCACGGTGCTCGAGCTGGTGCGTGCCGGTCTCGGCAGCGAGATGCTCCCCTCGGGTCTCGAGGACGGCTCACGCCTGGCGGACTGGCCCAAGCAGGCGGCCGACAACCCCGGCCAGCCGGTCCAGCCCATCGTGGGTGTCTTCGTGTACGCCGATCCGGCGCAGCTGCGAACCATGACCAACCGCCAGATCGGAGAGATGGTGGTCGCCAAGCTGGCCGATGACGTGCTCGCCGACGGCCTGGCGAAGACCCGCCAGAAGGTCGTCAACTCCAACCTGAGGACGCGCTTCGACCTCGCCCTGCAGCAGGGTGTGCCCACGAGCTTGCACGGCTTCTACGCCACGCTCTTCCTGGGGCATCGTGACGCCATCGCCTCGCGGCTGGCAGAGGCCAAGGCGGCCATCCAGGGCAACCAGCAGAAGAGCGAGAGCCTGGCGGGGCTGCTGCCCGCGTCGCAGCTGGCCGGTCTGGGCCAGCAGCAGGCGGACGCCGCCGTGCTCGACGCTCTGGCCAAGCGCAGCTACGAGCAGGGCCCCACGGCCATCGTCGACCTCATGACCCGCAACGACCAGAAGGCCAAGGTCCAGCGCGTGGCGCCGATGCTGAGCGCCTTCTCCGCTGCCGCGCACCGTCGCTACCTGGCCTGGACCTGGCTGGCTGGCGGCTTGTCGCTGCTGTTCCTGATCGTGCTGCTCGCGAGCGCGCCGGGGTTGCAGCGCCTCGTCTACGCGGGGATCGCGGTCGCGCTCGGCGCCGCCGGTGGGAGCTACGTGTTCAACCGGCTGGCCTCGCTGCACGAGGCTGCGACGCCACCGCAGGCGGCCCTCGCGCAGTTCGGCGTGCTGGGTGGCCTCGTCGCCTCCGCCCGCTACGTGGCGAAGGCGCTCCCACCCGACGTCTGGACGTTGCCGCTGCGCAACCACCTGATCGTGCTCGGCTTCGGAGGCGCGCTCATCCTGCTCGCGATCGTGCTGTGGTTGCTGCAGCGCCTACGGCCACGCCGGCGCAGTCTCCTCTGACTCCTCTGAGCTCGGGGCCTTGTCGGGGGCCGGTCTCGCCCGCGAGTACGCCAGCGCTCAGCGCTCTTCTGACGCGCCTTCCTCGACGTCGGCCGGTGCTCCGCCCGTTTCGGGTGCGCCCGTCTCGGCGGTCTGCGCCTCGTGGTGCGCCTTCTCCGTGGCGGCGGTCGGCGCGCCGTGGGGTGCGCCCGTCGGAGCCTGGCTCGCCGCCGTCAACAGCCGTTCGATGCGCGTCGCCATGGTCGCCGGATTGGGGTGCAGCCCCTCGAGCAGGAGCTGGGTCTCGAACAGCTGCGTGACGAGCTCGGGCACGAGCGCGTCATCGGGATCCGCCTCCAGCCGCCGGCCCAGCTGCCGGAGCAGCTCGCTGCGCCGGTTGAGCTCCAGCACACGGGGCGCCGCCCGGTAGTCCTCCTCGGTCAGCCGGCGCAGCCGCTCCACCCCGGCCGGCGCACCCGCCGGCGCCACCAGCCGGGCCGGACTCCGCTCGAGCAGTCGGCTCTCGCGCACCTCGGCGACCCGGTCGCCGAGCACCGTCCGGACGCGATCCAGGACCCTGCCGAAGACGGCGTCGTCGAGCTCAGCGTCCCCGGCGGACGCCTCGCCGGAGACCGCTTCCGGAGCCGCGGGGAGCTCGAGCTCCGCCTCCCCCACGTCCCGCAGCGGGTGGTCCTGGTAGCTGGGAAGGCCCATCGGCAGGAAGGCGTCGAGCGGCTCGGTGAGGACGAGCACCTCCAGGTCGCGGTTCCGGAACGGCTCCAGGTGGGGGCTCGCCAGGGCGGCCTGCGCGTCGTCGGCCTGGACGTAGTAGATGTCCTGCTGCCCGTCCTTCATGCGACCCACGTACTGTTGCAGGGAGACGCTCTCGTCGCGGGTCGTGCGGAAGCGGAGCAAGTCGGGGATGCGCTCGTCGCGGGCCGGGTCGGTCGCGACAGCCTCCTTCAAGAACGCGCCGTACTCGCGCAGGAAGTGTTCGAACCGCTCGCCGTCCTCCTCCGCCAGGCGAGCGATCTCGCCGATGACGCGTTTGGTGAGCACCGAGCGGATGCGCGCGAGTACCGGCGTCGATTGCACCGTCTCGCGCGAGACGTTGAGCGGCAGGTCCTCGGCGTCCACCACGCCGACCAGGAAGCGCAGGTAGCGGGGCAGCAGCGAGCGGTTGTGCTCCTCGATGAGCACCTTGCGGGCGTAGAGCCGCAGGCCGTCGCCGTCGGGGTCGCGCAGCAGCATGGGATCGCGGCGGGACGGCACGTAGAGCAGGGCGTAGAACTGCAGAGGCACGTCGGCCTGCAGGTGCACGGTGAGGAGCGGCTCCTCGGCGCCGAAGCGGAGCTGGCCCAGGAAGGCCCGGTGCTGCTCCTCCGTGACGCTGCCGGGCCGTTCGCGCCAGAGTGCGGTCTGGTCGTTGACCTGCGTCCAGGCACCGTCCTCCCACAGGTAGATGGGGAAGGGTACGTAGTTGGAGTGGGCGCGCACCACCTGCCGCAAGCGCTGCGGCTCCAGGTACTCGCGGGCGTCCTCCTTGAGGGTCAGCACCACCTCGGTGCCGCGCTCGCGGCCCTCCGAGGTCCCGACGTCGAAGCTGCCGCCGCCGGTCGAGCGCCAATGGGCGGGCTCCTCGGCGGGTCGCAGGCTCCTCGACCGCACCTCGGCCTGCTCCGCCACCATGAACACGCTGTAGAAGCCCACCCCGAACCGGCCGATCAGCTCCCGCGCGGACGCCGTGTCGTTCTGGTTGAGCTCGCGCAGCGCTTCCGTGAAGGAGCGGGCGCCGGAGTGAGCGATGGTGCCCAGGTTCTGCACGAGCTCCTCGCGGCTCATGCCGCGGCCGGTGTCACGCACCGAGAGCGTGTGGGCCTCCGGGTCCGGTCGCAGCCAGATGCCGAGCTCGGCTGCCGGATCGGCGACCTGGTCTTCGGTGAGGCTCTCGAGCTTGAAGCGGTAGAGGGCGTCCGAGGCGTTGGACAGCAGTTCCCGAAGGAAGATCTCGCGCTCGGTGTAGAGCGAGTGCACGAGGATGTCCAGGAGCTGCGTGATCTCCGTTCTGAAGGCGATGGTCTCGTCCGGCATGCCACCTCCCATGGGTCCGCGCCGCTGCGCGCCGCCGTGCGAACGCGTCCGGCACGCTCTTCAGGCTACTTCGGAGCCTCCGATGTGGCAAGCCATCGCCCGACCTCAGGGAGCGCCGTGCGCGAAGGCCCGGATCGCCCCGCCCGGCAGGGCCAGGTCGAGGACACGGTCGTACGGCACGACCACCGTGAAGGTGCCCTGCGCGTAGGGACCCATGGCGTAGGGCGGGAACGTGAAGGCCAGCCCTTGCGGCGTCAGCGAGAACAGGGCCAGATCCTGCGCGGTGAGGCCGGTGACCTGACCGTCGACCACCCAGGTCGCGTCCTGCGAGCGGAGGTCGGCCAGCACCAGCGGGCCGAGCCGGGCGAGGTAGGGGGCTCCGGGCCGGAACAGGTCGGAGAGCGTCAGCTCGCGCGGACCGGGCGCGCCGAGCTCCCAGCTGTGCGCGCTGAAGCTGTGGTTGCCGTGCGCGCCGCCGGTGTAGGCGTAACGTTGGCTGAGCACGCTGACGTAGCTTCCGGCCATCCCCTCGATCCGCGTGGAGCTCACCAGCTCCCAGCTGTGGAAGAGCTCGCCGGCCGCCTGCGCCTGGCGCCCCTGCGCGACGAAGGTCTCCAGGCGCGCGCGGGCAGGAGGTTCGATCTCCGGGTTCAACGAGCTCAGGGGGGTGCCGGAGAAGCTCGGGTAGCTCATCTGCACGTGGATCGGACCCTCCCGCACGTCGACGTCGACGAACTGGGCGATGCGCTCCAAGGTCAACGTCCGGGCGGTTCCGGCCAGCGTGAGGCTGCCCTGGAACGTGCGCCCGTCGTCGTTCGGTGCCGACGAGCGCTTCCCGCGGAGCGCGCCCTCCGTCGTCCCCTGGGCGCTCTTCAGCGTCAGCGTCACGGTGCCGTCGCTCGCCGCGACGCCGTCGCCTTCGAGGGTGGCGGCATGGGCGTCGAGGAGCAGGCGAGCGGTCGCCCGCTGCCCCCGCACCGTCAGATCCAGCACCACCGATCTGGGCCCCGCCGTGCCCCGGTACAGGACGTGCCACGCGGCCGCCGGCTGGGCCAGCGCGATCCCTTGCAGCAGCGCAGCCAGCAGCGCCACCGCGACCGCGGAGCGCGCCGCGGTGGCGCGTCCGGCGCGCCGGCCCAACGTGACGGTCCGGATCACGACGGGCCGTGCGGGTCGGGGCCTGCGCCGTGACCGTTGCGCCGCAGCGTGTGCCCGTTCGGATCGCGCCATTCCGGAGGCACCCGCACCGCCACGACGGTCGCCTCGACCGTGGTGTCGCCGCCCGCCACCACGCGACAGCGCAACGTGCGCTTGCGGCTGGAGCGCTCGGTGATGATCGCCCGCAGCGTCACGGGACCGCCGAGCGGGGTGGGCAGGCGGTAGTCGAGGTGCAGGCTGGCGGTGGCGTACCAGATCTCCGGGGGCTCACCCACGGCGCGCCCCTCGCTGCGGTAGGCGTCCGCGATGGCGGTGCACACGCAGTGGCAGTCGACCAGGGTGGCGAGGATGCCGCCGTTGAGCACGTGCGTCGGGCCGGCCATGAACTCGCCGCCGGGCACGTGCACGCAGACCGACTCATCGCCCTGGAAGTGACTGTGGATGTGCAGCCCCACGGGGTTCAGCGTGCCGCAGCCCCAGCAGTGGTTGTTGGGGATGGCCTCTTGGATCGATTCGGCCGATGAGGATGAGTCCATGGCGCCTCCCGTTCACGCCCAGTGTAGTCGGCTCGGGCGGCCGCGCGAAGGCGACGGGCGTCACCTATCGAAAGTCGTCCAGGACGGGGAAGCTGGGCTCAGCCTTTTCACCTCGTCGTCATCACGCTCTCCTGTTCCCGACGTACCCTGATGTCAGGCCGATCAGGAAGCTCGGCTTGGCGTACCCCCCTTGAACGCCTGCTAGGAACCCACGGACCACCCTGCATTGCGGGGTGGTCCGCGTTCGGCTGCCGGCCCGTCGCCGCCGGGACCGCGGGTTCGGGCCGCGCGCTGCTACACTCGCGGCATGAGCGAGACCCCACCCTCGATCACCGTCGTCGGAGCCGGGATGGCCGGCAGCGACGCGGCGCTCGCCGCCGCGCGCCTGGGTGTCCACGTGCACCTGCACGAGATGCGCCCTGTGGCCATGACGCCCGCCCACCACACCGGCGACTTCGCGGAGCTGGTGTGCTCCAACAGCTTCGGGGGCGAGGGCGAGTCCAACGCCAAGGGTCTGCTGCAGGCCGAGATGCTCGCGGCCGGCGGCGTCGTGATGGAGAGTGCCCACGCCTGCCGCGTGCCGGCGGGCGGCGCGCTGGCGGTCGATCGTGAGGCGTTCAGCCGGCGCGTGACGGAGGCCGTGCGCCGACACCCGGCGATCACGGTCCACACCGGGGAACTCGCGGACGTGCCCCAGGGGATCGTCGTCCTGGCCACGGGCCCGCTCACCAGCGACGTGTTGGCCTCCGCGCTCCGCGAACGGCTCGGTACCGAGTTCCTCGGCTTCTACGACGCGGCGGCGCCGGTCATCGACGTCGACAGCGTGGACATGAGCGTGGCCTTCCGCAAGGGGAGGTACGGCCAGGCGGCGGATTACCTGAACCTCCCGTTCACCCGGGAGCGCTACGACGCCTTCTTCGAGCTCCTCACGGCGGCCCGCAAGCACGTCCCTCACGACTGGGAGAAGCTGGAGTTCTTCGAGGGATGCATGCCGATCGAGGAGCTGGCGCGGCGCGGGTACGACACGCCCCGCTTCGGGCCGCTCAAGCCGGTCGGCCTGGAGCACCCCGAGACGGGGGAGCGCTTCTTCGCCGTGGCACAACTCCGCCAGGAGGACGGGCGCGGGCGCATGTGGTCGCTGGTCGGGTTCCAGACCGGCCTGAAGTGGGGCGATCAGAAGGAGGTGGTGCGCGCCATTCCCGGGCTCGAGCAGGCCGACATCGTGCGCTACGGCGTGATGCACCGCAACACCTACCTCAACGCTCCGCGCCTGCTCCACCCGACGCTCGCCTTCCGCGACCACCCCGACTGGTTCACCGCCGGCGTGTTGGCCGGCACCGAGGGCTACCTGGAGTCGTCGGCGACCGGTTGGCTCGCGGGCACCAACGCGGCCCGGCGGGCGCTCGCGCTGGAGGCCGTCGTTCCGCCGGAGGACAGCATGCTGGGGGGGCTGGTGCGCTTCCTCGCCGGCGCCAACCCCGATGGCTTCCAGCCCATGAACGCCAACTGGGGGCTGGTGCCCACCGTTCCCAAGCGCAAGGGGCAGGGCAAGAAGGAGCGGCGCACGGCCATGTACCGGCGCGGGCTGGCCGCGTTCGAGGCGTGGCTGGCCGACGAGCGGGGTCCCACGGCGGTCGCGTCCGGGGCGGCCGTCGGCTGAGCGGACCTCCCGAGCGCGAGGCTCAAGGAAGGGGCCCCATGGTGGATCTCGCGCGCGTCGAGGCCGCCCGTGATCGGATGGCCAGCGAGCCTATGGCCCACACCGCTGGAGCGCACCGGCACCTCTGACGCCCGCCCGGTCCTGGTGAGCTGTGGCGACCACGTGGACGTGCCGACCCTGCGCGAGTACCGGCAGATCTTCGACGGGGCGTGAGCGTGGGGTAGCATGCCGCCATGCGCGTCATCGACCTGCGGAGCGACACCGTCACGACGCCCACCCCGGCCATGCGCAGAGCGATGGCGGAGGCCGAGGTGGGCGACGACGTCTACGGCGAGGACCCGACCGTCAATCGCCTGCAGAGCATGCTGGCCGAGCGAGCGGGCTTCGAGGCCGGACTCTTCATGCCCAGCGGCAGCATGAGCAACCAGGTGGCCCTCGCGACGCATACCGAGCGCGGTCAAGAGGTGATCGTGCCCGAGGGTGCGCACGTCTACGAGTACGAGCTCGCCGCCATGGCGGTCGTGAGTGGGCTGGTGCCGAGGCTCGTCCCCGCACCGGGAGGCGCGCCTCGCGTCGAGGACGTCCGCGCCGCCGTCCACCGCAGCCCGCACCAGGCGCCGACGGGGCTCGTCTCGCTGGAGAACACCCACAACGTCGCCGGAGGCACGGTGGTGCCCCTGGAGGTCGCGCGCGCGGTGACCAAGCTCGCGCACGACGAGGGCCTGCCGGCCCACCTCGACGGCGCCCGAGCGTTCAACGCGGCCGCCGCGCTCGACGTAGGGATCGAGCAGGTCTGCCGCGGCTTCGACTCCGTCTCGATCTGCCTCAGCAAGGGGCTGGGGGCGCCGGTGGGGAGCGTGCTCCTCGGCAGCCGCGCGTTCATCGACCGCGCCCACCGCTACCGCAAGACCCTCGGGGGCGGCATGCGCCAGGCCGGGGTACTCGCGGCTGCGGGTCTCTACGCGCTGGAGACGATGCCGCAGTGCCTCGTCGAGGACCATGCGCGCGCGCGTCGCCTCGCCAAGGGGTTGGTCGACGTGCCCGGCATCGACCTCGACCTCTCGACGGTGCAGACCAACATGGTGTTCCTCCAGGTGGCCGACGGCCAGGCCTTCGCCGCGCGCTGCGAGGCGCAGGGCGTGCGCTTCAGCGCCATGGGGCCGGGACGCGTGCGGCTGGTGACGCATCACCAGATCACCGACGAGGACGTCGAGACCGCCCTCGAGGTGCTGCGCGCCCAGGCGCGACCGGCGGCGGCGACCTGAACGCGTTCCCCGGCGCTCGTCGGCGCGCCGCCGAGCGCCCGCGCAGGCAGACCGGGGTCGGGAGCGGTCGATGACGCGTCGCATCCTGCTGTTCGCCCACCCCGCCGGGCACTCGTTGAGCCCCGCGATGCACAACGCCGCCTTGCGCGAGCTCGGCGTCGATGCCGTCTACCGGGCGCTGGACGTGCCACCGGAGGCGCTGGGGCAGGCGGTGGCGGGGCTGCGAGGAGCCGACGTGGCGGGCGCCAACGTGACGGTGCCCCACAAGCAGGCGGTGATCCCCTGGCTCGATGGACTCACCGACGCGGCGCGCGCCGTGGGCGCGGTCAACACCATCGTGCCCCGGAGGGGACGACTCATCGGCGATACCACCGACGGCGAGGGATTCCTGCGGGCGTTGGCGGAGCTCGGCGTCGACCCGCGCGGGCGGGCCACCGTGGTCCTGGGCGCGGGAGGAGCGGCGCGCGCCGTCACGCACGCCTTGCTGGTGGCGGGGGCGCGGGTGAGTCTGCACAACCGCAGCCCCGCCCGTGCCGAGCGCCTCGTCGCCGAGCTCGCGCCGGTGGGAGCGATCACCCTGCTCGACCTCCCGTCGCTCGCCGACGCCGTGCGCTCGGCGAGCCTGCTGGTGCAGGCCACCGTAGCCGGCATGGAGGGTGTCGCCGAAGGACGCTCGCCGCTGCCGGCGGGCGTGCTCCCGCACGAGGGTGCCGTGGTGGACCTCGTCTACCGTCCGGCCGAGACCCCGCTCCTGCAGAACGCACGGCGCGCCGGGCTCGTCACGCAGAACGGCCTGCCGATGCTCGTGCACCAGGGCGCCCTGGCGTTCGAGCGCTGGTTCGCTCGGCCGGCGCCGCTCGAGGTCATGCGTCGAGCGGCCGAGGCTGCGTTGGGCTGAGGCCGCCGCGGGGCCCGCGATGTCGCTCGCTCGGGCGGCCGTCCGAGGGACGTGCGTCTCGCGTGGCCATCATGCCGGGGCGCCCCGCACCGCGGCGGACAGCGCCGCCAGCAACCGTAGGCTCGTGCCGCGATCGCCGGTCGCCACCAGCAGCCGCCCCTCGCCGTACATCACTATCGCCAGCGCGCCCTCCTCGTGCTCCAGGCACAGGTGCGAGAACCGCCCGACCTGGGGGCGGTTCGCTTCCAGCAGCCGACAGGCGGTGTCGAAGGCCTCCCGCATCGGCCCCTCGCCGACGATCGCGCCCGGCGAAGGGGGGTAGCCGGCCGCGACGGCGCGGGCCGCCGGCAGCGCGCGCCGCACCCGCGCGACCAGGGTGCGGTCGCGGTCGAGCTCGTCGGCGAGCTTCGCCGCCTCGGTGAGCGCGGTGGCCGTGGGCAGGCTGAGCGTGCGTTTGCGGGGCGGCCGGTAGCTCTCCACGCGGAACGACCCCTCCTTCAGCGTGATGAGCTCGGCCACGGCGCGCAGGCCGAGCGCCTCGTCGCCTGCCGCAGCGTGCTGCAGTACGCCTCGGTCCAGGACCAGCTCGCCCTGGGTACCGCCCGAGACCCGCACCACGGCACTCTGCTGCGCCACCGCCATCATGTCGAGGATGCCGCCGAGCGGCATCGTGTCGAGGTCGCCTTGCAGGGGTACCTGGGCGCCATCGGCGGCCTCGGAGGCCGCGCCGGTGACGGGCGCCGGGGGCAGCCGGACGGGGTCCGGCGGGAACGGCAGCACCGCGTCGGGCGTGGCGAACGCGCGCTGCGGAGCGTCCGGATCGGTGGCGAACTGGTAGAAGGGGAGGCCGGGCGCGATGCGGCGAGCCCACGCCAGGAAGCCTCCGGGACTGGCGCCGCGAAGGTACTCGTCGCAGAACACCGCCGACCAGCCACCCGCCCGCAGGCGCTCGAGCGCTTGCTGAGGGTGCTGCTCCGCCACGACGCGCCAGCTACGGTTCGTCAACGACGCTTCGATCCTGGCCGAACGGTCGGGTTGCGTGGCGATGAGGAGGGCGACGGCGTCCACGGGTCGAGCGCCCAGTCTACGGCGGCCCACCGCTACCCGCCGTGGCTTTTCGAACCCGGCCCTCGCGGGCGCGCGGGACCCTGGTACAGTGGTGCACCGTGAGAGTGGCCGTCATCGCCGACATCCACGCCAACCTGCCGGCGCTGGAGGCGGTGCTCGCGGACATCGCCACGCTCGACGTGGATCGGCTGGTGGTCAACGGGGACATCGTCAACCGGGGGCCCAGCAACGCCGCGGCCATGCGCATGCTGGAGCAGAACTCCATGAGCGCCACGCTCGGCAACCACGACGACCTGATGCGGATGTGGGTGGAGCGCGACCCGGCCCTTCCCGACGAGTGGTTCGAGGATCCCTTCTGGGCCAGCGCGGGGTGGGCGGCCCGGGAGCTCGAGCAGGCCGGGTTCATCGACGCCATCCGACACCTGCCGATGACGCTGCGCATCACCGTGGACCACGCGCCCAGCCTGCTGATCTCCCACGGGAGCCCGCGGCACTACCGTGAGGGGTACGGCAAGTACCTGACCGACGAGGCGATCTCCGAGATCACGCAGATGCACCCCGCCGACGTGCTGGTCGGTTCCCACACCCACCGGCCGTTGAAGCGACGGTGGGGGCACTACCTGGTGCTCAACACCGGCGCCGTCGGGTCTCCCTTCAACGGCGACCCGCGCGCGCAGTACCTGGTGCTCACGCTCGAGGCCGGCGCCTGGGTCCCTCAGTTCCGGCGCGTGCCGTACGATCGTGAGGCCGCCCTGCGCTCGTTCGAGACGAGCGGCTACGTCGAGGAGGGCGGCCTGAGCGCCCGCATCTTCCGGGAGGAGCTGCGCAACGCGCGGAGCTATCTGGTGCCGTTCCTGATGTGGTGCGAGGAGCAGGGCCGGCCGCACGAGGAAGCGGCTTGGCGGGAGTTCCAGCGCCGCTTCGAGCAGCGCTTCAAGGCGCCCGCACCGGTGGGTGAAGGCGTCGAGGTCGTGGCCGAGGCCTGACTCCGCTCAGAGCTCCTCGATCGCTCGTCCCTGGCTCTCGTCGCGGTCCTGACGCCGCAGCACGCCCGCCACGTCGGCCGGGCGCCATCCGTCGGGGCGGAGCTGCTTACCGTCGGCGCGCCGCGGCGCACCGACCTTGCGGAGGTTGGCGGCGTGGATCTCCGCGAAGACCTCGTCCGCATCGACGCCCAGCGCCACGAACGTGCCGTAGACCACGTACAGCAGGTCGGCCAGCTCGTGGGCCGCCGCCGCCTGGCGCTCCACCGGGTCGCCGCCGGGCTCCGCCGCGAGGGCCTCGAGCGCGTGCAGGGCCTCGGCCGCCTCCTCCCGCACCAGTCGCAACCGCAGCGCCAGCGTCTCGGCGTCGGGCCGGCACGGCGCGAGGGGAGGGGTGTCGCCGATGCGAAGGTGGAACTCGAGCGCCCGGCGGTAGTTGCTCGTGCCGGCTACGCCGCCCAACGGTCCCGCCCCCGCAGCGTGGACAAGAGCAGCGTGATCAAGGTGAAGGCCGTGAGCGACAGCACCGGGATCGAGATGAAGCCGAGCCAGTGGATGTAGTGGACGCTGCAGGGGACCCCGGCACGGCACAGCCCCGGCGCCCCGAACCCGGGGATGTTCTGCTCCAGCACGTGGTACAGGGCGAACGCCATGCCCAGCACCGAGAGGGGAAGCACGTAGTTGCGGATGGCCCGGTCCTGGCGGTAGCTGGCGATGCCCAGCACGATGGCCAGCGGGTACATCAGGATGCGCTGGTACCAGCACAGCGTGCACGGGATGAAGTGGCGAACCTCCGAGAAGTAGAGGCTGCCCAGCATCGCCACCAGCGCCACGAGCCAGGCCAGGTAGAGGTTGCCCCCGCGCATCAGCTACCCGAGGAAGCGGGGAGGGCGCTGTCGATGGCCTTCTTGACCGTGTCCCAGGCGGCGTTGGAGACCATCTTGCCGTTGACGAAGATGGTCGGCGTCCCCTGCACTCCCAGGGCCTGACCCATGGAGTTGTCCTTCTCGACGGTCTTGGCTCCCGTTCCGTTGTCGACACACTGCTGGAGCTTCTGCTTGTCGAGGCTGGGAGCGTACTGGGTGGCGATGTCGATCGCCTTGGCGGTGTTCATGAGCTGCTGCTGGGTGCGCATCAGGATCTGCTCGAGCTTCCAGAACGCGTCGTTGCTCTGCATGTAGACGCACTGGCCGAGCCCTCCGATGACGCGCGACTGGGTCTGACTGATCACGGGGAAGTAGAAGAAGACGGCCCTGGCCTTGCCGGTGTCGATGTAGGCACGCTTGATCTGCGGCCACACCTGGTCGCTGAACTCGGCACAGTGCGGGCACAGGAAGTCCTCGAACATCGCGATGGTGACCGGCGCGTTGGGGTCGCCGATGGTGGGCTGGCCGGCGTAGTCGAGCGCCGTGCCCGAGCTGCTCGAAGCGGAGGATGTCGTTGGCGTGCCGCTCGAGGTGAGGCGGGGCACGACCACCACAGCCGCCAGCACCACGATCGCGACGATGACGGTCACGAGCGTCAACCTTCTCGGATTCATGATTCGCAGTCTACAGGAGCAGGGGTGAGAAGCGCGGGAGGGACCGCTCCGCGGCACGCCGCTGCTGGCCGGCGCACCGGGAGCCGGCGGTTCTGCGCGCTAGCATGGGCGTATGGTCGCCTCCGACGTACCCGACACGTTCCGCGCCCTGCGCGTCGAGCTGGAGGGCGAGCGGGCGCACCGCTCGGTCGCCGAGCTCGAGATTGGGAGCCTGCCCGACCACCCCGTGACGGTGCGGGTGGCGTACTCGTCGCTCAACTACAAGGACGCGCTGTCCGCCAGCGGCAACCGCGGCGTGACCCGGAACTACCCGCACACGCCCGGGATCGATGCGGCGGGGACGGTGCTGGCGTCGCGCGATCCGCGCTTCGCGCCCGGCGACCGGGTGCTGTGCACCGGGTTCGACCTGGGCATGGACACCCCCGGCGGCTTCGGCGAGCTCATCCGGGTGCCGGGCGACTGGCTGGTGCCGCTTCCGGAGGGGCTCGACGAGCGGGACGCGATGGTGCTGGGCACGGCCGGGCTCACGGCGGCCATCGGCCTCGAGCTGCTGCAGCGGGTGGGGGCCACGCCCGAGCTCGGCCCCTACGTGGTGACCGGCGCGTCGGGCGGCGTGGGCACGCTGGCGGTCGCGCTGCTGGCCCGGGCCGGCTACCGCGTGGTCGCCAGCACCGGCACCGAGAGCGCGCGGCTGCTGCTCTCGCGTCTCGGCGCCGAGGACATCCTCGAACGCGACCAGCTCGGCACCCCCACCCACCGGCCGATGCTCAAGGGGCTCTACGGGGGCGGCATCGACACCGTCGGCGGCGACACGCTCGCCGGGCTCCTCAAGCAGACGGTGGTGGGGGGCGCGGTGGCGGCCTGCGGCATGGTGGGCGGCGCCGAGCTCAACGTCAGCGTCTTCCCGTTCATCCTGCGCGGGGTCGCACTCCTGGGCATCGACTCGCAGCACTACGCCATGGAGCGCCGGCAGGCGATGTGGCGGCGCCTGGCGGGCGCATGGCGCGTGGAAGGGCTCGCCGACATCCCGGGGCTGGTCACGGAGGTCGGGCTGGACGAGCTCGAGCCCGCCATCGAGGACATCCTCGTCGGCGCCACCGTGGGCCGCGTCCTGGTCCGCCTGGCGCCCTGACGCGCTCGTCCCGGCCGCTTCCGCGGCCGGCGCGCTCTGCTGGAAGGAGGTCGCCATGGACCGCATCGAGATCGTGCGAGGCGACATCACCCGGCTCCAGGTCGACGCCATCGTCAACGCCGCCAACAGCAGCTTGCTGGGCGGCGGCGGCGTGGACGGCGCGATCCACCGCGCGGCGGGTCCGGAGCTGCTGGCGGAGTGCCGCACGCTGGGAGGCTGCCCCACCGGCGACGCCAAGATGACGGGCGGCTACCGGCTGCCTGCGAAGCACGTGATCCACACGGTGGGGCCGGTCTGGAACGGCGGAGATGCGGGCGAGCGAGAGCTCTTGGCGAGCTGCTACCGCCGGTCGCTGGGGCTGGCGGGGGCGGCGGGCCTGCGCTCGGTCGCGTTCCCCTCGATCAGCACGGGGGTCTACGGCTACCCCATCGAGCAGGCGGCGCGCGTAGCGCTCGCCACCGTGCGGGCGTTCCTGGAACGGCACGCCTTGCCGGAACGGGTGGTGCTGGTCTGCTTCTCGGCCGCCGACCTCGACGTGGTCCGGACCGTCGCCGCCGAGCTCGAGCGCGAGGGCTGAGACGCGAAGGGCAATGTAGGCTCGGAAAACGTGCTCAGACACACAACTGCTAGACTCATCACAATCCGGAGGTCCATCCGGTTCGCCCCGACATTCCCACGTTCGCACGGGAGGAGAAGCATGGCCTTCAAGCTGCCCGATCTACCCTATGCCAAGGACGCTCTCGAACCGCACATCGACGCCCGGACCATGGAGATCCACCACGGCAAGCACCATGCCGGCTACACCAACAAGCTGAACGGGGCGCTCGAGAAGCACCCCGAGCTCAGCGACAAGAGCATCGAGGACCTGCTC
>JARRMM010000025.1:0-23999 GCA_037386005.1 Deinococcales bacterium | reverse complement strand
CGAGAAGGGGCACTCGCGGGGGAAGAAGGCGGGGTTCGATGCGGTGGTGGGGAATCCGCCGTATGTTCCTAATGAGCAGATGCAGCCCGAACAGAGAACCTATTACCCGTGGCGGATGATCTTCGCGCGGCCCGAGGCGCCCACCGAAGACGTCGGCTGACGAGCCCGCCGGGGGCCGCCCGCCTCCCTCGGACAATCCGCGTCCTGCACGCCCACGAACGAGCTTGACAGCCCACCATGCCACGCGTATCCTCAAGTGCGCGACGAGGGGGGGCGATCCCGTCCTGCACGCTGCCGGGCGGGAGCGCACCGCGAGGGGCCTTAGCTCAGCTGGGAGAGCATTCGCTTTGCAAGCGAAGGGTCGCCGGTTCGAATCCGGCAGGCTCCACCAACGAGAGACCGCCGTCCGAAACGGCGGTCTCTTCTGCTGCTTCTGGGCCTGCGCAGCCCACGGGCTCCGGAGGCGGCCGCTACGGCGGGCTCGTATCGGGCACCGCCGTGAGGCCTTCGATGAGGGCGGACAACGCGGCCCGCAGCGCCAGCTCGCCTCCATCCCGCGCGTCGCCGCTCTCGGCGTCGGCGCGTGCCGGGTCGGCGCGTACCGGATCGGCGGTCGAGGCCTCCGCTGCCTCGAGATCGGCGAGCAGGTGCGCCGCGCGGAGCGCCACGGCCTGTTCGACGCCGGGCAGCGCCTCGCCCGGGAACCTCGCTCCCCAGGCCTCCTCGACGGCGGACGCCAGGCCCGCGACGGCGGGGGCGCCGGGTCGCACGAGCCGCGCTTCGTGGGCGAGCAGCGCCGCCTGCTGCAGGAGCGCCCGTCCGCGGGCGTCGGGGGTCGCATCGTACGCTCGCAGGAGCGCCAGCGTCAGGCGCAGCTCGCCGCGCGTGGCGCCCAGGTGCCAGTCCAGCACCTGCCGGTCACGCTGGCACTTCTGGAGGTCGTACCGCAGCACCGCGTTCTCCTGGCGCGGCGTCTCCCCTTCGGCGAGCAGGACCTCATGCTTGGAGCGCAGGAACGTCAGGTCCTCCTGGAGCTGACCTACCTGCCGCTCGAGCCGTTCGATCTCCGCCGCCATCTGCTGCTTGGACCGGAGGAAGCCCGGGAGCGTCATACGTCGCCCCCCAACGCCCGCATCGCGCGCAGCCAGGCGTCGCGCTCGGCGCCCGCCGGCTCGTGCGCGAAGCGGTAGTCCTGCTTGCGCCGGAAGGCCGCGAGCTCGGTGAGCACCTCGTGGAGACGCTGCTGGAACCGCTCCCGCACCGCGCCGGCGGCGAGGCCCTCCAGGTGATGCACGCACAGGAACCCTCGCCCGCGCTCGAGCGCCTCCTCGACGGCGTCCGGCTCGAGCCGCTCGAACGCCTTCAAGTAGCGGCGCTGGGCGATCGCTTCGATCTCGCAGGCCGGACAGTCGAGGTCCGGCGAGCCGGCCTCGAGATAGGGGGCCAGGAGATCCTCCGCCACGATGGCCGCCGGCAACGGCGACGACTCCTGCGAGCGGAACGCGCGCCAGTGCCGCGCGCAGAGCCCACCCCGTCGACGCCACGTGTCGCGGGTCTCCGGGTCGTTCACGCCCTCGCGCACCACACCCGCGACGTAGCGCTCCCCGGCGCGCCGCGTACGGTCGCACACCGCGCACACCGGGCGTTCCAGCGCTTCGAGGAGCTCGAACTCGGTACTGTGGACGCTCCGCCCCGCAACGGACGAGCGGAGGGGACCGTCCGCGGAGCCCCAGCGAAGAATCCGGTCGAACCAGCCGTCACGGCCCATGACGCCGACCTCCAGCTCGGAACGAGGAAGCGCAGGCGTCATCAGCCGGGAATCCGGCGGTTCGTGGCGAACGCCATCGCCAACGCGAGCTACGCCAGTCTACCGCCGGCTAGCGCCGTGGACGTGTCGGCGCAGCCCTGCACCCGCGGCCGGGCGGTGGTCGATCCCCCGTCCACGTCGGCCCTCGCTGCCGACTCGATGTCAGCGCCGCCGACGCGAGCCCGCGAAGATCCCTCCCGTGAAGCCGCCGATGCCGAGCATGAACCCGAAGTCGTACCATCGGCCGGCGTTGGGGTACGCGTAGATGCGGACCCCCTCCACGAACAGGCTCACCACGAAGGTGATGGGGGCGATGATCCCCTGCCACAACCCGAACCAGAACCCCGGCAGGCCCGGAGTGCCCGAGGGCGCGGGCTGCGAGGCCGTGCACGCCGCCAGCACCAGCAGGGCCAGCGCCACCGCGAGCGCGAGCGCCAACCATCGACGCAGTCTCATGAGCGTCTCCCTTCCGTCCACGCTCGTCGCCGCCTCCCTGCAGCGACGCAGCCACCGCTCGACCGGCCATCCACCCGGCCCGGACCCTCAGGCCAGGGCCCCGGCCAGGGCCCATCCTGCGACCATGATGCCCTCGCCCCGGGTTCGCCGTCGGTGCCGTCCCGCTCGCGTGGCCCTCCAGCCTGCTTCGCACCCGGTCCGGGACACGGAGCCCTTGCCGCCTGCCGGCCCGGCCCGGCACAGTCGACGTCAGGAGGTGGATGATGCCGGCACCGCACAGCGTCGGCGCCGCGCGCCCTCCGGAGAGGCGTCGGCGCTCCCTGGCCATGACCCTGCTCACCGTTGCGCTCGCGTTCGTCGCGTTGGTGACCCTCGTGTGGCTCGGGTTCCAGATGCCCTTCGCAGGCTTCGAGCCGCCACCGGCGGCCGCTGCGCCCGAGCGCTACCCCATCCCCACCGACGAACCTGCCCCGGTGGCCACGTACCTCCGCGCGGTCAGTACCGACGGCGCCACACTCCCACGCATCACCTCGGCCGTGTACTGGGGCTACGGCAGCGCGCGGCCGTTCGGCGTATGGCTCCCGCTCCGCCACCAGGCGGTGATCGTCCCCGGTTCGTCCATGGTCCGCACCATGGAGTTCCCCTGGTACGGCATCACCCTGCTGCACGTCGAGGACACCTACCAGAACGGCGCCGGCGCCACCACCCTCCGCGGGCTCCTGCGGCAGCGCACGAGCGGGCCCCACACCGATCAGGCGGCGTTCCTCGCGTTGGCGTCCGAGTCGATCCTGCTGCCGAGCGCCGATGCCCTGGGGGCCCGGTGGGAGGCCATCGACGAGCACACCGCCAGGCTCCGCTTCCCGTTCAAGAGCGCCGAGGAGACCCTCGTCGTCACCTTCGATCCGAGCACCGGCCTGCCGCAACGCATCTCCGCCCAGCGCTACAAGAGCGAGGCCGGCGGCAAGGTGCCGTGGCACATCGACGTGAGCGACTGGGCGGTCCTGGATGGGCTCCGGATGCCCACGCGCTTCGACGTGAGCTGGGGGGACGAGCCCGGCCCCTGGTCGCGTTGGACGATCGAAGGCGTGGCGTTGGACGCGAACGCCCCGGGCGCGGCCGAGCGGCGCTAGTCGCGCGGCCGGAGCCGAGGGCTCATGCGCTGCGGCTGCGCACCGCCACGAACCACGCGTCGCGATGCGAAAAGATGCGCATCTGGAAGGTCTCGTACTGCCCGAACTCGACCCCCCGATTGGCGAAGTACGCGGCGACGTCGCGGCCGGAGAACGGCCCGACGGCACAGTCCACCTCGCCCTGCCAGCGGTTGGGCACGACGACGGGCAGCTCCTGGGACCGCTGCTCACGCTGACTGCAGTCTCCGTTGGCACCGCGACCGGCGTCGCGGAAGCGCTCGAACGGCGCGGGCACCGGCCTCATACGCGCGCCCCCTGGGCCGGCAGGGCCTCGAGGCGAACCTGCGAAGCTCCCGCTTCGATGCGTGCGTGGTACCCGACCCCCATGGTCTACCGACTCCTCTCGATCCGCCTTGCCTTCGTGCTTCCGGATTCGTCCACCGCTCGGTGGAGGGCGCCCACCCGCGTTCGCTCCCCCGGAGGCGCCGTCGCAGCTCCGGGCCCGAGCCGGGCGCCGAAGCGCACTTCTCCACCGTGCCCGCTGGGCCGGTCGCGCGTCCAGGGACAATCGCCTTCCCCGATGGACGCCCGCGCCGTGCGCGCTTCAGCCGGAGGCGATGCGGTACGCCGACGGAGGGACCCCCACGTCCTTCCGGAAGGCGGTGGCGAAGTACTGGCTCGAGGAGAAGCCGCAGGCGTAGGCGACGTCGGTCACGGTGAGGTCGCGCCGCTCACGCAGCAGTTGCCGCGCCAGCGCCAGGCGCGTCCGGCGCAGGTAGGCGTGCGGCGAGGCGTTCGTGAGCTCGCGGCAGTAGGCGGCGAACTGGCTGCGCCGCAACCCGCACTCACCCGCCATCCGCTCCAGCGTCCAGGGCTGGTCGAGCTGCCTCGCCAGATGATCGAGGAACACTTCGACGCTGCGCCGTGACGACGTGAGGTTGCGGTCGAGCGCCACGTCCCGCATCTCCAGCATGCGCAGCAGCTCGACCAGGAGCTCGTTCACCCGGAGCTCCAGCCGGGCGTCGGTGGTGCTGTCGAACGGCTCCTCGACCAGCCGACCCAGCCGCTCGAAGGCCACGCCCACGGCCTCGGTAGCGCTCCAGACAGGCTGCTCATCGTGGCGAAGCAGCTCGCTCAGGCGCTCGCGCGCCTGCTCCCGCATGAGCAGCCAGCGCGGCCACCGCCACACCTGGTTGGGACGCCGGACCCCCACGTCCAGGATGAGCCAGTACAGCCGGCAGGCGCCGATCTCGGGGTCGCCCACCCGGTGCTCCTGCCAGGGACGGGTGACCGTGAGATCACCACGTGTCAACAGGAAGGTACGGTCGTCGAGGGCGAAGCCGGTCTTGCCGCGTGACACGTACGTTAGCTCGATGCCTTCGTTGCGGTGCCACCCGAGGCCCCACGACTGCGGCTCAGGCGCGTCCCACCAACCCACCGAGCGCACCTCCGGCAGCATCCCGGCGGGCAGCCGCTTGCCCGGGTAGCCACCGCGAGCCAGCGCAGCGAGGCGTACCTCGCCCCGCGCGGCCGCAGCACGCAGCGGCCCGCAGGTATCGGCGCGGTAGACGCGCTCGCCTGCCCGGAAGGAAGGTCCCGCGGTAGCACCTGTGCCCATCGAACCTGTTCGAAATCTGCCGGTGGCAGGGTCTGGAAGAAATCGAACACCCCTCGCGACTACTCTAGAGGCAGCACGTCGTGGCTGTCGTGAGCTTCGTACGGCGCAGGCCGGGACCGCGTGAGCGCGGCCCGGCATGGGTTCCTGCGAGGACGGCCGTGACCTTGGCGAGCACCATCCTCGAGGCACGCGGGATCGACAAGCGCTTCCCCGGCGTGGTCGCGCTCCAGGACGTCGACTTGACGGTCGGCGCCGGCGAGGTGCACGGCCTGGTCGGCAAGAACGGCGCCGGCAAGTCGACCCTGGTGAAGATCCTGTCCGGGGCGCTCCAACCCGACGCGGGCAGCATCCACCTCGACGGGCGGCCGTTGCCGTCCTTGACTCCCGCCTCCGCCCAGGCTGCCGGCATCGCCACGGTCTACCAGGACCAGCAACTGGTGCCCGGCCTCAACGTGGCCGAGAACCTCTACCTCGGCCGTGAGCCCCGAACACCCCTTGGCGCGGTCGATCACGCCCGCATGCAGAGCGAGGCCGGAAGGGTTCTGGCGGCCCTGGGCCTACAGCTCGACCCACGGGCGCCCCTGCCCCGGCTCGACATGGCGCAGCGCCAGCAGCTCACCATCGCCAAGGCAGTCCAGCGTCAAGGGCGGGTGCTCCTCCTGGACGAGCCCACCGCCGCCCTCAACAAGACCCAGGCCGACTTCCTGTTCACGCTGGTACGGAGGCTGGTCGAGGAGGGCCTGGCGGTGCTCTACATCTCGCACCACCTGGACGAGGTCCTCGCCATCGCCGATACCGTGACCGTCCTGCGCGACGGCCGGCGTGTCGGCACGGTCGCGGCCGACGCCCTGGACAAGGCCGAGCTGGTGTCGATGATGGTCGGCCAACAGCTGGTCGAGGAGGAAGCCCGGCACGCTCCGGCGGAGCGCATCGAGGCCGTGCTGAGCGCGACCGGTCTGCGCCTCGATCCCGCCTCGGCCCCGTTCGAGCTGGCCGTACGTGCAGGCGAGGTGCTCGGCATCACCGGCACGCTCGGTTCCGGCGCTTTCCGGCTCGCCCGCGTGCTGGCAGGCCTGGAGCGGCCGCACGAGGGGGCCATGACGCTCAGGAAGCGACCCTATGCCCCGACGCGCGTCCGCGACGCCGTGGCACGCGGCGTGGTCTTCCTACCCGAGGACATGCTCCGCGAAGGGCTGGTGATGCCGATGGCGGTGGCCCCCAACGTGTCGCTGACCAACCTCCGCAAGGTGGCGCCGGGCGGTCGCATCCGGCTGTGGCGTGAGCGACGCGCCACCCGCGAGGTGACCCGCGAGTTGGCCGTCGTGCCCGACGACGTGGAGCGCGAGGTGCGCCTGCTGAGCGGCGGCAACCGCCGCAAGGTCCTGCTGGCGCGCGCGCTCTTCGCCGACGCGCAGGTGCTCGTGCTGGAGGAACCGACGCAGGGCGTCGACGTGGAGGCCCGCCGCGAGATCCACCGGCTGCTGGGGGCGCTCGCCACCGAGGGACGCGCCATCGTCCTCGCCACCACCGACCTGGAGGAGCTGGTGCAGGTGTGCGACCGCATCCTGGTGCTGCGCAAGGGCGCCCTGGCCGAGTCGTTCCGAGGCGCGGACACGACGCCGCAAGCGCTGCTCGCCTCCATCGTGGCAGGCGCCGCCCCCGCCGAGAGGGGGGCGCCGTGACGCCACCTGCGGCCCGTCCGGGCCCGCTCCGGCGGCTGCGCCACGCCCTGGGGGCGCCCGGCGGTCAGGGCGCCGTGGTGGTGACGCTGCTGGCCATCGTCGTCATCACCGCCATCGGCAACCCGCGCTTCCTCGGGATCCAGAACATCCTCAACGTGCTGCTGCAGATCTCCATCCTGGGGATCGTCAGCGTCGGGCAGACGGTGCTGCTCATCTCCGCCGGGCTCGACCTCTCGGTGGGCGCGATGCTCTCCGTGAGCGCCCTGGCCGGTGGACTGGTCATCCACGCCACCGGCTCGACGCTGCTCGGCGTCGGGGTGGCGCTGGCGACGGCCCTCCTCATCGGCACCGTCAACGGCCTGCTCGCCGCCACCGGCCGCGCCCACCCGTTCATCATCACGCTCGGCATGATGACCCTGCTGCAGGGCGTCGCCATCGTCATCAGCCGGGGGAGCCCCATCAACGGCATGGGGAAGCTCTACGACGTCTTCGGCATCGCCAACCTGCTGGGCGTGCCCACCCCGGTCTACCTGCTCGCCCTGGCGCTGGGGAGCGTAGCGCTCATCCTCCGCTTCGCGCCACTCGGGCGCTACGCCTTCGCGGTGGGCGGCAACGAGGAGGCGGCGCGGCTCTCGGGACTGCCCATCTTCCGGATCAAGGTCGCCCTGTACGCGCTCAACGGGCTGCTCGTCGGGGTCGCTGCCATCGCGTTGAGCGGCATCCTCGACTCCGCCCTGCCCGCCATGGGCACCGGCTACGAGCTGCGCGCGGTCGCAGCCGCCGTCATCGGCGGCACCCCGTTGTTCGGCGGGCGCGGCAGCGTCTGGGGCACGCTCTTCGGGGTGCTGCTACTGGGCCTGGTGTCGAACAGCATCAACCTGCTCGGGATCGGCGCGAACCTCCAGTACGTCGTGCTCGGCGCCATCATCACCGCCGCCGTGATGTTCCAGCGGAGCTCATGACGCGTTCGCGGAGCCCACGGCCCCGGACACGGCACGGAAGGAGGAGGTCGCGAACCCCCACAGTCGGACCCTTCCCCCAGGAAGGGCCCCAGGTCCCTCCCCCCGCGTCTCGCGGGGAGCACGCAAGGAGTGGAGAACCATGCGTCGGAACCTCATCCCGATCCTGCTGGCGCTGGCCGCCCTACTGACGGGCACGGCGCTGGCCCAGGCCAACCTCACCATCGCGTTCATGCGCGCCGGTCCCGACCCGTACTACCAGTACGGGATGGACGCGGCCTCCATGGCCGCGAACCAGCTCGGCATCCGGCTGGTGACCTACACCGCCAACAACGACCCCGGCCAGGAGCTGGCCAACGTCCAAGACGCCATCACCCAGGGCGTGGACGGCATCCTGATGTACGCCGTGTCGCTGTCGTCCGAGAAGGCCGCCATCGACCGCGCCAACCGCGCCGGCGTGCCCATCTTCCTGCAGTACGGCTACGACCCGAGCCTGCTCGACAAGGTGGCGGGCTTCATGCAGATCGACATCGGCACCTTCGGGACGCCGCTGGGCGAGTGGATGGCGAGCAACGTCGCGTCCGGCAAGATCGCCATCATCACCGGCAAGCTCGGCCGCGGGGACGCCGAGGCCTACAGCGAGGGCTTCAAGAAGGGGCTCGCCGCCAACCCGGACCTCACCATCGTGTCCGAGGTGCCCGGTGACTGGAACCGGCAGATGGCGTTCGACGCCACCCAGCAGATCCTGACCGCTCACCCCGATCTGGCCGGGCTCTTCGTCCAGAACGAGGACATGGCCGTAGGCGCTTCTCTGGCGCTGGACCGTGCCGGCAAGAGCGAGCAGGTGAAGATGGTGTCGATGAACGGCGCCCCCGACGGGCTCGAGCTCGTGCAGGAAGGCAAGCTGCAGCTCACCAACGCCAACCCGCCGTCGATCGCCTCGGTGATGGCGCTGCGTCTGCTGCAGGGCGTCATCGAGGGCTCGGTCGAGCCCGGCCACTACTACGATGCCCCGACCCAGCTCATCTCGCAGGACAACCTGACGGCCGCCTACCGCTGGGATGCAGGCGCCGAGGACGTCAGCCAGTGGCTGGCGCTGCCGTTGCCCCAGCCGGTGGTGCCCGCTCCCGGACTGTGAGCGCCTGAGCCGGCGCCATCACGGAGATCACCATGGCTAGCTACCGCATCGCGGTCAACATGGAGTTCGTGCGGAGCGCGGACCTCGACTTCCGCAAGGGCGTGGAGGTGGCGGCCAAGCTCGGCTACCGCTACGTCGAGCCGATGGTGCACATCGGCTGGGAGCTCCTCTCGGAGGTGGGTTACTTCCACTCCTTCTCGATGGAGGAGGACCCGCTCCTGATGAAGGAGATCTGCAACGCGGTGGGCGTGCGGGTGTCGAGCTTCAGCGGCCACAGCCCGCTGATGAAGCCGGAGGCGGCGGTCCCCCGCCTCACCCGCGCCATCGTCTTCGCCGACGTTCACGACGCCCGCTTCGTCAACACCGACGAGATGCTCAAGCCCGACTGGATGGACGACGCGCAGGCCCACGACGTCATGCGTTACACGCTCACCAAGGCCAGCATGGCGGCCGCGCGGCACCAGGTCTTCCTGTGCATCGAGCCGCACGGGGTCTACACCAAGACCTCCGAGGGACTCCTGCGGATCGTCCATCTGGTGCCCTCGCCGTGGATCGGCGTGAACTGGGACACCGGCAACCCCTACCTGGCGGGAGCAGAGGACCCCTACGAGGGGCTCGAGCGCGTCCGCGACCTGGTCCGCCACGTCCACGCCAAGGACATCAGCCTGGAGCACGCCGAGCGCGAGCGGGGCAAGGTGACCGGCACCCCGGTCGGTTGCGCCTGCGGCGAGGGCGTCGTCGATTGGGACCGGGTGCTCACCCTCCTCGACCCCCTCGACCGGGAGATCACCCTCAGCGTCGAGTGCGGCACCATCGACCAGGCCGAGCGCAGCCTGGCGTTCCTGAAGAAGGCGGTGGGGAGGCGGCTGGCGACCGCCTGACCCCCCGCACGATGGAGAGGGTCCGCGCCCACGCCGGGGGCGGACCCCCTCCCACCGCGCCTAGAACTCGACCCCGCGCACGGTGGCGAACACCATGGGGTCCTCCAGCGAGCCGTCGTGGCCCTTGAGGACGCTCCTCAGCACCCCTTCGAGGCATCGGTGAGGGGCCGTGACCACGGGATCCAGGTGTGCAGCTCCTCGAGGCTCTCCGCCACCGCGGCGGCGACCGCCTCGCCGGCGCCCGGCCGCATGGCGCGGAGCAGCAGTCGCTCGGTCTCGAACGCCTCCGGGACCTCGAGCAGGATGGGTTGCTTCTCCACCACGTCTTCCGCCGTTCCCCGGTGTGCCACGTCTCTCCTGCACCCGCGATGCCCACGACCCTACTCGCCGGCGGCTGGGGCGCGCTCCATGAAGATGCGGGGAGGGGCGTCGACTGTCGCGGGTGGGGCTGGCGGTCCAGGCCGCTACACTGGCCCATGCCCCGACCGCGCGTCTTCATCACCCGCCGCCTCCCGGAGGCCGGCCTGGAGCCCCTGCGCCGTGCCGACGTCGACGTCGACATGCGGCCGGCGGACGACCCCATCGAGCGCGAGGCGCTGCTGGCGGGCGTGAAGGGCGCGTCCGGCGTGATCACGCTGCTGAGCGACCGGGTCGATGGCGGGCTGTTGGACGCCGCCGGCGACGCGCTGCGCATCGTCGCCAACTACGCCGTCGGGTACGACAACATCGATGTGGAGGCCTGCACCGGCCGGGGCGTGGCCGTGGCCAACACGCCGGACGTGCTGACCGAGGCGACCGCCGACCACGCCTTCGCCCTCATGCTCGCCGTCGCCCGTCGCCTGAGAGAGGGACACGCCCTGGTGGCCTCCGGCGCCTGGAGCGGCTGGCAACCGATGCAGCTGCTCGGCCGCGAGGTCGGCGGTGCCACGCTGGGCATCGTCGGACTGGGCCGCATCGGGCGGGCCGTCGCACGTCGCGCGCTCGGTTTCGGGATGACGGTCCTGTACCACAACCGCCAACGCGACCCCGACGCCGAGGCGAGCCTCGGTGCCCGCGCCGTCTCCCTCGACGAGCTGCTGGCGACCAGCGACATCGTGAGCCTGCACACGCCGCTCACCGAGTCCACACGGCACCTCGTGGACGCGGCCGCGCTCGAGCGCATGAAGCCCACCGCCATCCTGGTGAACACCGCGCGCGGCCCCGTCGTCGATGAGTTGGCGCTGGCCGAGGCCTTACGACGCAAGAGGCTGTGGGGGGCCGGCCTCGACGTCTACGAGCGGGAGCCGCAGGTGACCGCCGCCCTGACGGAGCTGGACAACGTGGTGCTCGCGCCCCACACCGGCTCCGCCACGCCGAGCGCGCGCGAGGCGATGGCGCGGCTGGCCTCGGAGGCCGTTGTAGCTGTGCTCGACGGTCGTGGCGCTCCCAACCTCGTCAACCCGGCGGTGCTGGGCCAGGGCTGCTGAGCAACTCGAACGCGAGCTGCAAGAGCCAAACGTCCCGATTCGGCCACCCTTCTTCGCGCGGGGTGATAGACTCGGCCAGGTACGGCGATTGAGCTCCGGAAGGCCGGTTAGCCCGGGTGGAGCGTCGTACCCAGGGTCCACACCTTCCCAGCAAGGCGCTCGCATCAGTGACATGTGGCGGGCGTAGCTCCCTCCAGGGGTGTCGGGGCCCCCAGCGGGGTCGAGGGAACCGTGGGGCGGTGAGGGGCCAAACCAAGACCAGGGTGGAGGCGCAGCGCCCGTCCGCCCCCGTGGAGTGAGCGTGCGTGCATAATCTTTACTCAACCGTTGCCTCGGTGCTGAGCCCGGCCTCGCCCTATGCGGCGGACATCGGGCGGCTGTTCTGGATCACCTTCTGGATCTCGATGGTGATCCTCGTCGCCGTCAGCGCCTTCGTGATCTTCAATCTCATCCGCTACCGCGATCGCGGTCAGGAGGGTCTGCCACCCCAGACCCACGGCAACATGGTCGTAGAGGTGACCTGGACGGCGATCCCGTTGGCCATCCTGGTCGTGCTCTTCGTCTTGACCATGCAGACGATGGCGGCGGTGTCGCCGTCGTCGCACCCGAAGGCCGATCCGGTCAATCTCGACGTGATCGCCCACCAGTGGTGGTGGGAGTTCCGCTACCCGGGGTCGGACGTGGTGACGGCCAACGAGCTCCACATCCCGGTGGGCACGCCCATCCACATCGAGCTGACGTCGGCCGACGTGATCCACGACTTCTGGGTGCCCGAGCTGGGGCGCAAGATGGACGCCGTTCCCGGCCACCCGAACACGATGCTGATCCAAGCGGACAAGCCGGGCGTGTACCTGGGCGCCTGCGCCGAGTACTGTGGCGCCGGCCACGCCTGGATGCGGATCCGTGTGATCGCCCAGACCGAGTCCGACTACCAGAACTGGTTGAAGGCGCAGGCGCAGCCGCACCCGGCTCCCAAGACCTCGCTCCAGGCCGTCGGGATGGGGCTCTTCAACGGGCTGACCTGCTCGAGCTGCCATGTGGTCAAGGGCTCGGGCCAGCCCGAGGGGCACGTGGTCGGTCCCGACCTGACGCACCTGGCCGACCGGCAGACCCTCGCCGCGGGCGTGGTGCCGAACACCCCGGCCGAGCTGAAGAAGTGGCTGGCGGACCCTCATAGCATCAAGCCCGGGGTGTACATGCCCAACCTGCACCTCACCTCGCAGCAGCTCGACGCGCTCGTCGCGTACCTGGAGGAACAACCGTGAGACAGGAGCCGATCGCCCCTCACGCTCTGCCCTTCCCTCCGCTGACGCGGGGCTGGGGCTGGCTGGCCTGGTTCTCCACGACGGACCACAAGAAGATCGGCATCCTCTACATGGTCACATCGCTGTTCTTCTTCGGTGTGGGCGGCATCGAGGCGTTGCTGATCCGGATCCAGCTGGCGGCGCCGGACGGCAAGGTGCTGACGCCCCAGGAGTACGACGCCATCTTCACCATGCACGGTACGACGATGATCTTCCTCGTGGTGATGCCCATCTTCATCGGCCTGGCCAACTACCTGGTGCCGCTGATGATCGGTGCGCGTGATGTCGCCTTCCCCAGGCTCAACGCCCTCGGATACTGGGTGTTCGTGCTGGGCGGTATCGTGCTGTACCTGGCGCTCTTCACCGGGAGTCTGGCCAACGCCGGCTGGTTCAGTTACGCGCCACTCAGCGAGGCCGCGTACTCCTCGCGACCGGGCGTCGACTACTGGATCGTCGGCCTCATCGAGACCGGGGTCGGCACCATCGCTGCAGCGGTCAACCTGCTCGCAACCATCGTGCGCTACCGGGCGCCCGGGATGACCTGGCGGCGCATGCCGCTGTTCGTGTGGATGATGATGATCACCAGCCTGATCATCCTCTACGCGCTGACCCCGCTGAACGCCGGCCTCATCATGCTGCTCGGCGACCGGCTGCTCCACATGCACTTCTTCCGTGCCAACGTGAGCGGCGGCTCCGCCATCCTGTGGCAGCACATCTTCTGGTTCTTCGGCCACCCCGAGGTCTACATCATGGCCCTGCCCGCCTTCGGCATCATGTCGGAGGTCGTGCCGGTGTTCTCCCGCAAACCGATCTTCGGCTACACCTTCGTGGCCGGCTCGGGCATCGCCATCGGCCTGCTGAGCTTCGCGGTGTGGGTGCACCACATGTTCGCCGTGGGCCTCAGCACGCCCATGAACGCGGCGTTCAGCGCAGCCAGCATGCTCATCGCAGTGCCGACCGGGGTGAAGATCTTCAACTGGAGCACCACGATGTTCAGGGGGCGCCTGCGGATGACCTCCTCGATGTACTTCGCAGCCGCGATGATCATCCAATTCGTCATCGGCGGCATCACGGGCGTGATGTTCGCCTCTGTGCCGATCGACTGGCAGCTGACCGACAGCTACTTCGTGGTCGCCCACATGCACTACGTGCTGTTCGGGGGCTCCATGTTCGGGCTGTGGGCGGGCGTGTACTACTGGTTCCCCAAGATCACGGGCCGGATGATGAGCGAACGCCTCGGGCGGTGGCACTTCTGGCTGGCGGTGATCGGGTTCAACATGACCTTCTTCGTGCAGCACATCCTGGGGCTGCTGGGGATGCCACGGCGCGTGTACACCTATCCCGGCCTCCCCGACTACGCGGCCTTGAACCTGATCTCCACCATCGGCGCGTTCATCCTCGGCATCGCCGTGCTCCTGTTCTTGTGGAACCTGGTGTCGAGCTTCCGCCACGGCGAGGAGGCGGGCGACAACCCGTGGGACGCCTGGACGCTGGAGTGGGCCACCACCTCGCCCCCGCCGGAGCACAACTTCGAGAAGCTCCCGCCGGTGCGTAGCGCGCGCCCGCTGTTCGACCTCAACCACCCCGAGTACGCGGACCACGCCCGTTCCAGCAGGGAGGCCAAGGCATGACGACGGCCAACTCCAGTGCCCAGACCGGCCCCACCATGAACCGGCACAAGGTCGGCATGCTGTTCTTCATCAGCTCGGAGATCTTCTTCTTCCTCACGCTGCTGTCGAGCTATGCCTACCTGAGCGGCGCGTTCGGCAATCTGCCGCACCAGAGCCTGGCGGTGCCGCGGACCTTCGTGTTCAGCCTGTTCCTGTTCTCCTCGAGCCTCACCATCTGGTTCGCGGAGCGGGCCTTCCACCGCCACCGCTACGGCGCGTTCCGGTGGTGGATGCTGGCGACCATGCTGCTCGGCCTGATCTTCCTCTCCGGTCAGGCGATCGAGTACACCGAGCTCATCCGCACCGGCATCACCCTCAACTACGACGTGTTCAGCTCGGCCTTCTTCACGTTGACCGGGTTCCACGGCCTGCACGTCATCACCGGTCTGGTGATGCTCGGGTCGCTCACCGGCCTGAGCTTCGCCGGTAAGCTCGGCCCCGAGAACGAGTCCGCGGTGGCCACCATCTCGTACTACTGGCACTTCGTCGACGCCGTCTGGGTGGCGGTGTTCACCGTCGCCTACCTGATCTTCATCTGATCATGACATTCGCCCACCTGCTCGCCATCGCTTGGAGCCCGGACCCCTCGGTGTTCGGCGGCAGCGTGGCGTTGCTCGTGGCCTACCTGGCGTGGCTGCGAGGCCGCGTCGGGCCGCGCGCGCTGGTGTTCGTGGCGGGGGTCGGCGTCCTGCTGTTCGCACTGGTCGGACCGCTCGACCGCATCGGCGAGCTGTACCTCTTCAGCGTGCACATGCTGCAGCACCTCCTGCTCATCCTGGTGGTGCCGCCGCTGCTGCTGTGGGGGCTCCCCGTCGACGCCACCCGACGCCTCCTGGATATCGGCCTGGTGCGCCGGCTCGAGGGTGTCGTGGGTCGGCCGCTGGTCGCGCTCCCCGTCGCCATCGTCACGCTCTGGGCCTGGCACCTTCCGGCGCTGTACGACGTGGCGCTCCGCAACGAATCCGTGCACGCGCTCGAGCACCTCATGTTCCTCGTCACCGCCACGATGTTCTGGTGGCCGGTGTTGACGCCCCTCCGGGAGCGGCGCCTCAGCCCACCGGTGGCCATGGCGTACCTCTTCGCCGGGATGGCGTCGGACGCGGGGCTCGGCGTCACGCTCACCTTCGCGCCGACGCCGCTGTACCCCTTCTACGCCCACCCGCCCGACCCCTACGGGGTCCTCCCCCTCATCCGCGACACCTGGCACGTCACGCAACTGCAGGACCAGCAGATGGGCGGCCTGGCGATGTGGATCCCCGGCGGCATCTTCTACATCGTGGCGATCCTGGTGGAGTTCGGGCTGTGGTTCGGTGAGCCGGACTCCGACGAGGACGTGACCGTGCGCAACACCCCTCGACCGGGGACGCCCCTGCCCGAGCCGGCGCTGGCCGGCAGGGAGCGCGCGACCCGGCCCAGCGGGGCCTCGAGCCATGCGGCCATCGCCGCGGACGACGCGCCCTGCCCCACTCCACGGCATGAGCCGGCCGCCCTGCGCGGCATCCTGGAAGGAGCACGATGAACGACAAGGACAACATCGAGTGGCAGGAGCCCCGCGACATGCTCATCCCGCGGCCCACCACCTGGCCCCTCGGAGTGGCCTTCGGGATCACCTTCCTTCTCCTCGGACTGGTCACGCACTGGATCGTGGTCGTGGCAGGCGCCCTCGTCTTCGTTACTTCGATCGTTGGTTGGATGGGAGAGATGATTCGTGACGGACAAGCCGACGAGTCCCACGGCTGAGGGTGGAGCCCCGGAGCACGGCCCGGCCGGCGATCCGAGCCGCCGGACGTTCCTGGCACGTGTCAGCATCGCGGCGGGTGGGTTCGCCGCGCTGCTGGTGGGCATCCCGGTCCTCGGTGCGGTGCTCAAGCCCATGGTGCAGAAGGAGCCACGCGTGTGGCGCAAGGTGGGCACGGTGAACGACTTCACCGTCGGGAAGACGGTCGCGGTCGACTACCAGAACGGCAGCACCAAGCCGTGGGCGGGTGTCACCGGCAGGACCGCCGCCTACCTGCGGCGCGATAGCCAGTCCCAGTTCACCTGCTTCGCGGTGAACTGCTCGCACCTCGGCTGCCCGGTGCGCTGGGAGCAGAGCGCAGACCTGTTCATGTGCCCCTGCCACGGCGGCGTGTACTACTCCAACGGCGACGTGGCGGCCGGGCCGCCCCCGCGTCCGCTGGCCCGCTATCCCGTGCGCGTACGCGACGGCGACGTCGAGATCCTGACCACGCCCCTGCCGATCGACGGCCGGGTGCCGCCCGCGAGCTGAGGTGCTGGGGATGTTCCGTCGTATCGGCAATTGGTTGGAGGACCGCAGCGGACTGGGCGAGCTGATCGGGCCCGTCATGTCGCACCTCGTGCCGCGAGGCTCGAGCTGGATGTACGTCTTCGGCAGCGCCACGCTGTTCGCCTTCATCCTCCAGATCGTCACCGGCATCGCGCTGAGCTTCGTCTACGTGCCCTCCTCGAGCCAGGCCTACGAGAGCCTGAAGTTCATCACGCAGAACTCCGCGCTCGACCACTTCCTGCGCTCGGTGCACTACTTCGGCGCCTCCGCCATGATCCTCATGGTGGGGCTGCACATGCTGCGCACCTTCCTGTTCGCTTCCTACAAGTACCCTCGCGAAGCGAGCTGGATGAGCGGCACGGTGCTGCTGTTCCTGACCATCGCCATGGGCTTCACGGGGCAGATCCTGCGCTGGGACCAGACGGCCATCTGGTCGGTGGTGGTGGGCGCGCAGCAGGCCGGCTACTTCCCGTTGATCGGGCCGGCGCTGGCACGCTTCATGCTCGCCGGCGAGAGCCTCGGCGGGCAGACGCTGAGCCAGTTCTTCGCCCTGCACGTCTTCGTCTTCCCCGTGCTGATCGGGGCGCTGCTCGGGCCCCACCTGTGGATGGTCATCCGCAACGGCATCTCCGAGCCACCCAAGCGCGGCAAGCCGGTCGACCCGAAGACCTACCGCGACGAGTACCACCAGCTCCTCGAGAAGGACGGCGTGCCGTTCTGGCCCGACGCCGCCTGGCGCGACGTGGTCTTCGCGGTGGCGATGATCGTCGTGATCGTCGGCCTGGCGATCACCCTGGGGCCGCCCCACCTCGCCGCCGCGCCGAACCCCACCAACCTCGACACCCACCCGGCGCCCGACTGGTACCTGTTGTGGTACTTCGGCGTGCTGGCGCTCATCCCGCATGCGATCACGCCCTACGTGATCATCGGCGGGCCTGCGGTGGTGTTCCTGGTCCTGTTCCTGATGCCGCTGTTCGCCCGCCACGGGGAGCGCCACCCCTTCCGCCGCCCCTGGGCGCTCGGCGTGGTGGCCGTGGTGGTGGTGAGCATCGCCTCGTTCTGGTCGCTGGCGACCTGGGAGCCGTGGTCGCCACGCTACGATGCCAAACCGCTGTCGGCGCAGGTGATCGGCAACGTCAGCGCCGAGGCGCAGCACGGCGCGCAGCTGTTCCACGACAAGGGCTGCATCGAGTGTCACCGCATCGGCAACGATGGCGGCTTCCGCGGTCCCAACCTGACCTATGTCGGCAACCGCCTCGATGCCAAGGAGCTCACCTGGCGCATCGCCAACGGCGGCTACAACATGCCCTCCTTCGCCAAGATCCTGTCGGCCAAGGAGCTGCGAGCGCGGCGTCCGTCCGGACGCCGCGCTCGCTTCGTGTCGGGTCGGAGCCTCGAAGCTACAGGTCGAGCTCCGCCCGGTGGGCGTTGTCCTCGATGAACTCGCGCCGCGGCGGCACCTCGGTGCCCATCAGCATCTCGAAGGTCTCGCTGGCCTCCAGCACGTCCTCGATGGTGACCTTGCGCAGGACGCGCGTCTCCGGGTTCATGGTGGTCTCCCAGAGCTGTTCGGGGTTCATCTCGCCCAGGCCCTTGAAGCGCTGGATCTCCACCTTCTTGCCGGCGTTCTCCTTCAGGAGCCGCTGCAACGCGCCCTCGTCGAAGACGTAGTTCAGCTCCCGGGAGCGGCCGAAGCGCACGCCGAACAGCGGTGGCTGGGCGATGTAGAGGTAGCCCGCATCGATGATGGGGCGCATGTAGCGGTAGAAGAACGTCAGCAACAGGGTCCGGATGTGACTGCCGTCGACGTCGGCGTCGGTCATGATGATGATCCGGTGGTAACGGACGTCCTCGATGTTGAAGTGCGCATCGTCCCCGGTGCCGTCGAGACCGGCACCGATGGCGGCGATCATGGCGCGGATCTCGGCGTTCTTGAGGATCTTGCCGATGTTCGCCTTCTCGACGTTGAGGATCTTGCCACGCAGCGGCAGGATCGCCTGGAAGCGCCGCTCCCGCCCCTGCTTGGCGCTCCCGCCCGCGGAGTCACCCTCCACGATGTAGATCTCGCTCAGCGAGGGGTCCTGCGACTGACAGTCGGCCAGCTTGCCGGGTAGATCGTCGTTCTCGAGCGGGTTGGCGCGGCGCACAAGGTCACGCGCCTTGCGGGCGGCCTCCCGCGCACGGGCGGCGTTGGCCGCCTTCTCGATGATGGCGCGCCCGACCCGTGGGTTCTCCTCGAGCACCTCGGCGAACTTCTCGTACACCACCGACTGGACCGCCGTCTGGGCCTCGGGGTTGAGCAGCTTCACCTTCGCCTGCGACTCGAACTGAGGGTCCGGCAGCTTGACGGAGATGACGCAGGAGATCCCCTCCAGGAAGTCGTCACCGGTGGGCGCAGGGTCGCCCTTCTTGAGCAGGTTCTTGCTGCGGGCGTAGTTGTTCAGCACGCGCGTGTAGGCGGTCTTGAAGCCGGTCAGGTGGGTGCCGCCGTCGCGGTTGGTGATCATGTTGGCGTAGGTCAACACGTTCTGACCGTACCCGCCGGTATGGATCAGCCCCACCTCCACCTCGATATCGTGGCTGGCGCCGTCGGTCTCGACGGTGGTGGTGGCGTCGATGAACACCGCCTGGTCGTACAGGACCTTGCTGTCCTTGGCAAGGTAGGCCGCGAACGCCCCCAGGCCCCCGTGCTCCTGGAACACCTCGTGCCGCTTCTCGTCGCCGCGGTCGTCCTGCAGAACGATCTTCACCCCGCCGGTGAGGAAGGCGAGCTCCCGCAAGCGACGCTTGATGCGCTGGAAGTCGAACGAGCGCACCTCCTTGAAGACCGTCGGATCCGGCTGGAAGGTGACGGTGGAGCCACTCACGCCCGGGGCGGTGTCGCCCACCACGTGCACCGGCTCCGTGACCTCGCCACGGTCGAAACGGATGCGGTGGAGCTTGCCGTCCATCGCCACCTCGGCCACCAGGAAGGTCGAGAGCGCATTCACCACCGAGCTCCCGACGCCGTGAAGGCCACCCGACACCTTGTACGAGGAGTTGTCGAACTTGCCGCCGGCGTGCAGCTCGGTGAAGATCACCTCGATGGCGGGCCGGCCCTCCTTCTTCATGACCTCGACCGGGATGCCGCGCCCGTTGTCGCGCACGGTCGCCGACCCGTCGGCGTTCAGCGTCACCGACACGGTGTCGGCGTAACCGGCGAGCGCTTCGTCGATGGCGTTGTCGATGATCTCGGTGAGGAGCTGGTGGTAGCCGTCGACGCCCGTACCGCCCTGGACGTACATGGCCGGGCGCTTGCGCACGCCCTCCAACCCCTTCAACACCTTGATGCTCTCGGCACTGTAGGTACTCAAGTCGTCCCTCCGATGCACACATGCGATGTGCGTGGGAAAAAGAGCCGATCCCCAAACACGTCATTATACCCCCCGGCCCACCCCTCGGTCAAAACACTTTTGCCGTCAGGGACGCAATGAAATGCCATGAACCCGGCGTGGGCCGCGGATCGCCCGCACCCCCGCGTTCACCGTCGCCTAACCCACGCCGGGTAGCGTCTGCGACGGGCGCCCTCCCACCGGAGCCGCCCCACGCGGAAGGAGACGCATGAACCGACGCACGCTGCTGCTGGGGCTGGTCGCCGTCGTGGCCTTCACCATCCTGATCCAGTTCGTGCCGGTGCCCGGTCTGGGCAAGGATCCGCCCGTGGTGGCGGAGCCCGCCTGGAACAGCGCCGCGACGCGCGCCCTGGCCGTGCGCGCTTGCTTCGACTGTCACAGCAACGAGACCCGCTGGCCCTGGTACAGCCGTATCGCGCCGGTCTCCTGGGTGGTCGCCCACCACGTCGCAGAGGGGCGCGCCGCGCTGAACTTCTCCAACGTGGGCGCCTCCCGCTTCGGCGCCGACCGCGCGGCCCGCGCCGTCCGCGACCACGCGATGCCCCCCTTCTACTACACCTGGCTGCACCCCGACGCCGGCCTCAGCTCAGCCGAGCGCCAGACGCTGGCGGCGGGGCTGCGAGCCAGCCTGCCGGGTCCGCCCTCTAGCACACGCTGAGCCCTGCCCGGGGTCGAATGTCCACTGCGGCGCGTCACGGCGCCCGTTACCCTGATGTGGGGTCACCGTGAACGAACGCATCCTCATCGTCGAGGACGAGCCGCGGATCGGGGAGGTGCTGGAGCGCTACCTGCGCGCTGCCGGTTACCTCACGGAGCGCGCTTCCACGGGGCGGCGCGCCCTGGAGTTGTGGCGGGCCGCCAGCCCCGACGCCATCCTGCTCGACCTCATGATCCCGGACATGGACGGGCTGGAGGTCGCGCGCAAGGTGCGCGCCACGTCGGACGTGCCGATCCTGATGGTGACGGCCAAGGCCGAGGAGGTCGACCGCCTGGTCGGGCTCGAGCTCGGGGCCGACGACTACATCGCCAAGCCCTTCAGCCCCCGCGAGGTGGTAGCGCGCCTCCGCGCCGTGCTCCGACGCACCCGGGGCTCACTCAGGCACGCACAACGCTTCTCGGTGGGGACGCTGGAGGTCGATCTCGACGCCTTCGAAGCCCGTTGCGACGGCACCCCGCTCACGCTCAGCCCGACCCAGCTGCGGCTGCTCGGCGCCCTCGCGGAGCGACCCAACCGTGCCTTCCACCGCAGCGAGCTGCTCGACGTGCTCCAGGACCCGTCCGCGGACACGCGGACCGTGGACGCCCACATCAAGAACCTCCGGCATCGTCTGGGCGACTGCGCGGAGCGGCTGGAGACGGTCCGAGGCGTGGGGTACCGCCTCAGGGGCTGACGGGTGCGACTCAGGACCCAACTGATGCTGGTGGTGACGCTGGTCGCGCTCGCCGCCGTGACCATCACGGCGCTGCTGAGCGTGCAGGTGGCGACGCGCCGGGTGGGCCGCCTGCTCGACATGCCGGTGACCACCCAGGACGCCAGCCACACGCCCGCAGCGCGCGGCACCGGACCCGGCATGATGGGTGGCAGCGGCGCCACGCCGGCCGGCGCCGGGCCCGCCTTCGCGGAGGCCCGCCGCCAGGCCTTGCGGTCCGACCTCTGGCGAGCCAACCTGCAGGCGGCCGGCATCGCCCTGCTGGTGGCAGCGGCGGTGGCAGCGGCGCTGTCGGCACGGCTGTCCGGCCCGCTGAGGAACCTCACCGCGGTGACGAACCGCTACGCCGCCGGCGAGCGCGCCGCCCGCGCCCGGGAAGGCGGCCGCAACGAGGTCGCCGAGGTCGCCCAGGCCTTCAACCGCATGGCCGACAGCCTGCAGCGCGAGGAGGACGAGCAGCAGCGCCTCATCGCCGACATCGCCCACGAGCTCCGCACGCCGTTGACCGTCCTCAAGGGCGAGCTGGAAGCGCTCGAGGACGGCCTGCTCGAGGCCGAGCCCGCCACCTACCGGCGCCTCGGTGAGGAGGTCACGCTGCTCGAGCGTCTGGTCCAGGACCTGCGTCTGCTCACGATGGCCGAGAGCGGTGAGCTCACGTTGCACCGGCGCCCCGTCGACCTGGCGGTCCTGGTGCGCGAGGTGACGGCCTCGTTCGCGCCCCACGCCGGCGGCAGCCGCGTGGACGTGACGCTCCGAACCGATGCAGGCACCGCCGAGCTCGGCGTCCGCGACCGCGGCCCGGGCATCCCGGAGGAGGAACGCGAACGGGTGTTCCAGCGCTTCTACCGGCTGGACCGCGCCCGCAGCCGCGCGACCGGAGGGTCGGGCCTCGGGCTGGCCATCGTGCGCACGCTGGTCGAGTTGCACGAGGGCAGCGTGGCAGCCGCGAGCCATCCCGAGGGCGGCGCCCTCCTCGTCGTCCGTCTCCCGCTCTCGGCCTGATCGGCCGAGGCTCAGTCGCGGACCTGGCCCGCGCCGTCGACGAGGTACTTGTAGGTCACGATCTCGGCCAGCCCCATCGGCCCGCGCGCGTGCAGCTTCTGGGTGCTGATGCCGATCTCCGCCCCGAAGCCCATCGCAAACCCGTCGGTGAAGCGGGTGGAGGCGTTGACGTAGACGGCGGCGGCGTCCACCTCCTGGCGGAAGCGTTCCGCCGTGGGCACATCGTTCGCCACGATGGCCTCGCTGTGCTGGGTGCCGTAGCGGGCGATGTGCTCGAGGGCGTCATCGATCCCGTCCACTACGCGTACCGCGAGCTTGAGGTCGAGGTACTCGGTCGCCCAGTCGTCCTCGGTCGCCTCGCCCACCCCATCGACCAGCGCGCGCGTGCGCTCACAGCCGACGAGCTCGACGCCGGCCTCAGCCAGCCGCGCCAGCGCGGCCGGGAGGAAACGCGGCGCGACCTCGGCGTCGACCAGGAGCGTTTCGATGGCGTTGCACACGCCTGGGCGCTGCACCTTGGCGTTGAACGCGATGGCCTCGGCCGCGGCCACGTCGGCCGTGCGGTGCACGTAGAGGTGGCAGTTGCCCACGCCCGTCTCGATGACGGGCACGCGGGCGTTCTCGACCACGTGACGGATCAGCCCCGCGCCGCCACGGGGGATCACCAGGTCGACCCGGCCGCGGGCCGTCAGCAGCTCGGTGACCAGCGCACGGTCGGGCGAGTCGATGAGCTGCAAGGCGTCCTCGGGAAGCCCCGCCGATGCCAGGGCCGAGCGCATCACCGCGACCAGCACCCGGTTGCTGTTCAGGGCGTTCGACGAGCCGCGCAGCACCACCGCGCTGCCGGCCTTGATGGCGAGGACCGCCGCGTCGACGGTGACGTTGGGGCGCGACTCGTAGATCATGCCGATCACGCCGAACGGCACGCTCACCTTGCGGACCTGGAGGCCGTTCGGGAGGCGCCAGCCGTCGAGGACCCGTCCCAGCGGATCGGGCAGGTCGGCCACCTCGCGGCATCCCCGGGCCATCCCCGCCACCCGGCGCGCGTCGAGGGTCAGGCGGTCGACGAGCGAGGCGGCGGTGCCCCGCTCACGTTCCGTGGCGACGTCGCGTGCGTTGGCCTCGAGGATGCGGTCGACGTGTCGCTCCAGCGCCTCGGCCACGGCCTCGAGCGCCGCGTTGCGGTCGGCCGCGGCCAGGGGCCGGCTGGCGCGGCGGGCGCGCGCGAGCATCGTGTCCAGCGAGAGGTCGGTCGTGCCGGGCATACGGGAGTATAGCCGGGGTGGGGTTCTTGATTCGTGGAGACGAGCGCTCGTTGGAGTTCGTGCTGTCAGGGACGGACGTTCTGGGCGCAACACGCGCTCCATCGTCAACGCTGATGTGCGCGGCTCATCATCACGGTTTCGGGGACTGGAGTTGTGCCGGTTCAACGAACAGCCGCGAGCCTGGCAAGGGACGCCAGTTCGCGCTGCGTCTACGCCTCGGCCAAGTGATCAACCCGGTCGATGTCTTCAGAGTCGAGCGGCCATGCCGCCGCCTGAAGGACGCACCCGAGCATCCGTTGACCACCTGCCGATAGATCATCCCCCGCTCACCAGCAGTCCTGCCGAACTCCCAGTCCTTACGTCCTGTTCGATGCTGCCGCGACTACTCTTGCCCCGCCAGGCTCGCGTCGCCAACGCGCGAACGACGACTCACCGCACCAGGCAGCACCCGCGCACGACCTACTGACCGTCCCCAACTCGCCACGTCTCAGCCATGAGCCGGCCAGGGCTGA
>JARRMM010000024.1:12310-30986 GCA_037386005.1 Deinococcales bacterium | reverse complement strand
CCTGTACTGGATCACCTACGACCTCTACCTGTCGGTGTTCGCCGGGGAGGACGTGCCCGGGCTGTTCTACCCCTTCTACGCGCTGCTGTTCCTGGCGGTGGTGGGTCGGCTGTTCGGCTCCGGCCTGCGCGCCGACCCGCGCGTGCTGTGGCCCTACGGTGCCTTCTTGTTCGTGGTGGCCGCCTCCTTCCTCGACTTCACGGCAGCGGTCGATTTCGGCGTTCTGCAGCGGGTCCTGGCCTACCTGTTCGGCGCCCTGATCCTGTTCCAGGTGGGCTCGCGCCGGGGGCTGGACACGGTCACCGGCCTGGCCCTCGCCGGCAGCGCCGCCACGTCGGTCTGGGTGATCGTCAGCGCGGCCCGCGCCGGCTTCGGCTACCGCGGCGACATCGCCATGGATCCGAACGTGGTGGCGTTCCTGATCGGCATCGGCGCCATCATGGCGGCGGCCTGGCTGCTCGACCGGATCCGCCGGCGCCAGGGGCTCGCCCCGACAATGGCGGTGGCGCTGTTGATGGCGGTGCACGTCTACGCTTTCCTGCTGCTGGCGTCGCGCGGCGTGAGCCTCGCGCTGGCCGCCGGAGGGCTGGCGTTGATGGTGCGCGCCGTGCGCGAGAGCCGCCGCAACCTGGTCTTCGTGGCGGTGATGGCGGTGGTCGCGGCCGCCGGCTTCGCGCTGCCCGGCGGCCAGGGGCTCGTTCAGCGCTTCACGGGCGAGAGGGTGGAGAGCGGCGGCAGCCGCTTCCCCATCTGGGAGGCCACCTACACCTCGTACGGTGAGGGCGACCTCGGCAGCCTCCTGCTGGGTCACGGCTTCGACAGCAGCAAGTCTCTGGTGGCGCGGAACTTCGCCGACCTCACCTCCACCCACAACGCCTTCCTGCAGATGCTCTACGAGTTCGGCGTGCTCGGCGTGGCGCTCTTCGTCGCGATCCACGTGGTCCTGTTGCGCCGCGCGGCGGCCTTGCGAAACCGCTACGGCCTTCTCATGGTCGGCATCGTCTGGTTCCTGCTCGGCGGTGCCCTCAGCCTCAACATCCCCGACGACTTCGCCTACTGGACCGCGCTGGGGCTCGCCATGGCGCTAGGGGTCTGGGGTGGCGAGGCGGCGCCGGGGGACGAGCTGGAGGAGCGATCGTGAGGTCCGGGGACCGCCAGGCGCCGGTCACCGCGGGTCCCGCGGGAGCCGATCGCGCACACGCTGGCGCGAAGGCGCCGTCGTCCGACGGCTTGGCCGCGCGCTGGGCCGATGCGCCGGCGCAAGCACGCCGAGGGCGCGTGGTGCTGGTGCTCGGCACGCTGGTGATGGGCGGCGCCGAGGCCCAACTGGCGTCGGTGCTGGAGGCCGACCCCCGGGAGCTGGACAGGATCCACCTGACGATCCTCACCCTCACCACCTACCAGGAGCCCGCCATCGTTGAGAGGTTGGAGGCCCTGCGCGTCCCGGTCGTCACCATCGACCGCGAATCGATGCGCTTCCCGGCCTACCTGCTGGCACTCGTCCGCTTCTTCCGGCGCGAGTGCCCCGACCTGGTCCACACCTTCCTGACCGGCTCGACCGGGACGTGGGGTCGGGTGTCGGCCCGTCTGGCGGGCGTTCCCCGGGTGATGCACTCCGACCTTTCGCTGACGCCGGTGTACACCGTGACCCGGACGCAGCGCCTCCTCACCCCGCTGGTCAATGTGCTCACCGACCGCTTCCTGCCCAACGCCACGGCCATCGCCGAGCGCCTGGAGCGGCAGGGGGTGCCGCGCCGCAAGATCGTACTGGTGCGTAACGGCGTCGACGTCGAGCGCTTCGACCCGGGCCGGGCCAGGTCGCTGCGACCGGCCTGGGGCGTTCCCGACGACGCGGTCGTCGCCGGCTTCCTCGGCATGTTGCGGCGCGTCAAGCGCCCCGACCTGCTGCTCGACGCCGTGCAGGCCTTGCCCCCCGAACGCCGGCCGGACTACGTGGTGCTCGCGGGCGACGGCGAGCTCATGCCCGCCTTGCGCCGGCGGGTCGAGGGCGATCCTTGGCTGCGCGAGCGATGCCGCTTGCTGGGCGTCGTCGCCGACGCGCCGAGCTTTCTCAGGAGCGTCGACTTCCTGGTGCTCAGCTCCGACACCGAGGGGTTGCCCAACGCCGTGCTGGAGGCCATGGCCATGGCCCGCCCCTGCGTCGCCACACGCGTCTCCGACGTGCCCTTCCTGCTTGACGACGACCGCTGGCTGGTCGAGCCCGGCGACGCCGAGGGCCTGGCCACCGCCATCGCGCGCATGAGCGCGTTGCCTCCCGAGGAGCGGGGGGCGATGGGCAGCGCGTTGCAGGCGCGGGCGCGCGCCGAGTTCTCGATCGACCGTGCGGCGGCGGCGTTCTGGAGGGCACACCACGAGCTGCTCCCGGGCGGAGGGGGTGGGTCGTGAGCGCACGTGCGGCGGGGCAACCCATGAACGAGCCTGCGGCAGGGCGCTCTCCGACCATGCATGCGGCGGGGCGCCCCCTGACCATGCATGCGGCGGGGCGCCCCGATGTGGCGCTGTTCCTACCGTCGCTCGACGCCGGCGGCGCCGAGCGCGTGATGCTCGACCTGGCGGACGCCTTCCTCGAGCTCGGCGTGGCGGCCGAGCTGGTGCTGGCGTCGCGGCGCGGCCCCTACCTCGAGGACGTGCCGTCCGAACTGCCCGTGGTGGACCTGGGGCGCTCGCGCGTGGCGACCAGTCTGCTGCCGCTGGGCGCCTACCTGCGGCGGCGTCGCCCCCGTGCCCTGCTCAGCACCCTGGAGCACGCCAACGTCGCAGCGCTGGCGGTGCGCCGTGTCGCGCCCGGGATCCGGGCGGTGATCCGGGAGGCCAACACGGTCTCGCGCGACCTCGCTTCCGGCGAGGTGCGCTCGCGCGTGCTGCTGCGGTTGATGCGCTGGACCTACCCCACCGCGGACGCCGTCGTCGCCGTCTCCGCCGGCGTGGCCCGGGACCTGTCCGAGCGCCTGCACGTCCCGGCCGGGCGCCTGCACGTCATCGAGAACCCGGTGCTGACCCCCCGCCTGCGTGCGGGGGCACGCGAGCCACTCGACCACCCGTGGTTCGGCGCCGGGGAGCCGCCGGTGGTCCTCGCCGCCGGGCGGTTGACGCCGCAGAAGGGCTTCGCGACGCTGCTCCGCGCCTTCGCCAGGGCCCGCTCCCGGCGGCCCTGCCGGCTCGTGGTGCTGGGGGAGGGCGAGCAACGGGCGGAGCTGGAGGCGCTCGCCACCGAGCTCGCCGTGGCGGAGGCGGTGTCGCTGCCGGGCTTCGTGCCCAACCCCTTCCCGCACATGGCGCGGGCCGGCGCGTTCGTGCTGTCGTCGGCCTGGGAGGGCCTCCCCAACGTGCTCATCCAGGCACTGGCGCTCGGGGCGCCGGTCGTCGCCACGGACTGCCGCAGTGGACCCGCCGAGATCCTCGACGGCGGCGCACGGGGGAACCTGGGGGCGCTGGTGCCGGTCGGGGACGAGGTCGCGATGGCGGAGGCCATCCTCGGCGCGCTGGAGCGTGGCCGCGCGGCGCCGCCGCAGTCGTGGCTGGAGCGTTACGACCGGGATGCGGTCGCGAAGCGCTACCTGGAGGTCCTGGGGGTGGACGGATGAACACACCGGACACCGGGGCCGCTTGCCGGGTGTTGCTCGTGACCACCTCGATGATGACCGGAGGGGCCGAGACCCAGGTGTTCCTGCTGGCGCGCGAGCTGCGGCGCCGCGGCCACGACGTGGCCATCGTCAGCATGCGCGAGCCGGAGGCCTACCAGACGGAGCTGGCGGCGCTCGGCATCCCGCTCGTGAGCCTCGGCATGCAGCGTGGAGTGGCCGATCCGCGCGCCGTCCTGCGGCTGGCAGGGGAGGTGCGGCGCCGGCAGCCGGACGTGGTGCACAGCCACATGGTCCACGCCAACCTGCTGACCCGCCTCACGCGGCTGCTGGCCCCGATGCCGGTGCAGGTCTCGACCGCCCACAACCTCCCCGAGGGCGCCCGCTGGCGCGACCTGGCCTACCGCCTCACCGACCCGCTGTGCACGCTCACCACCAACGTGTGCCCGGAGTGCGTCGAGCGCTTCGTGGCGGCCGGCGCGGTGCCGCGGCGCAAGATCCGTTACCTGCCCAACGGCCTCGACGTGGGCGCCTTCGCGCGCGACGAGCGCGCGGGTGTGGAGGTACGGCGCGCGCTCGGGGCGGGCGCGGCGTTCGTGTGGCTGGCGGTGGGACGGCTGGAGGCGCAGAAGGACTACCCGACCATGTTGCGGGCGGTCGCAGCGGTAGGGGGTCAGTCCGGGGGGTTGGTCCTGTGGGTGGCCGGCGGCGGCCCGGAGCTGGCGGAGCTCGAGCGGCAGCGCGCCGCGCTCGGGCTGCCGGCCGAGCAGGTCCGCTTCCTGGGGCACCGGGGCGACATCCCCGCGTTGATGGCCGCCGCCGATGGCTATCTGATGTCCTCGGCATGGGAAGGCCTGCCGATGGTGTTGCTGGAGGCCGCGGTGGCGCGCCTGCCGCTGGTGGCCACCGACGTCGGCGGCAACCGCGAGGTCGTCGAGTCCGGCGTCGACGGCCTACTGGTGCCCCCCCACCGGTCGGAGGCGCTGGCGCAGGCGATGCAGCAGGTCATGGCGATGCCCGAGGACGAACGCACCCGCTGGGGGTGGGCGGGACGGTCGAAGGTGGAGCGCGTGTTCGCGATTGAACGCGTCGTCGACCGCTGGGAAGCGCTCTACCTGGAGCTGCTGGAACGCCGCCGCGCCGTGCGCGCGGCGGCGCAGGGGTGAGGGCAGTGGCGACGACGCGGCCTGACGCGCGCGCGGCCGTCCACGCACCGCCGGCGGCGCAGGGGGCGGGAGCGCCCCGCCTGCTGCTGCTCAGCAGCGTGCCGAGCACCCTGACCGCCTTCCTGCTGCCGTACGCCGCCCACTACCGCGAGCGCGGCTGGCGCGTCGACGCCGCCTGTCGCGGCGGCACCCTGTGCGCGCCCTGCGCCGCGGCGTTCGACCATGTCTACGAGGTCCCGTGGACGCGCGACCCGCTCGATCCCGTCAACCTCACGGCCGCGCCGCGGGCGGTGCGGCGCCTGGTGCACGAGCACGGCTACGCGATCGTCCACGCGCACGATCCGGTGGCGGGGTTCGTCACGCGCCTGGCGCTGCGCGACCTGCGCCGTCGGCTGGGGGTGCGGGTGGTGGTCACGGCGCACGGGTTCCACTTCTTCCGCGGCAACTCCGCCGCCCGCAACCTCGTCTTCCGCACGCTGGAGCGGACGGCCAGCCGCTGGACCGACGCCCTGGTGGTCATCAACCGCGAGGACCTGGCCGCGGCGCAGCGCTTCGGAATCGCGTCCGAGCGGGTGGTGTACATGCCCGGCATCGGGGTGGACACGGCGCGCTACGACCCCGCGCGCGTGAGCGCCGCCGCCGTCGGCGCCGTGCGCCGCGAGCTGGCGCTGGAGGAGGGGCAACCGCTGCTGCTGATGGTGGCCGAGTTCAACCCCGGGAAGCGCCACCTCGACGCGGTGGAGGCGCTGGCGCGCTGCGGTCGCGAGCGGGTGGTGCTGGCCTGCGCCGGCCTCGGGCCGCGGATGGAGGCGGTGCGGGCGCAGGCGGAGCGGCTCGGACTGGCGGACCGGGTACGGCTGCTGGGGTACCGCGACGACGTGCCGGCGCTGCTGCGGGCATCGCTGGCGTTGCTGCTGCCCTCCGAGCGTGAGGGGCTGCCGCGGAGCGTGATGGAGGCCCTCGCCCTGGAACGCCCCGTCATCGCCAGCCGCATCCGCGGCGTCGAGGAGCTGGTGGACGAGGGCACCGGCATCCTGCACGAGGTCGGCGACGTGGAGGCGCTCGCTGCCGCCATCCGGCGCCTGGTGGACGACCCAGCGGAAGCGGCCGCCATGGGGCGCCGCGGCCGCCTGGCCATGCGGCCGTTCGACCTGACGCAGGTGCTGGCGCTGCACGACGTGCTCTACGAGCGCCTGCTGCGGGCGCCGGCCTGACGACCGGGCGAGGTCAGGACGTCGACACGCTCCGGAGGTCCACGTGGTCAGGACGTGGACGCGGTCGCCGGGCCCGCGCGGTTGCCCGAGGCCGGCACCCCGGCCGCGACGCGGGCACGGACGTCCTCCAGGCTGTAGGAGGCGAAGTCGTAGCGGTCGCGCAGCTCGTCGTACGCCCGCAGCAGGACGTCGAGCGCGCGTAGGTTGGCGCCCACGTCGGCGCCGAAGTTGTGGGGGTGCCACCAGAGGTGGAAGAGCGCGCCGGTCGCGGCCGCGCGCCGCATGGCGGTGGTGATGCGGTGCAGCCGCAGGGGCTCCAGCGCCGTCGCCCGTGCCGCCACGGGTCGCAGGAAGCGGCTCTCCGGCACGTCCACCAGTCCGCCCACGGGCGTCAACGCGCTCCAGCGCACCAGGTTCGGGCCGGTCAGGCCGAGGTAGGCGTCGGTGAGCCGCGCCGCCCGCACCGCCAGCGGGCTGTACGCACCGCGGTGAGGGCGGTTGAGGACGTTCGGCTCGGGACCGCGGTGCACCGTGAAGCCGTGGCGCGCCAGGATCGGCAGGTAGTCCGCGCGGAGCTGGTGGCGCGGCCACACGTACGAACGCAGGGTGAGGCTGCGCGCGGCGGCGAGGGTCACGGCGGCCTGCAGGTCGGCCTCGAACGTCGCGCGCGTCTGGCCGCGCTCCAGGCTGTAGTAGTGGGCGAAGCTGTGGGAGCCGATGCGCTGGCCGGGGCAGGCGGCGATGGCGTCGATCAGCGAGGGCGCGTAGTGGAGCGGATCGCGGCGCTCATCCTCGCCCACCTGCAGCCGGTAGACGTCGAGGCGCGGGTCGCGGTAGCGGGGGCGCAGCTCGGCCGGAGGCGCGTGCGCCACGAGCTCCTCGCGCGAGGTCGCGAAGAGCATCCCCACCGTCGCCCAGGTCGCTCCCACCCCGTGCGCGGCGAAGCGCTCGAGGATGCGGGGCACCGCCTCGCGGGCCCCCAGCAGGTGGCGCCGGTAGCCTCCGTTCGCCGCCAGCGTGTCCGCCACCCCCCAGCCGAGCTCGAAGTCGAGCGACAGGACCAGTCCGCCGCCGGCCACCGTCATCGCCTCGGCCCGAAGACGCGCGCCAGCGTCCGGAGGATGACGCCCACGTCGGCGCTCAGGCTGCGGCGCTCGAGGTAGGCGAGGTTCATCTCCAGCTTGGCCGGGAGGATGTCGTGCAGGTAGGTGGCCTCCGGGTCGGAGGCGCCGGCCAGCAGCTCGCTCTCGTTGCGGTAGGCGACGGAGGCCGGGTCGGTGATGCCGGGTCTCACGGCGAGCACGCGCCGCTGGCGCTCGTCGTAGCGGGCGACGTAGCGAGGGACCTCGGGCCGCGGCCCGACCAGTGACATGTCGCCCGCCACCACGTTGACGAGCTGCGGCAGCTCGTCGAGCTTGAAGCGCCGGAGGAACGCGCCGACCGGCGTCACCCGGGGATCGGCGCCGACCGTGAGGAGGCCGCCGGCCCGCTCGGCGTCCACGTGCATGGTGCGGAACTTCAGCATGCGGAAGGTGCGCCCCCCCAACCCGACACGCTCCTGGCGGAACAGCACGGGGCCCGGCGAGCTCACCGCCACCGCCACGGCGACCGCCAGCAGCAGCGGCGAGAGGACGAGCAGGCCGGCGCTCGCCGCGACCAGGTCGAAGGCCCGCTTGAGCACGGCTACCTCCGATAGCGCGTGACGATGTCCTCGACCGCGGCGATGACGTCGTCCACGTCGTCGTCGCTCAGCCGCGGATCGAGCGGCAGCGACACCATCCGCTCGAAGGCGTCCCGGGCCACCGGGAAGGCGTCCGGAGCGTAGCCGAAGGCGTCCCGGTAGTACGACATCATGTGGACCGGCCGGTAGTGCACGCTGGTGCCGATGTTGTGCGCCTTGAGCTCCTCGATGATGGCGTTGCGGCCCAGGCGCAGGCGTTGGGTGTGGAAGCGCAGCACGTACAGGTGCCAGCTGCTCACCACGTCGGGGCGTTCGGTCGGGGGCTGCAGCTCGGGCAAGGCGGCGAAGGCCTCCTGGTAGCGCCGCGCCAGCTCCTGCCGGCGGGCGTGGAAGGCGGGCAGGCGCGCGAGCTGGTGCAGGCCGAGCGAGGCCGCGATGTCGGTCATGTTGCACTTGTAGCCCGGCGCCACGATGTCGTACTCCCAGGAGCCCTGACGATCGAAGCGCTTCCAGGCGTCCTTGGACATGCCGTGCAGCGACAGCATCCGCGCGCGCTCGAGCGGCTCGGACGCGCCCGTCAGCGCGCCGCCCTCGGCGGTCGTCAGGTTCTTGGTGGCGTAGAAGCTGAAGGCGGCGAGGGTCGGCCGGCTGCCGATCGTCACCCCGCGGTAGCGGCTGGGCGCCGAGTGTGCGGCGTCCTCCACGACCTCGAGGCCGTATTGGGCCGCGAGGGCATCGATGGCGTCGAGGTCGGCGGGGTGGCCGCCGTAGTGCACGGGCATCACCACCCGGGTGGCCGGCGTGATGGCCCGCTCCACCGCGTCCGGGTCGATGCAGAGGGTGTCCTCGAGCACGTCCACCAGCACCGGCCGCGCTCCCAGGTGCAGCACCACGTTGGCGGTGGCGGCGAAGGTCAGCGTGGGGACGATCACCTCGTCGCCCGGGCCCACGCCCAGCGCCGCCAGCGCCAGGTGCAGCCCGGCGGTGCAGGAGTTGAGCATGACGCTGGTCCCGCCCGGGGCGTCGACGGCGGCCGCGAAACGGCTCTCGAACGCCTTGGTCTTGGGGCCGGTGGTGAGCCAGTCGGAGCGGAGCGTGTCGACGACCTCGGCGATCTCCTCCTCGCCGAGGCAGGGCCGCGCGAAGGGGAGGAACTCGCTCCGAGCGCGGATGCGGGTCGTGATCGTCACGGCGCCAACTCCCGTGGACTCGCTGGGCAGCGGGAAGACGGTGGAGAGGCGAGTCGAAGGCGGGATTCGGATCCCTCCGCGACCGGTCCCCCGGCAGGTCGGCGAAGGCGCCCCCGTGCCGGCGGGCTCCGAGCCTTCTACGTCAACGATAGTGCCCGGCGGGTGGTCGTTCTATGACCGCTGCCGTGGCCGCTTCGGCACGTGCCGGGCCGCGCCGAGGGCCTCGGGGGCGGTCTCGTCGACCAGACTGGTGTAGGGGTCGAATCCCGCCAGGTCGCCGCGGAGGGTGCGGCGGGGGCGCAGCGGGGCGCTGGCGCGCGACCGCGTCAGGACGGCTCCCAGCACGCGGACCCGCACCTCGTGGAGGCGCTCGAGGGCGTCCGTCACGTCGTGACGGCGCGTCACGTGGCGGGCGGCGCACAGCACCACGCCGTCGCACCAGGGGGCGACGGCCAGCGCGTCGGCGGTCGGTAACACCGGCGGACAGTCGATCAGCACGGCGTCGTAGGCCCGCTCCCAGGCGCGCAGCAGCTCCGCGAAGGGGCGGCCGAGGAGGGTCGCCGGATCGGCCGCGGAGGTGAAGCTGGGGACGAAGTCGAACGAGGTGGCCAAGGGGGTCCCGGCTCCGATGTCGACCCTCGCCGACGGGTAGCTCCGCTCGGGATGCTCGAGCCGGACCTCGAGCGGTGCGGCGCTCACCGCGGACGGGTCGAGGCCGTAGGCGTCGCTCGGGCGGCGCAGGTCGGCGTCCACCAGGAGCGTCGTGCGCCCGGCGCGGGCGAGCTCTCCGGCGAGCGACGCGGCCACGCCCTCCTTCTCGGCGGCGTGGCGCGGGCTGGCGATGGCGACGGTGAACGCGGGACGGTGCCGCGTCTCTCGCAGCAGGGTGGCGAGGAGCGGGCTCGGCGCCTGGGTCCGGCCGCCGCGCGAGGGACGGTGCAGGGTCGACAGCTCGGCCAGCACCGGCAGCCGGCTGGTCGAGGCCAGGTCGAGGCGGCCCAGCAGACGGGGCTGGAGCGCCGAGCGCAGCGCCCCCACCCCGAGCCCGGCGACAGCGCCGAGGAGTGCGGCCGCCAGGGTCTTGAAGGCGATCCTCGGATGCACGCGCTCCACGGTCGGCGGCGCCCCGCTGAGCGGATGCAGCCGGCCCACCGCCACCGCCGATACCGGCATCGCCCGGCTGGCGCGGTCGCGGTCCCACGCGGTCAAGGTGGCCGCCAGCACGCGGGCCGAGGCCTGCGCGGCGGCCGGATCGGCGCCGACCACCGACAGCCGCACCAGGCTGGAGGCGTCCAGCCGGCGTGACTCGAGCCGCACGCTGCGCAGGAACGACGCGAGCTGCGCAGTGCTGGGCGGCCGCCGGTGGAGTGCGGCCAGAGCCTCCCGGGCGACCCCGGCCTGGACCAGCGCCGCGCGGTAGACCGAGGGATCGATCGGGGGCGCGATGCTCACGCCGGCGCCTGCCGTGGCACCGATCTGGTCGGGAGCGATCAACACCACGGAGGCGCGGTAGAGCGGCGCTTCGCTGCGGACGCCCAGGTACGTGCCCACCGCCGCGACGACGCCGATCGCTAGCGCGTAGAGCACCCCGCTGCGCAGCGACGCCCGGACGCCGCGCGGGCCGGCCTCCTGCGCGCCTACCGGATCACGCTCCAAGCGGGGCTCGGTCACGAATGGGAGCCTCCTCGTTCGGAGCGCCGAGTGTAGCAGAGGAGGCAGGGCTTCGCCGTGACGTCGGAGCCGCCGAAGGTCGGCCTCGTGCACGCGCGGGTGTCGGCGACGCCTGCGGGGCGCTCGCCCGGGTAGACTCGGCCGCATGACCTTCGAGCGCCGTTCGGTCGCCCTGGGCCTTCGCGACAGCCTCCCCATCGCCGTCGCCGTCGTGCCGTTCGGGGCGATCGTGGGTCTTGGCGCGGTGCAGGTCGGCCTCGCGAAGCTGCAGGCGATCCTGATGCCCTACCTGGTGTTCGCCGGCGCCTCGCAGCTCGCCGCGTACCAGCTCGTGAGCGTGGGTGCTCCGGTCCTGGTGATCCTCGCCACGACCACCATGATCAACCTCCGCTTCACCATGTACAGCGCCGCGCTGGCGCGCTACCTGACCGACCTGCCGCGCTTCTGGCGCTTCTTCATCGTCTTCTTCACGACCGACCAGGGCTTCGTGCTGGCCCTCCACCGCTTCGAGGCGGAGGACCCGCCAGCCAGCAAGCGCGACTACCTGCTGGCCTCCTGGCTGCCGCTGTGGTTCACCTGGACCACGTCGGCGGCGGCGGGGGCGCTCCTGGGCGCGACCGTGCCGCCCTCCTGGCATCTCGACTTCGCGGTGCCGCTGGTCTTCCTGGCGCTGCTGGCGGCCGCGCTGCGCGACCGGCCGAAGCTGCTGGCGGCCGTCGTAGGAGGCACGGCCGCGGTGGTGCTGGCGGGGCTGCCGCTCAACCTGGGCATGCTGCTGGGCTCGCTGGCCGGCATCGCCGCCGGCACGCTGGTCGAGGGCGGGAGCCGGCGACGCTACGCCCCGGAGGCGGACCGGTGAGGCCGGGCGCCTTCTGGCTGATGATGCTCGGGATGGCGTTCTTCGCCTACCTGTTCCGGGCGTCGTTCCTGCTGCTGGGCGAGCGCATGACGCTGCCGCCGCTGCTGCGGCGCGCGCTCGACTACGTGCCTGCGGCGGTCCTGGCGGCGCTGGTGCTGCCGGTCTTCGTCGACCTCGGCCGGCCCTGGGCGCCGGCCGACACCGCCCGGCTGGTGGCCGGCGCGCTGGCGGCCGCCGTCGCCTACCGCACGCGCAGCGTGCCGGCGACGCTGGCGGTCGGCATGGGCGCGCTGTGGCTGACGGTCTGGCTCCTGCCGGGCGCGTAGGCGGGGGTCGAGGCGGGGCTCGAGGCGGGGGTCGAGGCGGGGCTCAGCGCTCCCAGTCGGGCCCGCCCGCGGGGTCGACGAGCCGCTCGCCGCGGTCGAGCGCGAACACGGCCTGCATCTCCTCCTCGGTGAGCTCGAAGTCGAAGATGTCGAAGTTGTCGATGCGCCGCTGGGCGTGCGCGGACTTCGGGATGGCGGCCACGCGCTCCTGCTGGACGAGCCAGCGCAGCGTCACCTGCGCCGCCGTCTTGCCGTACTTGGCGCCGATGTCGCGCAGGACCGGATCGTCGAGGACCTTGCCGCGGGCGATGGGGCAGTAGGCGGTCAACAGCAGGTCGTGCGCGTCCGCCTGCTCGAGGAGCTTCGTCTGCGACAGGTAGGGGTGGTACTCCACCTGGTTGCAGAACAGCTCCGTGACGTCCATCGCCGCCTCCACCATGCTCGGCGGGAAGTTGCTCACTCCGATGTGCCGGACGGCGCCCTCGCGCTGGAGCCGCGCCAGGCTGGTGAGCGGCTCCTCGAGCGGCACGTCCGGGTTGGGCCAGTGCAGCAGCATCAGGTCGACGTAGTCGGTGCGCAGCTTGCGCAGGCTCTCGAGCGTGCTGGTGTTGGCCAGGTCCTTGGCGAAGTTGTCGGGTGACACCTTGGAGACGAGGAAGATCTCCTCACGGGGCACGCCCGCCCGCTTCATGCCCTCGCCGACGAACTCCTCGTTGTGGTAGCCCTGCGCGGTGTCGATGTGCCGGTAGCCGATCTCGAGCGCGTGCTCGACGCCCTCCCGGCATGCGTCGCCGGGCAAGCGGAAGGTGCCGAAGCCGAGTGCGGGCAGCTTCGTGCCCTGGACGGTGTGATGGATCAACGTCGCTCCTCTCCGGCCGGCTCGGCCTCATCGGCCGGCGGCGTGGCAGGGTGTGCTTCGGCGCGGGGCTCGCTGCGAGGTCCGCCGCCGGGCTCGCCGTGGGGTTCGGCGGCCGCTTCCGGCGCGAGGCGCTCGAGCGCGGCCTCGATCTTGGCCATCCGCACCGTGAGCATCTCGAGCGTGCCGCGGTTCTCCACCGTGTCCGCCAGCGCGTTGAACAGCGCCCAGGCGACCGCCCCCAGGAACAGGATGAGCGCGAACTCGAAGAAGCCCATGAAGAAGCTGCCACGTGCCGAGGAGGTGCTGACCCCGACCCAGGTGGTGACGGACATGATGAGCGCGAGGGCCAGCGCAGCGATCGCGGCCGCTCGGAGGATGCTCTCTTTCATCGAACCCTCCTTTGTCTACCCAGCTTACCGAAGCGGTAGGTGCGGCCGACGTCTTGTGGCGGAGCGGGCGGCGACTGCGTGGCGGGCGATGTCCAATCTCGCTTCCGCTCCGGCTCGGAGGGGAGGGGGTCGTGTTGGGAGGCTTCGGATCGATGTCAAGCCTCGTTTCCGGCCTGGCCGGCCGGCGTGGAAGTCCGGGTATCTTGTCTGGGACAGGGCTTCTTCCGACGTACGATCGCCGGGGCACGGCTGCGGGGTAGCACGGCGTGGGGACGAGCCGTTGTCGAGGGCGGGGTGATCGCGAGGCGTGATCGGGAGAACGACGGTCGCGTCGTACCGGGCTTTACCTTCGTCCGAAGGCGCCACAACGACACCCCCCTACCCCCCGCCTTCCTCCTCGCCCGCGCCCGGACGCTCCACGGCAAGCTCGTCGTCCGCGAGCTCGTCCTCGGCGAGCCCGATCTCCGCGAGCTCGTCCTCGGCATCGCGAAGCGCCCACGCCGGGCCGAACGGCTGCCCGTGGCGGTGCTCGACGGAGAAGATCCGCATCCGGATCGTCGCGAGGTCGCGCGCGGTCCCGCGCGCCCGCCGCTGCAGTGCGCGCTTCACCTCCCAGAGCGCCCGCTCGCCGGGCACGCGGAGCATCGTCTCGATGCCCTGGAGGAGCCCGTCGAGGTCGTAGAGGCCCATGGCGAGGCCGCGCTCGATGACCTCGGAGAGGTCGTGGTGCCGGCGCCAGGTCATGGCGTCGAGGACGGTGCGGAGCGGCGTGGTCACGCGGAAGCAGCCGCGGTCCTCGATGTCCGCGGCCGCCACCGACGGCTGGCGGCCGCCGGCACGGGGTCCGGTGGCGACCGCGCGGGGCCGCCAGGGCTCCACCCAGTGGAAGCGTCGTGGCGTGCTCAGCCCTTCATCGGGGGGCGGCGGTCCCTTCGCCGGTTGGAGCCACGCCGGCCAGGCGGGCTCGCCGGCGCTCCTCCACGGGAGGTCGATCCGGCGATGGAACACCACGACGCCCTCGGGCTCGAAAGCTCGCGACATGGGGTCGAGGCTCATGTGGATGCGGTCGGGCCGCTGCGTCAGCATGCCGTGGAGGTAGAGCGCCGTGTGGTGTGAGAGGACGCCGGCGGGGCGTCCGCGCTTGTCGTGGGCGAGCAGGCTGACGCGCGCCAGATCCTCGTCGGGGCGCGCAGGGACGGCGTGGACGCGGAACAGGGAACGGGCCACGTGGACCCACGAGCCCTTGCGGCAGTAGTGGTGGCACAGCTGTCGGCTGAAGCCGCAGGCGGCGGCCTGCTGGGCCGTCACGTAGCCCCATTGGAGATGTGCCGTGTGGAGGAGGGCGTCGTGATCCGGCATGGTGATCCGGGATGGTGATCCGGGATGGTGATCCGGGGCGGTGATCCGGGGCGGTGATCGGACCTGAGCGGTGCGGTCGCGGACGGGAGGGAGCGGGGGCGCGATGGACCTCCCGAGTGAACCGGCGCCCCCGCGTGAAGCCAGCATGCCCGGTCGTCGCAAGGGAGGGGCCCGGACCATGGGAAGCGGCCCAGAGGGTCCAGGCACGCGACCCGTACCTCAAGGCGGGACAAATGTCCCAACCCGCCCCTCCGGGACGCTCCTAGACTGAGCGGGTGACGACCCCGAACCCCACGCCCGAGGGAGCCCGACCCGGCGACGAGCGCCGGCACGGCGGCACCGACGGCGGCGCCGACCGCGTCTCGGGCCTCCCGCACGGGACCCGCGCGGCGGCCGACCGCGAGACCCTGAGGGAGCGCGTCCGCCGGCTCGACCGCCCCGGTCCGCGCTACACCTCCTACCCCACCGCCGTCGAGTTCACCGACGCCTTCGACGAGGACGCCTACCGCGCCGCCCTGGCGCGCGCGGCGCAGCAGCCCGAGGTGCCGCTGGCGCTGTACACGCACCTGCCGTTCTGCGCCGAGCGCTGCCTCTACTGCGCCTGCAACGTCGTGATCACGCCGCACCTGGCCGTTGCCGACGCCTATCTGGAACGCCTCTACCGCGAGATCGACATGGTGGCACCGCTGCTCGGCGATCGCCGCGACGTGGCGCAGTTCCACCTCGGTGGCGGCACGCCCACCTACTACGGCCCCGATGCGTTGACCCGGTTGATGGAGCACTACCGGAAGCACTTCCGCATCCTGCCGGGGGCCGAGGTCGCGCTCGAGGTGGACCCGCGCGTGACCTCCGTGGAGCACCTCGAACGCCTGGCCGAGCTCGGCTTCAACCGCCTCTCGCTCGGCGTGCAGGACTTCGACGAGGACGTGCAGCGCACCATCGGACGGGTGCAGAGCGTGGAGCAGACGGCGGCCCTCATGGAGGCCGCTCGCCGGCTCGGCTTCGGCTCCACCAACCTCGACCTGATCTACGGCCTGCCCTACCAGAAGCCGGACAGCCTGGCGCGCACCCTCGACCGGGTGCTCGAGCTGCGGCCCGACCGGCTGGCGGTCTACTCCTTCGCCTTCCTTCCCAAGACGCACCTCCACCAGCGCGCGCTGCCCGAGGAAGCGATCCCTCGGGGCGAGGCCAAGCTGGCGCTCCTGGAGCTCACCCGCGAGCGCCTGCTCGCCGGCGGCTACGTCGACGTCGGCATGGACCACTTCGCGCTGCCCGAGGACGATCTCGTGCGCGCCCAGCGCGAGGGGCGGCTGTGGCGCAACTTCATGGGCTACACCACCTCGCGTGCGCCCGACATGGTGGGGTTCGGCGTGTCCGCCATCGGCGAGGTCGGCGGCGCCTACGTCCAGAACGAGAAGAAGCTCAACCGCTACGAGCAGGTGGTGGACGCGGGCCGGGTGCCGGTGGCGCGCGGCGTGCGCCTCGACGACGACGACCGCCTGCGCCAGCAGCTCATCCGCGACTGGATGTGCCACTTCCGCGTGGACAAGCGTGCGCTGGAGCAGCGCTTCGGCATCGTCTTCGACCGCTACTTCGCGCGCGAGCTGCAGGCGCTGGTCCCGCTGGCGGAGGAGGGGCTGGTCCGCTTCGGCCCCGACCGCCTCGAGGCGGGCGAGCTCGGGCGGCTGCTGCCCCGCAACGTCGCCATGGTGTTCGACCGCTACCTCCAGGCCAAGTCGACCGGACCATCGCCGTTCTCGCGGACCGTCTGAGGTGACGCTCGAGGGCGGGCCGCGCGTCGTCGTGGTGGGGGGCGGCATCTCCGGCCTGAGCGCCGCCTTCGAAGTGCGCCGGCAGCGCCCGGACGCCGAGGTCGTGGTGCTCGAGCGCGAGGAGCGCCCCGGCGGCACCGCCACCAGCGACGCCGTCGACGGCTTCCTGGTCGACCGCGGCCCCAACGGCTTCCTCACCAACGTGCCCGACGCCTACCAACTCAGCCTCGACCTGGGCCTGGAGAACGAACTGCTGCCGGCCTCCGAGGCCGCCCAGAAGCGCTTCCTGTTCTTCCGTGGCCGGCTCGTGCCGGTCCCCACCGGCGCCGGCGCGTTGCTGCGCTCGCCGCTGCTGTCGCCCGTCGGCAAGGCGCGCATGGCGCTCGAGCCCTTCCTGCCGGCCGCCGACCCCGGGCGTGAGGAGACCGTCCACGGCTTCGCTTCGCGCCGGCTGGGGCGCGAGTTCGCCGACGTGATGGTGGCGCCGATGGTGGCCGGCGTGTCGGCCGGCGACGCGCGTCGCTCGAGCCTGCAGGCGCTGTTCCCGCGCATGCACCGGCTCGAGGCCGAGCACGGCGGGCTGGTGCGGGGCATGCTGGCGCAGCAGCGGGTGCGGCGGGCGGCCCGGGCGCGGGGCGAGACGCCCCTGCGCGCGGCCGGCGGCCCGTCGGGACCCGGCGGCCGGCTCACCAGCTTCCGCCGCGGTGGCGCAGGTCGGCTCACGCAGGCGCTGGCGGAGACCCTCGGTGCGGCGGTGCACACGGGCGTGTCGGTCGAGAGGATCGAACGTGGCGCCGAGGGCCGCCTGCGCGTGGTGCTGGCGGAGCCGCTCACGCCCCGGACCCTCGAGGCGGACGCCGTGATTCTGGCGACGCCGGCGTACGCCGCGGCCGAGCTGCTGCGCGAGGTCGCGCCCGCCGCGACGGCGCCCCTGGAGGCCATCCCGTACGCAGGGATCCGCGTGGTGGCGCTCGGCTACCCGCGTGCGTCGGTGCCGGCGACGCTCGACGGCTTCGGCTTCCTGGTGCCGCCCGGGCAGGGGCTGCGCATCCTGGGCTCGCTGTGGACATCGACGCTGTTCCCGCCCCAGGCGCCCGAGGGCACGGTGCTGCTCCGGTCGCTGGCCGGTGGCGTGCAGGACCCAGGCTTCCTCGATCTGAGCGAGGAGGAGGCGGTGGCCGTGGTCCGCGACGACCTGCGCGTCAGCCTCGGCATCACGGCCCGGCCGACCATGGTGCACGTGGTGGGCTGGCGGCGCGGCATCCCGCAGTACGTGCTGGGGCATCGCCAGCGTGTCGAGGAGGCGGCCGGCGCGGTGGCCACGGTGCCGGGCCTGGCGCTCACCGGCAACGCCTACCGCGGCATCGGCCTCAACGACTGCGTGCGGGACGCGCGGAGCGTGGGGCGCGAGGTCGCCGGGCGGCTCGAGTCCGCGTGACAGACGCAGCGCCGACACGGTAGCTTGGGACGGCCGGCTCCCGGCCGGCACGAGGAGGTATCGGTGCCGAAGCTGACCGTCCGCGACACCACCATCGAGATCGACGAGGGCACGCGCCTGGTGCTCGCCATCGAGCGCGCCGGCGTGCACATCGGCCACCGCTGCGGTGGCAAGGCGCGCTGCACCACCTGCCGCGTCGAGTTCGCGAAGGGCGAGCCCGGCGTGATGACGCGCGCCGAGCACGACAAGCTGCAGGAGAAGAAGTTGCTCGGGCAGGTGCGGTTGTCCTGCCAGATCCGCTGCACCCACGATATGAACGTGCGTCCGCTGATGACGCTGGAGTCCGAGGGCTGGTCCGACACGGGTCCCGCGCCCGACCCGCAGGTGCGACCGGCGGGCGAGGTCTTCCCCAAGGAGGCGTTCGAGCAGCTCCAGGACTGAGTGTGCGTGCCGCCCGGGGCACCGCGGGCTTCCGGGCACGAACGTCAAGCGAGTTGTGACGGCAGGCGGCGCCAGGGGGTAGGGGCGTCTGTCCAGACCCCTTCGGATGAACGTCAAGGCTGGTTGAACGGCACCGGCCGCCCCTGGCCCGGCAGGCCCGCCCTCCTCCTGGCGCCCCCCGGAAGCCCGAAAGCCCTGCTTTCGCCTCTGCCGGACCACCAGCCACCTCGGCCGCGCGGAGCGCGTCCAGCACGCGCGCGCCGCGCTTCCCGCCCGGACGGGTGCGTCCCTCGTATCACCCGGCTTGACGTTCATTCGTAGGGGTCCCGAACGGCACCTCCTGCACCGGGGAGCCGGGTCCGGAAGCCCGGCTTGACGACGTTCGGTGCCGCGTTGCTGCCGCGCACGGCGCTGCCACCCGCCGCGCCCCTCCCCGCATGAGCGCCCGGCCCCCGCCCATGCGACAATGACGGACGTGGGCGAGCGCGCTCCCGACGACAACCCGCGCCACACGGACGACCCAAGGGGCCACGACGACCCCAGGGACCCGTGGGGCGAGGACACCGTGCTGGCGCCCGTCGACGCGGACCATCCGCCCGCCCCCCTCGCGTCCTACCCCGGCGTTCCGGACATCGCCCACGACCCGGACCACGACGCCTTCTTCGACGGCGGCGGAGGCGCGTCGCGGCGGCGCTCCTCCGCCGCCGGC